>DASUGI010000085.1:0-3299 GCA_036274115.1 Verrucomicrobiia bacterium
TCGGGTGACGAGGATTGAGAAAAAGGGAGGACGGCGCTGACGGCACTTCACCCACATTGAGATCGTAAACACACCCGGATTTCGGATGACAATTCGGCCAGAAAACGGCACTTCTTACGACGGCACTGCGGCTCTTAACAGATACGCCTTGTCCGTCCACACCACTTTGCCTCGCTTGATGGCGAAGCCCAGGAAGGTGCAGCGACTCAGCGGCGCGACCTGACTCTTCTGGCGGTTAACCACCAAGCCAAGTCGCCCTTCCACATACCGCGTCACGGCCACGCCACGGCACAAGGGCAAGGTGGAAGCGGGCGTCAAGTATGCACAGAACAACGCGGTCAAGGGACGGACGTTCGAAAGCCTGACGGCGCAGAACGCTTACCTGGCGGATTGGGAAAAGAACGTCGCCGACAAGCGCATCCACGGCACCACGCGCCGGCAGGTCGGCAAAGTCTTTGAGGAGGCTATGAAGTGTTCACGGCCCAAGTCCGACCCGCTCCCGGGCCCTTGTTGGCTCGGGACAAATCCCGACGAGTCTATTACGAACCGAGGGGCCGGGGATCGCCGAGTTCGGTGGTGCGTACGACACAACAAACAATCCCGCTCAAACCCACGTCGCTTACAACGGTTATGGTTGGACACCCGAAGATGGCTACGCCGGGAATATCGTCATTTTAGCGGTGGATCGTCCTGACTTTGTCGAACTGAACGTCGGACCGCGCGAAAGGAACGGAGAGCGGCCCGTTCGCTCTGATGTGTTCCGCGCCAAGATGGATCATCAATTTCTGCGCTTGCGTTCAGTGCAAACAGACGGGAACCACCTTCGAGTTCGCTTCGACGTCCCGGAGCACATTCGCCGTCGTCACGGGGACGAGTTGCTCTTCCTGTGTTTCTCCGAAGGCTACGATGAGGAAGATCGTGACAGCACGCGCCCACTGTATTCTGCCAAGTGGCGCTAACCGATTGCATTAGCGGTAATAAGCTATTCGCAGAGGCACTTGATCTCGGTGGGTTCGCGAAAGATCTGCCACTTTTCCCCGGGCACATCGCGAAACGCCTTCGTATAGCGCGGGGCGTCCCCCGGTTCGTTCGTCACATCGCGAATGCAGATGCGAAAGATTTGCTCGGGGAATTTTCGCGCGAGGGCGCCGTAAATCTCCGGGTCGCGCTCGCCGGAATCGCCAATCAAAATAAACGTGCGTTTGGGAAATTGCTTCAGTAACGGTTCGATCACACCAGGTTTGTACTTCTCGGGATTGGAAAACAGGCTCAAAAAGCTTTTGCCTTTCCACCGGAATTCTTTCAACTCGAACGTCCCTGCCGGGAAGCCGTTCGACTTAACCAGCGCTGCCAGGGGTTCGTAGAGCTGCCACGGACTTGCGGAGACATAGTGAAAGCTGATGTTGGGTTCATTGGTCGCGCTTAGATAAAATTGCGCCATGCCCGGCACGGCCCTGAACTCGCGCAGGAAGGTGTTGCGCAACGTTGCTTTGCGATCCCGCACTTCCGTGATCTTGATCGTGTCATCGATGTCCGAGATGACGCTCAGCCCTTGCGCTTCCATGGGAAAGATACGGCCTTTGAACTCTCGCTTGTCGCTGGCACCAAGAATGGCCGTGAAAGTCGTGTCACGTGTATCGGTAAACCTGATCTCTCCCGCGAACCGACCATCCGCACCCGACTTGCCGACATAGAATTCATTGGTGCCGAGGCGAATGAAAACTTTCTTCCCACGTTCGTGATCCACCAGAAACAGCCTCGCACGCTTGCTGAACATCTCAGCCTCCGCTGAGGTCATCTCATCGGACCTCAGCTCGATCGTTTCGCGAAACGCAGCGACGACCAGCCGCCGCTGCTCCGGCTCAAACACATTCCCTCGAATCTCGGCGCGCCAGAGATTGGTCTTTCCCTTCACACGCTGCGCAATGCTCGGATAAAAAACAATCTCCTCGTCTGACTTCAAACGAGTCCACTCCTGTTCCGCGCGCAGGCTGAACGCAAACAGGATTAAAAGGAGAATCGATTTCATGCTGCTTTTTGTGGGGTGAGGATGGTTTGATGTGCCGCTTCGATTTCGGCGATCAGGCCCTGGCGCATGGCGATCACCCGTTTTGCTGCAAACGGCGCACGCACCAGCACCAACGCAGTTCGCACCGATCTCATCAAATTACGTCCGGCTTGCAAATAGTAATGGGCAATCAACCCCGTGACCGGCAGTGAGAGTCCAAACCACAGACTGACCGGCCAACCGAACAGCCAGTGAACGGCAGCGATATAAAGCGCGTAGAAAAAGCTGAACGCGACGATACCGGCAACCATGCTCGCGGTGGAGATCTGCGCTTTGCGGAGTTGTGGATTGGCGAATCGTTTCACGGCCCACGCCACGACCAGCGCCGGCACCAACCTGAAAACCCAGCCATAAAGTGCGATCGGCAGGAACACCACGGCAAGGCACGCCAGCCACAGATGCTTTCCCATCCACGCGCCGCGTTGTTCAAATGCCGCAAGTTCATCGTCCGCAACGCTGAGCTTCCTGAGCAGCTTTTCATAACGCGCCAACCGATGACAAAATCCTTCCGCCACCGCGGGCGACTCCTGATAAATTTTCTGCACCGCTGCGCCGATTCGCTGGGTCAAAGCCAGTTCCTCCGCCTGGGAGCCAAGCGGGACGCCCACGGATCGATGCCCCAGCCGCAACCGCTCCAGATAAAGCCGCTTCACCGCCGCGATGACCCGCGCCTGATCCAGATTCGGAATATGCAGAATCAAAGCTTGAATACGCATCTCGATTTCCTGGGACAGTTTGCGGAGGCAGTCTTTGCGTTGCGAGTCGTAGATTACCAGAAAGTCAGCTACTCGAATCGGCTCGCCGAAGTTCGCCAAGGCATCGCTGCGATAGAGTTCCTTGGCGGAAAAGGTCAGCCCGACCGGCACGATCACGAGACCAAGCTTGCCGCCATGGCGATGTTCGAGTTCCAAAGCCATTCGCGCCGCACCAGTCTTCACCTCTTTTAACTGCGGATCATCGTGCGTAATGCCCTCAGGAAAGAGCGCCACAGCTTCGCCACGTTCCAACACGCGATACACCGCTTCAAACGTATCCATCACCGAGCGCATGCCCCTGGGATTATCCTGAACCCGGTTCACGGGAATGACGCCGCAGCGGAGCAGCAACCACTTCAACGGCGCGAACCGAAACATCTGCACCGTGGCCATAAAATTTACTTTACGTGGGATCGAAGCCCCAATGACAAACGGGTCGGTGACGGAGTTGGGATGATTCGAGGTCAGCAAGATCG
>DASUGI010000086.1:0-3833 GCA_036274115.1 Verrucomicrobiia bacterium
GCCGACCGTTTCGCACGCCTCCGCGGGGAGTGCTGAGAAGGCGTATCAAAAGGGCGACTTCGCGCAGTCTGCAAAGGACTACGCGGCCAGCGCGCAAAAGCAACCGGCGAAGGCGGAGTTGCAGTTCAACCATGGAGCGGCGGCTTACAAGACGGGCGAGTTTGAAGCGGCGGAAAAATCCTTCGAAAGCGCGTTGAAGACCGATCAACTCGCGGTGCAGCAGAGCGCCTATTACAATCTGGGCAACACGCAATACCGCTCCGGACAGAAGACGGAGAAATCCAATCCGCAGCAAACCATCAAGACATGGGAGTCTGCCGTGCAGTCGTATGACGCCGCGTTGCAAATCAAGTCGGACGATGCGGATGCGAAGTACAATCGCGATTTGGTGAAACGCAAGTTGGAAGAGTTGAAGAAGCAGCAAGAGCAACAGCAGCAGAATCAACAGAACCAGGATCAGCAGAATCAGCAAAAGCAGTCTGAGCAAAGCAAGTCTGACCAGGACAATCAGGATTCCAAGCAAGACCAGCAGGCCAACAACAATTCTGATCAAAACAAGGACCAGAACCAAAAGGACCAGCAGAGCAAATCGGATCAGAACCAGTCCAGTCAAGACAAACAGAATTCCAACCAGGACCAGAATCACCAGGCGAACACGGGTGACGGCAAATCGCAGGACCAAGAAGATCAAGCGGGCTCCGGTCAGGATCAGCAGAAGCAGCCCGAGGCGGACAAGCAAAGGCAGCAGAATGCCTCTGCCGACAAAGACCAAAAGTCGCACGACCAAAAGCCGGACCAACAAGCGAACAACGGTTCGCAACCGGAGTCGAAGAAACCTTCCAAGGGCACGCCGGAAGCCAATCGCAAGCCTGATCCCTCGCAACGAGGGACCGAGCAAGCGGAGGCGAGCGAACGTCGCGAGCCCGGCCAGATGACGAAGGAAGAAGCGAAGAATCTCCTGGATTCGTTGAAGGGCGAAGAACGGAAGGTCAACGCCGGCCAGATGGCTCGCGGCGCCGCGCCCAGGGAAGACAACAAACCTCTACGTGATTGGTAATATGAAACTCTCAACATCCTTATTGGTATGACCCGGATCATCATCGCGATTGCACTGGGACTCACGTTCGCCACCTCGACGCGAGCGGCCACTGCCAGCGTCAACGCTACACTCGAGCCAACGCGCATTTCTCTGGATGAAGCAACGGAACTCACTGTCAGTGTGCAAGCCAACCATATCGTTGAGCCAGAATTGCCGAATGTGGACGGACTGGAGTTTGCGTTGGTGGGGAAATCCAGTTCCTTCCAATCCATCAATGGCGCAGTGGCGGCCAATGTGAGTTTTCACTATCAAGTCACGGCGACAAAAGTCGGCACGTTCAACATCCCAGCCATCAAAGCGGGCGCTGCTGCCAGCAAACCGTTGCAACTTCAAGTTGTCGGTGGAAACAGCGGCGCAAGCCAGCGCTCCCCGTCACTCGGTCGCGCGTTGCCGCCGCCAAATGTCAATTCACTGTCCGGTAATGACTCGCCTGAGTCAGCGAACGGGCAGCCTGCGTTTCTGCATGTCGTTACGCCCAAGCAGGAATTGTATGTCGGCGAAGTCGTGCCGGTGCAGATCAAGGCGTATTTCCGACGCGGCATGAGCGCGAGCCTGAACGGGCTGCCAGTGCTGAGCAGTGACGCATTCACGATGAGCAAACTCCCGAAGCAGCCGGAACAATCGCAGGAGATGGTTGAAGGCCGGCCCTACACGGTTGTGACCTGGACGACAGCCCTCGCGCCGGTGAAGGCGGGCGATTACACGCTGAATCTGGAACTGCCGGTGATGGTGCGCGTTCAAGATCGTTCGGCCAGGCGGGCTAGCCCGCTTGGTTCGATGTTCGATGACTCGTTCTTCGACGATTTCTTTGGTCGCGTCAGTGAGAAGCCGATCACGTTGAAGACGGATCTGACTGCCATCAAAGTTCTGCCCCTGCCCACGACTGATCGACCGGGAGATTTCTCGGGTGCCGTCGGCACGTTCGAAATCCGCGCCGAACCCACATCGACCAGTGCTTCAGTGGGTGAGCCGGTTGCGCTGAAACTCACGGTGAGCGGCACGGGTAACTTTGATCGCGTCACGACCGCAGGAGTGAAAGACGACGCAGGGTTCAAGACTTACAAGCCGTCAATGCGGTTTGAGCCAGCGGACAACGCGGGATTGCAGGGCGAAAAGATCTTCGAGCAGGCGATCGTTCCCCAGTCGGCTGGTGACATTCAAATTCCCGCCGTGGCGTTCAGCTACTTTGATCCGGAAGCCCGCAAGTATGTGACGCAGGAGACTGAGGCCATTTCGCTGAACGTCACGCAAGGCAGCTTCAACCCCGCCGTTTCATCGTCGCCTGTTTCAACCCCGCCCGCGGCCACGGCGGCGCAAACCAAGGTTGGTGCGGACGAACTCCAACCCAACGCAGTAGAGGCAGGGAAATTTGTCTCGAGCTTGAAGCCCGTTGTCTTCCGCCCCTGGTATCCGTTCGCGGTGGCAGCACCGCTGGTGTTGCTCGGTGTGGGACTCTGGTTGGCGAATCGCCGGGAGCGCAGCAGGTCAAAAGCAAATCATGCTGCGAACGAGATTGCGCTGCGGGAGAGTTTGGACCGAATGGATCGCGCGTCTCAGACTGGCGCGGTCACCACGTTTTTCATCAGCGCCCGGCATGCTTTGCAGGAACGGCTCGCCCAAATCTGGCACGTGCCGCCACACGCCGTGACGGTTCCGGAAATCAATGCGCGTCTCCAGGATGCTGGAGCAGAGATTCGGGCAATCTTTCAGGCCGCGGATCAAGCTGCGTATGCGGGTCATGGCTCCGCATCGGTTGACTTGTCGCACTGGCGGCAGGTCGTTCACGACCAACTCAAACGCATGGAGAATCTATGAACTTCGCAACGCCTTACGATTGTGTCATGCCCAAGCGCCTTACACTCGAACAACGCATCCGCAAACTCGCGCGGCGCTACCGCGCGCAACAGCGGCGCGAAGCGGCGAAGGCGAGCCGTGATCGCTCCTCTCAACGTCGCACAGCGTCGTGGGCAAGCACGATTGGGTTGGCCGTCCTGATGCAATTTGCTCTGTGTTCCGCGACGGCTTCCACATTTGAAACCGCCAACGCGGACTTTGTGGCGGGCCGTTTCGCGGACGCTGCACACGGCTTCGAACGGGTCATTGCCGAGCACGGTTACTCCGCCCCGGTATTGTTCAACCTGGGCAACGCCTGGATGAAAACCGGTCAACCCGGGCGAGCCATTTTGAATTATGAACGGGCGTGGCGACTGGCGCCGGATGATGCGGCGATTCGGGCCAATCTGAATTTGGCACGGCAAAAGGCGGGAGTTGCTGTGAATAAAAATCCATTTCGGGAGAAGGTGGCGCGTGTTTCGAGTTTTGACACGCTCGCCTGGGCGATAGTGTGGGCTGCGGTGTTGTTGTTCGCCGTAGTCGTGACGAGCCGCCTTCTCCCATCTTTTCCTCGTGTGGTCAAGCGTGGCGTTGTGGTCATGGCGGCGTTTGGAGTTTTCGTTGCCGGGGCCGGGATGGCACTGCAATGGCCGGAGCGGGATCGCGCGGTGGTGTTGGATTCCAACGCCACCGTGCAGATCGCGCCCGCGGACGCGGCCGGGATTTTGTTCAACCTGCCCGAGGGCGAAACCGTGCGCGCCATTAAATCTCACAACAGTTACACGCTGATTCGATTGCGCGATGGTCGGTCTGGCTGGGTTAAGAGTTCGGCGGTGGAACGCGTGTGTCTTTGATTGAAACCGTGTTCAGACTTCGTCTCGTTCTCAAGGCAATCGAGGAC
>DASUGI010000087.1:0-17312 GCA_036274115.1 Verrucomicrobiia bacterium
CGGGTGACGAGGATTGAGAAAAAGGGAGGACGGCGCTGACGGCACTTCACCCACATTGAGATCGTAAACACACCCGGATTTCGGATGACAATTCGGCCAGAAAACGGCACTTCTTACGACGGCACTGCGGCTCTTAACAAATACAACGATGCTGGGAATCTTCTTCGCGAATCCTATGCCGGCGGGCCATTGAGCGGGTTGAGCGTGACCAACGGTTACGATCAGTATCTGCGGCGCACGAATTTTGACCCTCAACTCTCAACTTTCAACGCTCAACCGGGTTGCGTACGGCTACGACGAAGCATCGCGATTACACAAGGTCAGCGCCCTCGACCCTGGACCTTCGCCCCTCGTCTCAGCCCAGGAACCTCCGCCAAATTGCAGATGATCTGGTTCTGGAGACAGATCCTTTCATCTGTTTGCGAGTTGCAGGTAAAGCCGATGGATGTTTTGCACCATCTGTTCAACGGCGAAATTCGCACGAACAAATTCGCGACCGCGTTCACCCAGGCTTTTGCGGAGCGCCGGGTCGCAAGCCAGTAGGAGAAGACGTTCGGTCAGTCCGTTTAAGTGACCGAGGCGCACGAGAAAACCGGTTTCGCCATCGCGGCAGACTTCGCGCGCACCGTCGCAATCGAATGCAATGATCGGCTTGCCGGTCGCCAGAGCTTGCGGCAGCGCTCGGGCCAAACCTTCGCGTTCGGAGAGATGTACGAGGACGTCCATGATGCCGAGCAGGGAGGGAATTTCGGCCGGCGGAACGAGGCCGGTGAAGACGTAATGATCTCGAAGTCCGGAAGCGCGTGCCATTTGTTCGAAACGGCCACGCCAGGCACCGTCGCCAACCAAAAGGAATTTGATTTGAGGGCAGGCGCGGATGAGTTCCGGTGCGACGGCGAACAGGGTGTCGTGTCCCTTGAGCTTGAACAGGCGAGCGATTTTGCCGATGACGATGTCGTCCGGCTTGAGGCCGTACCGCGCACGCAGGTGAATATCGTTTTTCGACTGGAGGAAAGGTTCGAGAGGAAAGCCACTGAAGATGCGAGTGTATTGTTCCGGGCGTCCGATGCCAGCGGCGAGATATTGATCGCGCATCGCGTCGGCGACGGTGACGAAATGGGTCGTCACACGGGCCGCCCGCTTTTCCGCGGATCGAAATAACCAATTCGAAACGTTCCCCTGGAAAGCGCCGAATGAAGGACCGTGGATGGTGTGAACGATTACCGGCACGCCAGCCTGCGCAGCGGCGAGCCGGCCCAACACGCCCGCCTTGCCGCTGTGGGTGTGGACGATGTCGGGTCGCCGTTCGCGGAAGATGCGCTTGAGCTTGTGGAATGCCATCAGATCGTTCGAGGGATGAATGGGGCGAACCAGCTCAGGGAGGATCGTGAGGATTGGCGCTGGGCGTCCCCTCACTCCGACCCTCTCCCCATCCGCTGGGGCGAGGGAGGAAGCCATGTCATCGGCTGCGAAGTCGGATTCGAGCGAGCCTTCCGGGCCCGAGGTTGGTCCGGAGATCAGGTCCACTTCAAGTCCGGGAATTCTGCGCAGGCCGAGAACGGAAGCGATGGTGTTTTCCTGGGCGCCACCGACGATCAGCCGAGTGATGACATGGGTGACGCGCATGGCCGCGTCATTTTTCGGGTTCCGGTGGCTCGCCGCGAAGTTCGCGAATTCGCCCGGCCACGAAGTTGGCTTCGGGAAAGTTGGGGGGCGTGTTGCTCAGATAGGACTCGTAGTGGCGCAGGGCCGTGTTGGTGTCTTTGCGGCGGTAGGCAATTTCCGCAAGGCCGTAAAAGACTTGATACTGTTTGGGAAACTGGCGCTGAACGGTTTCGTAATCCCGCAAGGCGTCGTCCAGTTTGTCCGACCGGAGGTTGGCGATGGCTCGATAGAGTATGGCGGTGTAGTTGGTGGATTCCAGGTTGATCACGCGGTCAAAGGATTTGATGGCGTCGTCGTAGTTGTTCAGTTCGACGAGAAAGCACCCGCGGTTAAGCCAGAGAACGGGATTCTCCGGCTGCTGGGCGATCATGCGCTCGGTGACGTCCAGGGCGTTCGTGTAACGGCGATTGTCCGCGTAGGTGCGGCAGGCGGCTCCCATGAGTGGCAGGTTATCCTGATTTGCCTTGAGGTTTTCTTCGATCAGCCGGGTGGCAGCTTCCGGTTCTTTTTTTGCGAAGTAGGCGGAGGCTTCCAGCGTGAACAGGTCGGTGAGGTTGGTGCTGGCCCCCGGGGTGAGCGTGGCGCAGTCGCGAACTTCGGAGGCCATGGCGAGCGCCTGGTCGGGAAAGTTCAGGGTGAGGTTCAGTTGCGCCAGCCAAAGGCGAGAGGCCAGGTCGTTGGTCACCAGGTTGCGAACGCGATTGAATTCCTGGGCTGCCTGGCGGAGCAGATTGCCCTGCGCAAAAACATAGCCCTGGGCGTAGGTCCGCGTCGGTTCGTCGAAGGGGCCATTCTGATTCAACGCTTCTTCCCAGGAACGGTATTTCCCAAACCAATCTTCCACCAACTTCGAAGGACTGGCGAGATTTTCGCCGGCCTGAAGTTTTTTGTTGGTTTCGAGGTTCACCTGCGCGGCGACGTTGTCCGGATTGAGTTCGGTGGCCAGGGCAAAATGCGGGCCGGCTTTCTCCGGTTGGCCAGCGCGTTGCAGGGCCACGCCCCAGCTTACCAGGCTGCGCGAGTAGAGAGCGCCCATGCCAACGAGCTGCGGGTCCGGGTCGGGGGTGACCTGGAGGGCCGCAAAAAACTTTTCAATCAATGAGAGACGACGGGTTTCATCGGGTGGCCGGGTGACGGGAAGCAAAGTTTTCAAAACGCCTGCACGGGCCCCGGCCCAGAATTTCTCGTTCCGCGCGATGACTTCTGACGAGATTTGAGGCGCGATGAGATTTGTGCCGGGATAGAATCTCAACTGCGCACCGAGTCCGGCCGGTTCGGGGACAAAAAATTCAAAATAGTAACCGAAGCTTGGGTGCAGATAGTATACCGGTTTCTCGCTGGCGAGTTTCAGCAGCAGATTCACCAGTTCATTGTCATTGAAGGTCCTGGCGTCGGGATTATTGCTGGTGGGAGTGACCCAATCCGGATAACGCCGTTTCAGTGCGCGGTGATATTCCGGCTGTTTAAGCCAGTGCGTATTGAGCGCAATAAAATCTCCGGAGCGCCCCTGGCGAGCCAGCCAATCCTGCACGAGGAGCAGCCGCAAGGGATCGTCGCTGAGGATGACACCGTTGGGGGGCAGGCCGCTGGCCAGGTCGGCGGCGACCTGATTTTGCCAGGAGCCGTTGGTAAGTCGGATTTGCGGGTAGTTGCGATAGAGCAGTGCCAGAGGCGTTGCAATCAGCAAAATGCCGATGGCAACGGTCGTTACGTGTTGGATGGTTTGCGCCGGGCCGCTGGCGGGACGCAGTCGGGTTGAAATGGCGCGTGATACCAGCAACAGGTAGCCGCTGTAGTAACCCACGGCAAGTGCGCCCAGAAAGTAGAGCGGTAGGAAGGCGAATCCCATGCCGACTTTGCGGGGACTGAATGGCGGGTCGAAGGCGACCCACAAACAGGCCAACAGGACTACGATGTGACAGAAATGAAAGATAATGGTGGTGAGGACGGCGCCGATGCGGCTGGGATCGCCGAACTGAGAAGCCCATCGAATCGAAAGTAAAAAGATGGGCAACACGGAGGTCAGTGAAAGCAGGAGCAGCGTTTTTCCACGGAAAAAGGTTAATACTTGCCGCTCCACGATGAGATTGGTTTTCAGCGCCTGCCAGAAAGTCGTACTGGAGTCCTGCGCCATGGACGCGATCGCGGGGAGCAGGAGATAGAACAACAGGCCAACGAATCCCCAAAGTGCCATTCGTCCGAGGAAGCGAAGATTAAAAAACGCGAGCTGACGGGACCAGACGAGGGCCAGCACGAAGAAGGGGAAGAAACCGATCATCGCCGGGTTGCTGCTCATGCCGACACCAAAAACGAAGGCGGCTCGATAAAGGCGCGTTTCGCGGTCGTCAATCCGGTATTCGAGCAAAGCGCGGACGACATACGCAAAGAGCAGGAGGTCGAACATTTCGACCGTGCCGTTGGTGCTGTGTTCCCAGAAGTTAAGTCCCAGGGCGCACACCAGCACGGCAAAGACGGGAGGCAGCCAGGCCAGGGAAAAGGTTAACAAGGCATGCTTGTCTTCCGTGCGATCGCGTTGATCGCGGGTCCGATCGTGCGGCAGCAACGCAACGCACCGGGCGAGCTGCACCAGGACCAGAGCGGCGCACACCGTGGAAAAGAGATTGGTCGCAATGGGTGCAATCGTCGGGGGCAACCAGTGCAGCGGAAAAGTGACAGCGAAATACGCCGGCGCAAACAACTCCGGCTGCCAATTCCATCCGGCGATGCGCACCCCGCTGGGAGCCGCGCCAAAGAACGCCATCCACTCCGGCAGAAACGAAAGGGAACGATTCAGCGTGATGAGGTAAAGGCCCAGAGCTGCCAGTCCCAGGATCCAAGGCAGCCACGTTAATACGAAATGGCGTTTGGTATCCGACGCTCGTCCATTTGTCATGTGGTGATTCAGTTGAAAGGATGCCTTTGCGCTTTGCAAGTTTAGTTTATCAGGCGGGCGGCCCGCAAATCGGCGACACATTCCACATGTTGTGTTTGGGGAAACATGTCCAGCGGGGTTACACCTGCCACTTTAAAGACACCTTCTGCGGTCAATGCGTTCAAGTCCCGCGCCATCGTTGCGGGATGGCACGAGACGTAAATAATCTGCGCCGGGCGCTGCGTGCGAAGCAGCTGGAGGGTTTCCGGCCAGCAGCCCTTCCGCGGCGGGTCCAGCAGGACCGTTGTGGCCGGGGCGGAAAAACGGGTTACCAATTCCGGCAGGACGACCTCGACCTTGCCGCTGATGAATTCACCATTGGAACAATGACGCCGGGCGGCGTTGCGACGAGCCGCAGCGATGGCGCGTTGATCGTACTCCACCCCAACGAAGGACTCCACGGCGTCCGCGAGTTCGATTCCAAAAAAGCCCACCCCGCAATAAAGGTCGATAAGATGCCGGGTTCCGCTGGAGCGAAGTTTTTCACGGACGGTTTCAACCAATCCCGGAAGCAGGAAAAAATTGTTTTGAAAGAATGAATCGGGCGGGACTTCCCAATCCTCAGGCGGAATGCGCAATACGATTTTGATGCCGCCTTTGGGCGGGGGATCGGCCCGGACCCGGCGGATCTGGTCGTTCAAAGCGGGCTCGGCGATTTGGCACTCAAAAACATCCTCAACTAAACCGCAATCCGCCCGCACGAACCCGATATTCAACCGTTGCTCGGGTTTGTTCCATTGACTGCGAATCATGATGCGATTGCGATAGCTGTAGGGCTGGGGGCAAGGCACGACCGGTGCGACCAGTTCGGGGGCAAGACCGCCGATGCGTTGGAACAAGTCCGCGACCTGTTTGTGCTTGACGCGAAGTTGGGCCGAATAATCCAGGTGTTGATACTGGCAGCCACCACACGCCCCGAAATGCGCGCACTTGGGCTGCACTCGATCCGGCGAAGGCGTGATGACGCGGCGAAGCCTTCCCCGGGCAAAGCTTTTCTTTACCTCGGTGATCTCGACTTCAACCGTTTCGCCCACGAGCACGAACGGAACGAAGAGCACAAAGTCATTAATCCGCGCCACGCCGTCGCCGCCGAAAGCAATATCCTGCACCTGCACCGTGTGCAGTTGTCCCGCCGCGAGGCTGGCGCTTTGCTGGTCCAACATCATCATCCCAATTTATGAATTCCAGCGCGGTCGCGAAATGAGAAAGATGAGAATCCCGCCGGTCGGGCGATTAGAAACGGCGGGTCGAGTAGTAGAAGTAGATGATGGCGGCAACGGTTGCAGACGTTGTCACACCCACAATGACAGTGAGACAGATATTCGTAATGCGGCGCGAACGATCGAACCGGTCAACTTTCGGAATCATGCGATGGTTGTTTGGTGCGGAGCTCGTCATCAATTTTCAGAAGCATGCCGTTCGTCTCGCTGGTGGCTAGCCGGGGCATTCCTCGGGTTTGCCAAGGGGGAAGCTCCTGCGGCAGTCGGGCAAATTTTTACCGCCTTCCCCGGTTGGGGCGCTGCCAAGTCCCGTGTTGGCCCCGGGCTTTCCTCCGCAATGTTTCCGTCAGGTTCTCAATGCTTTTCGCCGGGTTCACGACGATATTGGCCCGATATGAAACCCGGCGGTGGGAGGATTTCTCTAGTCAGTCGCAGTCTGGATCTGCATCGGAAACAGAACGCGGCATCCCGACCGACGGCGCAAACCAGACCGCTCACTCCGGTGGAACAGTATTCTCAGGAATTGGTGGTGTGTCAGAAGCAACGGCATACCGCGTTTCTTCGGCAGCAAACGCTGAAGAAAGCGGTGTCCGTGATCCGGTCGAAGTCAAAGACCCGGCGGTTGGTGGAACTTTGCCAGCACGTGAGGGACAGCGTGCTGAAATCAGATGCGTGGCTGGCAAAATATGAAAAGTTCTTTCGCTCGCCCGTATGGAAGCTGGTGACCGACGAGGCGATTCGCAAGGCAAACTACAAATGCGAATGCTGGGGATGCACGGGACGCGCGGTCCAGGTTCACCTTCTTGAGTTTCCCGAGGAGCACCTCGAACCGAACTTCGATTGGATGAATCGCGACAATATTCTGATCGCGCTGTGCCGGCATCACCACGAGATGATGCATCGGTTTGTGATGAAGAAGGTGGTTTTGTCCGATCGCCAATTCAGTTCAGCCGTGCCCGGCATGTTTGCCGGCAACCTTCGAAACAGCGGCGCGAAACGTGCGCCCTCCCCGATGCGCCCCGGGGGGTAAGGGCCTGTTTTTTGAAGTGGTGCCAGAGGAGGGAATTGAACCCCCGACCAAAGGCTTATGAGTCCTCTGCTCTACCCCTGAGCTACTCTGGCAACCCGGCCAAGATGATTTTCCGAGAGCCGGCGTGTGTCAAACGTAATGATACTACGTGATGCTGTTTGAAAAAACAGCCGAACCAACTTGAGTCGGTTCGGCTGGTAAGTTTGTGCTCCTCGTTTATGCCGCCGCCGCCGCAGCTTCTTCGGTGTCGAGGAATCCCTGCAAATGCCGAACGCGTGTCGGATGGCGGAGTTTACGCAGGGCCTTCGCTTCGATCTGGCGAATGCGTTCGCGCGTAACGTTATACATCTTCCCGATTTCTTCGAGCGTCCGTTCGTAGCCGTCCGTGAGGCCGAAGCGCATTTCGAGAATCTTGCGTTCCCGCTCGGTCAAGGTGGTCAGCACGTCGCCGAGTTTTTCCTTCAGCAGGCTGTAGCTGGTGACATCCGACGGGTTTTCGGCGCTCTTGTCCTCGATGAAATCACCGACGCTCACGTCGCCGTCGTCACCCACGGGGGCATGCAGCGAAACGGGCTGTTGGGCCATTTTGAGCAGCGAATTGATGCGGCTCACGGGCATGTGCATTTCATCCGCCAGTTCTTCGGGGGTAGGTTCACGCCCGAGTTCCTGGGTGAGCTGCTTTTGCGCGCGCCAGAGCTTGTTCATGATTTCAATCATGTGCACGGGGATGCGGATCGTGCGGGCCTGGTCGGCAATGGAGCGAGTAATGGCCTGACGAATCCACCAGATGGCGTAGGTGGAAAACTTGTAACCGCGACGATACTCGAACTTCTCGACGCCTTTCATGAGACCAATGTTGCCTTCCTGAATGAGATCCAGGAACGATTGACCACGATTGGTGTATTTCTTGGCCACCGAAACCACGAGGCGCAGGTTGGCCTCAGCCATGTGCGTTTTGGCGCGATGCGCACGGTCGGCCGCTCCCTTCAAAGCGGTGAAGGCCTTGAAGAACTCCTCGCGCGACATCCGGACAAACTGCTCCAAGGTACGCAACCGGGCGTGTTCGGCATCGATGGTGGCGCGACGCTCCGCAGACGTGCGCAGACGTTCCAGTTCCTGAATATGCCGCCAGCTGGTTTGAAATTTCTCGTGGATATTACCAGCCACGATGATCATTTCTTCAATCACCTTCTGCTTGTAGGCGAACTTGGGGAAGGTCTCCTGCAACTTTTTGCTGAGCTTGTGGAATTCCTTAAGCAGTGACTCTTTACGGCCCTTCTGCGCGGCCTTTTGCCAGGTGGCGTACTTGAGGTCAACCTTTTGGTCCATCAGGCGAACCTTTTTGATCAGGATTCGAAGGTCCTTCAGGTGGCCCTCACGATTGGCGACCTTTTTGTCGATCACGACGCGGTCAAAGCGTTCCTTGGGCGGCTCGGACAGCAGCTTCTCAGCGATGGCGATGTGCTCTTTTGCGGTGAAGCCGAGGCCGCAGACGATCTGCTTCATTTCGATCTCAGCGTCTTCAATGCGTTTGCAGATCTCGACTTCCTGTTCGCGGGTGAGCAGCGGGACTTTGCCCATCTGGTTCATGTACATGCGCACCGGGTCGTCAAGGATCTCCAGCCGGGAATCTTCCTCCTCCTCGGGCTCTGGCTGTTTGCTGGTGCGCTGAACCTCTGCTTGATCGACAATCTCGACATCGAGGCTGCGCAGCTTGGAGAACAGGGTGTCCAGATCCTCGGGATTCAAACCATCGGGAAGGACATCGTTGATGTCGTCGTAAGTGACGTAGCCGTGTTCTTGTGCCAGGTGCAGCAGCGTCTTGACTGTTTCCGTCAAATCGACTGAGCCCGCACTCGGGTTGGTCAACGCGGTCAGGTGAGAGTTGGGTTGCGTCTTGCCGTCAGGCTTTGGCGGCTCGGATTTCGGCGCGACCTGGGCCTTGATTTGGGCGGTGTGCTCCAACTGGGCTTTGCGTTTTCCACTAGGGAGCACGAAGCGCCGACGGGTCAAGGGTGACTTGACCGAGTTCTTTTGGGACCGCGGCGAAACTCCGTTTGCACGAGGTGCTTTTCGATTAAGCATAGGTATTTAGACCAAACATCAGTCAATCTGGTTCAGAAAATGTGCTTGTTGACCGTGCCACTGGGCGACGACGCTACTCCCTCTGCCGGTGACTCTTGCATCCAGCTATTTTATCGGGAGACACATCCACCGGAAGCCTGACGTGCCGCCATGGTAATGTATTCGCGCAAGAACTCAATGAGAAAATGTGCAAGGGTGGCGAGAATTAGGGTCGTTCACACAACGCAAAAGGCAGGCATATCGAATCGTGAACCACAAATCCTTCGCTAATAGGTGATTGTGCTTTAAGCGTTTTTCCTTTCTACAAGTGAGCGCTAAAAGTCGTGTGTCAGAATGGCATCAGCACGGCGGCATAACTCCCGCCCGTAGTCGGTCCAGATGCCTTGCCCCCAATAACGATAGCAACTGGTCTGGGAGCAGAGCAGGTAGAACAGGGCGTTGCGATAGCGATGTTCGTTGGTGGGAATGTTCCTCTTGAGCACCTTTTCGTTGAAGAGCGAACTGACCTTTTCCATCGGGCCGAGGACGTTTTCGTAGCCGCGCACCCAGGAAATGTCGTTGGTCCAACTACCGCCTTCCATGTGGAAGCGGTGATCCTGCTTTTTGAGTTGCTCGATGACTTCGGCCAGTTTCTTTTCGCCGTCGCCAGCTTTGAAGTTGTCCCAGATGCGCTTCTGATGGATGGGCTGGAGTGCTGGGAAGTCCTTTTCCTTAAGACCAAGTGCGTAAAGCTGGTCCAGGTATTCGGAAACGTTCATCAGGGGTGAACGTGAACCGCTCGCCTCGCGAACCACTTCCTGATACTTGGGCGGAAACTCATTCATCATTACGCCGCCGTTTTCGCCATCGGCAATCTGCGTCACCAGGGGCGGGACGGATTTGCCAGCGAGTTCCCAGCGCGAAAGCCCTTTCGCTTCGTAATACGGCTGCATCTGCGCGACGAGTTTCGTGTCGCTGCCCTGGGTTTTGATGATGGCGATGATGCTGGTTTCCTCGCCGCGGGAATTCCGGCACACCAGCCGGTGGGGCAGGTGTTTCTTTTCCGGGCCATGACTGTTTTCGGGCCGTTCGACCGAATGTTCCTGAACCAGCAGCCATTCGTACCCGCAATCCCGCAGCGTCTTGACGAACTCATAGGCGATATCCGGATGATTCGGCAGAGCCATTTCGGATGGCGAAAAGCCACGCACGCGACTCAAAGCTTCCAGCCCGAAGATGGTGGCAAAGTGATGTCGCCACGCCTGGACGTGCAATCGGTAATCCTGCGCCGGTGTTGAAGGCGCGACGGCGTGTCCCCAGGGCATACCGAGCCATTCCACGGCATGCAGGTAGCGGGGATCGCAGGTGATGCGCTTGAGGTGGTCAAACACGTCGTGCAATCCCATTTGACGCAGCCCGTGAAACAGCGTGCCGGAATACTCGAGCATCACGCGCGGTTGCTTTCCTTCATCAATAAGCTGAGGCACAAATTCGCCCATTCGCTTGTAACACCAATGGAACACAGAGGCGTTGTGATTATCCCCAATGCCGGGGTTGTCCATCATGTGTTTGAGATTGCTGATGACGTCCGCCGTCTGGAGGTTGGGCCCGCCTGCAGGAATCAATGGCTGATGCATGTGCAACGCGATGGCGCAGGCGCTGTTTATGTTTTGAAAATCAATACCGGGTGCGACGGGACGGTTGTTCGGTTTGGGCTTATGGGCCTCGATCAAGTTTTCCGAGCCGGAAATGTTGGGGAGATTGTCAATGTATTCGGGCAGCGAGGTCATAGGTTAGTTGTCAATTCATGTCCAGCAACTAAAGAGCATTAACAAAATGCGGTGTGGCCGTCCCCGGCCACAGCAACCGCCACCAACCGAAGACGTCGCGAGCTCTAAAGGGCATTCGTCTCGCCACATAGCTGCACCCGAGGACGGGTGCACTCCGACGACGCTTTTTTTGTTACACGCTCTAAGTTAATCGCCGTGCAACTTGGCGATCAGACAGAGGAAAGTCCATTCCTGAATAACCCCATTGCCAAACCGTCCAAGGCCGAGCCTATGACTACCAAAGCCCTTACTGTCTGTCTTTTAGCGTTGTCAGCAGCCGTGTCGCCGGTCTTCGTGACTGAGGCGCAGGCCAATGCCCAGAACAACTGGCCGCAATGGCGCGGACCGCTGGGAAATGGCATCGCACCGACCGCCAATCCGCCCCTGGAATGGAGCGAAACCAGGAATGTGAAGTGGAAGATCAAAGTCCCGGGCAAGGGCACGGCCACGCCGATTGTCTGGAATGACAAGGTTTTCGTTCTCACCGCCCTTGCTCCCGAGAAGAAAGCTGAGGCGGCGCCGGCTGCCAGCGGTCCCGGCGGCGAGGGAGGTCGGCGCCGTGGCGGTGGCGGGTTTGGTCGGGGGGAAAAGCCGACTGAAGTTCATGAATTCGTGGTGATGTGCCTGGACCGAAAGACTGGCAAGACCGTTTGGCAGAAGACCGCCAAGGAGGAAATTCCACATGAGGGCCATCACCAGGATCATGGGTTTGCCTCGGCATCGCCCGTCACCGATGGCGAAGTGTTGCTGGCGTACTTCGGTTCGCGCGGACTGCATTGCTACGACATGGATGGGAACTTGAAATGGTCAAAGGATTTTGGCGACATGATCACCCGTAATGGTTTCGGCGAAGGCGCGTCCCCGGCGCTTTATAAAGACATCGTCATAATCAACTGGGATGACGAGACGGACGGCGATTTCATTGTTGCGCTGGACAAGCTCACTGGAAAGGAACTTTGGAAGAATTCCCGAAGCGAGCCGACCGGCTGGAGCACGCCGTTTGTCGCGGAGCACGGCGGCAAACCCCAGGTGATCGTCAGCGGAACCAGCAAGATTCGCAGTTATGATTTGGCGACGGGCAAGGAGCTGTGGTCCTGCGGTGGATTGGGTTCAAATCCAATCCCGACTCCCGTCGTCGATGGTGACACCGTGTATGTGATGAGCGGGCATCAGAAGCCAAAGCTGTTGGCAATCTCACTGGGTCTCACTGGTGACCTGACAGAGACGGATGCGGTGCGGTGGAGTTATGACAAGAGCACGCCCTACGTTCCATCGCCCGTGCTGGTCGGTGATTCCCTCTACTTCATTTCGCAGAACAGCGGCAAAATTTCCTGCTTCGATGCCAGGACCGGGAAGCCGCGATTTGAGGCCGAGCAATTGGAAGGCATTTTTGGCACGTATGCGTCATTGGTGGCCGCCCAGGATCGCATCTACGTGCTGGGTCGGGAGGGCAAATGCATTGTGTTGAAACCCGGAGAGAAGGTGGAAGTTCTCGCCTCAAACAAGCTGGATGATCGCACGGATGCATCCCTTGCCATGGTGGGAAAGGAACTTTTCATTCGCGGCAAGGAAAACCTCTATTGCATTGCTGAGCCCTGAGCGAACTTCGCTTTTGGCCGCGCGTTCACGAGCGCGAAGTGAAGGGTTTCGATCTTGTCTCGAGCATAGAGCGCCGGAGCGGAGATTTCCTGAACTTGAGCGTGGTTCAGGTCGACTTCGAACTCCGCTTCGGAAAACTGCCGCAATGCCCGTGGTATTTGCAGCTTGCCGATCGGTTGCCACACCATGAGTGTCGGCAGGTAGTTCGTCGATGGCATTGGGACTCGGATGTTTTGAGCGGCGACGATGGTGCTTTCGGGAAACTGAAGCCGCATGTTGCCACCGAGCTGATGGCCTTCGGCAATGATCAAACCACGAGTAAAGCCGGCGGAGCGGAGGTGCGCCGCAAATTCGCGATACGGCGTGTTCAAATGAGTCGTTCGCCCGAACCACGCCGCAGCACGCACGCGCCCGTAAAGGGTCAGCGGAACGAGTAACATCATTATGGCGGCGAGGGTGAACACGAAATGGACGCGCGTTTGATCCAGGCGCGGCTGGGTCCAGCTCACGAGCACCAACGGCAGGCTGATGAGCAACGGTTGCAGCCAACGCGCGCGGAGCGAGGTAACATGGAACGCAAACACGGCGATGAAACAAAGGATCAGGCCGATGATCATCATGCGCTGAATCCAGGAAACGAGGGTGCGGTCGGCGGACGGCTCAGCAATCCTGGGTGCGCGGATGTTGAGGAAGCCGAACAGCACCAATGGTCCGACGGTGTATTCGAAGATCCGCTTCACGAGGAGGGCCGTGCCGTTCAGTGATGCGACCACAAAACTTCCGGTTTCCGGGATCTTGAACTTGTTCGCCTGGGAGAAAAGCAGTTCCGGATTGGTCACGGCCCAGTAGGTGTGCGGGGCAATCACGAGAACAAAGCACGCGAGGGTGAGCAGTATTTTTCGGTCGAGGATTATCGGGCGAAGCGTTGGCAACGAAAGGGCCGCCAACAAAAGTGATACGATCATCACTGCATAGTTGTATTTAGACAGCACACCAAGGCCGGCCAGCAGACCGAGCAGGCAATACCAACCCGCTGCCCGGCTTTTGGTGAGGCGCACGGCGGTATACAGGGTTGCCGTTGCGACGGCGGTGGCCAGCACGAGGTGCGTCTGATCGCGTTGAGATTCCCAGGCGAACAACACGATTGAGAGCAGCGAAAACGCAGCGAGCAGGGCGTGGCGTGTTTCGCGGAAGATTTCGCGGCCGGTCAAATAAGTGAAAAGATAAATACTGAACAGCAGGCAATTTTTCAGTAGCGCGAGGGCAAAGAGGTTAACGCCCAAAAGAGTGAACAGCGGTATTTGCAGCCAGGTATAGAGCGGCGGCTGTGAGCCATAACCCCAGAGCCAGACCTGCGTGACCAGCACTTGCTCGGCTTCATCTGTTTGCATGCTGTCAGAAACGAGCCAGCGCAAGACAACGTGCGCCGCGAAATACCCGCCGAGCAGGGCGAGCGCGATCCGCGGATTTTCGAAGAAGCGTTTGGAGGTACCCATCAATGCTTGATTGGCGGTTGCGACTGGTCTGCCCGGTTTCGGCTGGTGACCGAGGAATCAAAGCGGCCGGGAATTATCAACTCAAGTGCTCTTGCCATGCGCCGTGAAAGAGAATTCATTTCGGAAACGGGCAAAGCTTCTACGTTTTTCGAGATTGGAAGCGAGCGAAAAATCCGTCGGCTCGGCGACTAAGGAATCCGCTGCACGCGAAACAGGCGGGTGGTTTCGCTGAGATTCGTGCTGTAGGTGTAGTTCACGCCCGTAGCAACAAGGCTGTTTGCGAGCGTGACCCAACTGGCGAGGTTTGACGAAGCTTCCATGCGGTAGGGTTGGCCGGGCACAGATTCCCACTGCAACGTCACCGTGGGATGGGTGCGCGTGATGGAGAGGAACTTGAACGGTTTGTCGTAGGGATTGTTGAATACCATCAGCACAGGAAGATGATCCGATGCGACCTTGCAATCGTTGCTGTTGAGATTCGGTGGCATGGGAGTGAGTCGATCGGTCCGAAAGACCTGGCTGGTTCTGATGTTCGAGAGCAGCAGTTGACTCGGGAAGATGTAGTCGAGACGGGAATTGGGATTGGCGAACTCGGTGGAATACGTATTGATACTGGTCGTGACGGGATTGCGCGGATTGGTCAAAGTCAAACCCGTGGCTGGACTGACAAGCTTCTGAATGGCGAAAGCGCTGGTGTCTGAGTCATTCATGTCACCAGTAAGAACGTAGGGTCGCAGTGGGTGGGGAATGACCAGGTTGGTGGCGAGGAAGTTGGTGATGGCCGTAGCTTCGGCGGCGCGCTTGGCGGCATTGTCGGCATAATCCATCGCGGACTCGGTGGCTTTGAGATGCGTGGTGAACACGTGCACGGGTTGAGGAAATCCAGGAACATCGATCTCCGCCTCGAACAAGTCGCGCGTGAAATTATCGAGATTGTTGTTGGCGTTGCTATAGCCAAAAGGCCGCAAATCCAGGCGCGCCATCCAGGAGTTTGAGCGCGTGATGGTGTAACGACTGATGATCGCACTGCAAATCGAGCCATCGTTTCCAGAACTGACGGCGAGTTTGTAGGTCGGCAGAAATGTAGAAATCCAGTTGGTCATCGCGTAGGTGTAATCAACCGGGATTTCATTGAACGTGACGATGTCAGGCTGGAGGTATTGCAACTGTCGCGCGATGGCCTGCACTTGCAGTGAGTTGGTGCTCCAGTCGGTCGCGCCGTTGCCTTTGACGTTGTACGTGAGAATCGAGAGCGTCTCGGCAAAGGTTGCGGGCAAAACGGTTAGTGTGGCGATGGCGCTGTTGGTCGAGCCAACCGAGTTGGTGACAACGACTCGATAATCGCCCGCTTGATTGGTGGAAAGTCCAATGAGCCGCAGGTTGGAGTTGGTTTCGCCGGGAAGGTCCGCGCCATTGAACTGCCATTGATATGACGGTGAAGGATTGCCGGTGGCTTGAACAGTGAACGTGACGTTGTCTCCGGCCGTCGCGGTCTGATTGGTGGGCTGAGTTAAAATGAACGGGGGAGATGGTGGATTGCTCGAGCCACCGTTGAACTCAACTACGAGGTCATCCAGAGCCAGGCCATGATCGAAGCTTGGATCGTCCACATCAGACCAACGCAGGAACAGTTCCTGATCGGGCAGAACGTTGAGTCCACTCAAGGTAATTCCTGCGAACGCGTGTCGGTTCGTTGGCGTGTTTCCATCAAGCGGGGCCGGACGTGGTGCCGGTAGTTGGAGACGAAAAACCCAGTGCCGCAACGGTTGTCCAGGTCTCAGCCCCAGCCGCGTCAGAATTGATGATGGGCACGCTGCTGACTCGATAGGAAAATGTCAGCGAGTGGCCTGCGGTGTTACCGCCATTCCGCCACTGCTCGCCAGTGTAGGAAACCGCGATATTGGTTTGCACCACGGCAGTGTCGTTGATGAAGCGAACGCCATAAGCAAAATTTCCGGGCGTGCCGGAAGCAATGGAGCCAAGCGCACGATCCGTCAGGCTGCTGACGCCGGCGACCCCAAAGCTGTAAAGCGCGCCCGCGTTATTGGCTCCCGTGTCGCCGCGATAAGTCGTAACCGTGTTGCCGCCGAGAGTTTTTGAAGCATACCAGCCGGGCAAAGTCACATTGTCAGTCCAGGCATTGGCAACGCCACTGGTGGCGAGCGCATCAAAGTTCTGATGGTAAGTGCCCGCGCTGATTGGAACCTGTGCGGGGGTTCGGACAACGAGACTGACGAGGCTGGCGGTCAGGATACAAATTCTGATTTTCATCCGGATTACAACAAGCACCGCGCCGCGGCGTGTTGAAAGATTATTCGCATAGCGGGCGTGCCCGGCAAAGTGTTTTCACTCGCTCAGAGTGGGTATTGCAGTCGCGGGTTAATTCCGTATCATCCATTGGCACGCTCGTCCCGCGTTGTGGGGCGGGCTTTTTGATTTGGAAACCAAACTATGGCACTGCTCAACGAAAATTACCTGAAACTCAAAGCCGGCTACCTTTTTCCCGAAATCGGCCGCCGCGTGAAGGCCTTTTGCGAAGCCAACCCCGAAGCCGCCAGTCGCCTCATCCGTTGCGGTATCGGCGACGTCACCGAACCGCTGCCGACCGCCGTGGTTGCCGCATTGCACAAAGCCGTGGACGAAATGGCGTCGCGTGAGACGTTCAAAGGCTACGGCCCCGAGCAGGGCTATGAATGGTTGCGCCGCGCCATTGCCAAAAATGATTTTCGCGACCGCGGCATTGAAGTGGCCGACGACGAAATCTTCGTCAGCGACGGTTCGAAGTGCGATTGCGGCAGCATCCTGGACATCCTCGGCGACAAGAACAAGATCGCCATCAGCGATCCCGTGTATCCAGTCTATGTGGATACGAACGTGATGGCGGGCCACACCGGTCCGGCGAACGAAGCTGGCGCGTATGCGAAGATCGTTTATCTCCCGTGCCGTCCAGGCAATGGCTTTATCCCCGAGCCGCCGAAAAAGCACGTGGACGTGATTTATCTTTGCTCGCCGAACAATCCGACCGGCGCCGTCGCCACGCGTGAACAACTCGAAGCCTGGGTCAAATACGCGCTCGAACACAAAGCAGTGATTCTGTTCGACGCGGCCTACGAGGCTTACATCACCGATCCAGCAATTCCGCATTCCATTTACGAAATCCCCGGCGCACGCGAATGCGCCATCGAGTTCCGCAGCTTCTCGAAAAACGGCGGTTTCACTGGTACGCGCTGCGCGTTCACAGTCGTTCCCAAGACGCTCACCGCCTACACCAAGGCCGGCGAAGCGAAGCCGCTGCATCCGCTCTGGTCGCGCCGCATGACCACCAAGTTCAACGGCGTGAGCTACATCGTTCAGCGCGCTGCCGAAGCGCTTTACTCGCCCGAAGGCATGCTCGGGATGCGCGCCTTCAGCCACGCGGGCTTCGGCTCGCGCGGCGCTTGTTGGCGGTCCGTGCGCGCTTTCACGCCGTTCTTGATG
>DASUGI010000088.1:0-6973 GCA_036274115.1 Verrucomicrobiia bacterium
GAGCCTGCATGATCGAAGTCGTAACATGAACAATTCAATCGTCCGCACCGCTGGCTGTTTCGCAGGGTTGGTTGCCGCGCTGGTCGTTTACACCCCTCGTTCCCACGCGCAGTACACCAATGGCATCTATGCTGAATTCAATACCAGCATGGGCAGTTTCACTTGCCGACTGGAATATGTTTTGGCCCCCAAGGCTTGCGCCAATTTCATCGGTCTGGCCACCGGCCAACGTGCCTGGCTGGACTTGCCGAGTGGTGTCGTCAAAACCAATCCGTTTTACGACGGAACGACGTTTCACCGCGTCATAGCTGGATTTATGAACCAGGGCGGTTCACGGAACGCCCTGGGAACTGACGGTCCAGGCTACGCGTTCGTAGACGAGTTTTCGCCAAGCTTGCGTCACGATGGGTTCGGCGTTCTTTCAATGGCCAACTCCGGGCCGGACTCCAATGGCTCGCAGTACTTCATCACCGTCTCCGCCCAAACGCAGCTTAATGATGTCCATTCCGTTTTTGGCCGATTGTACGGCGGGTCTAATGTTGTCTACACGATCAACCATGTCGCGACGGGCCCAGGTGACAAGCCGCTAACGAACGTGGTCATTAACAGCATTGCAATTCGACGCATCGGAACGGCAGCGCAGGCTTTTGACATCAATGCGCAAGGGCTTCCTACTGTCACCAGTCTCAATCTTCGATTGGCGAAGGCAGGTAGTAATGTCAGCCTGACTTTCAGCAATCGGCTCGGCGCAGACACGCGGCTCTATTCCTCCACGAACTTGAATCAATGGACGGCCCAACCATTGGGAATTGAGATCAGCGCGCCACCACCCGGAGTGGTTTTGCAAAACGCGAACCTGCCCAGTTCCTTCTTTCGAGCCGCTCAAGTACAGTATGCCTCTTCAACCTTCTCGCCCAAGCAAGTGGTTGGCCGCGCGTTGACCTTGAATTTCTCGGCCGGAGGTCCCGGTACAATTGTTCACACATTCACGACGACCAATGGCGGCACCTACACTTGGTCGTTGGGAAGTTCCGGTACGATTTCGGATTACACCTGGTCACAGGAGCCGTTCAACGGAAAACTCTGGCCAATTTATTATTCGGGTATTGTGCCGATGACGCTGTCCTTGAACTTTGATAATGCCACCAGCGGAACCTTCAAGGGCACGGCTTACACGTTCCCGGTAAGCTCTGCGGTTTCGGGAACGTTTCAGTTGCCTTAGCGGAGATCAGCGCGGTTGCGGAATCCGGTGATGAATCAACCCATTGCTCGCCACCATGCGGATTTTCTCCGAGCCGGGAACAGGTTCAGTCCAGAACTTTCCGCCCGCGCATTCTATCAAAAGTCCGCCGGCGGCCACGTCCCATAAACTGACGCCACGTTCCACGTAAGCATCGAAACGTCCGCTGGCCACGTAGGCCAAACCCAGCGCTGCCGCTCCCATCATGCGCATCTTGCGCACGCGGCGCGCCATCCAGATGAATTGTGGCAGGGCTCGCTCCAGGCTGTGCCGGCTCTTGGCGAATCCCACGCACACAATGCATTCTTGCAACTGCTTCCGGTTGCTCACGCTGGCAACGTGCCCGTTCAAACGCGTCGGTTCGCCCCGGATCGCCGTCCACGTTTCGTCCGTGAACGGGTCATGGACCACGCCCAATATGGTGACATGTGACGGGTGACGGGTGACAGGAGCCGACTTGCGCGTGCGGAACGGCTTCGCGTCACTCGCCGCCTGACACGCGTCACTGCGCTGTTGCAGCGCAATGGAAACGCAGGCGTGGGGAATTCCGTAGGCAAAATTCACCGTGCCATCAATCGGGTCCACGACCCAGCGCAACGCTTCGTTGATCGAACCTGAATCACCTTCCTCTCCGAGCAATGAAATCCTGGGGAACGCCTGTCGCAGCGATTTTTCAATCCGTTTCTGACAGCGGACATCCAATTCGAGCTTGATGTCGTGTGAAGTCCTGGCATTGACCTTCTTTGTCGCGCGCAGATTTTCGCGCATCAATCTGCCCGCCGCTTCCGCCGCGCGAACCGCCGCGGCGAGCGCCTTCCGCAATTCCGATTTGTTCATCCGACTGAGTGTGGACGAGAGACTGGAACGACGCGAGCTGAAGTTGGAGTTGCGCGCGCGCCTGTTGAGTGGAGAGGGGGCAGGTAGCGGGGCCACTGTGAGATCAACTTCCGCAAACACCAGCAACCACCAAACGAACCAGGGTGTTCCCTCTCCCCTCAACGGGGAGAGGGGCAGGGTGAGGGGTGGTGCACGAGAGGACCATCCATTTGCGGTCCCGCTTCAACTCAGCCCACTTAAATCCACTTCCAGCTTCCGGTTCTCTTTAATGACCTGTTCCATCGTCAATCGTTGCCGACGTTCTGCTGCCTCGCGCCCGAGCACGCACGCCAGGGCGCCATCCACAGCCCGGGAAACCGTGTCGTTGCCGAAATGCTCTTCCACGATGTTTCGATAGAAACTGGCAATGTTCCGCACCACACCGGCCTCGTAGAGATTGCTTGCTTCGCCAGTGAATACGTCGTCGTAGCTGCGGAACTGTGCCTTGTTCCAGTAGGTCAAGTAGGCGTTGCCGGTCTGACCGTAAATGCGACAACTCAAGTCATCGCCGCTAAAATTCTTCAGCGCCTGTCCGACGTGATCGTGCACCACGCCGCTTGGGTATTCGTAAAGCACCGTGCAAACATCATGGCTGTCACCATGCGGATTTGGCCGCGCGATGCGCGAAGTGCCGCTGGCGGCGAGAGGTCGTTCGCCCAACACCCACAGTGCGGCGTCAATCGCGTGGATGTCGTAATTGCCCAGGTAATCACAGCCCATCGCGATGTCATTAACCCAGACCAGATTTCTCAAGCGGCTTTCCATATTCGCCGTTCGCGGCGGGTCCGGAAAGCCGCCGCAAATGCCGGAGGTCACCAAACGTATCGTCTTTCCGAACCCTTCCGATCCGATGCGCTGCTTCACTTCCTGATTCGCCGGGTCAGTGGGAAGTTGGTAATCGACAAAGAAGCAGCGGCCTTGACGCGTCGCTTGCTTCGCCGCCGCATCGATCTGCAAGCAACCCGGCACATCCACCGCCACGGGCTTGGCCAGATAGACATGCAGTCCAGCGGCAACGGCCGCGCGAGCGTATTCCGGAAAGAAATACGGCGGCGTTTCAAGCGCCACGGCCTCAATCCCACTCTCCAGAACGCGTTTGTAACCGGACAACGTGCTGAAGCGTCGACTGGCTTCCACGCCAAGCGTATCGCCAACGGCTTTCGCCACTTCCGGAAAGTAATCCGCCACCGCGTGAAGCTCAAAGCCGCCATGCTTCTTGAAAAGCCCCCCGATCCAACTGCCGCGCCCGCCGCAGCCTATAAGTCCGAGCTTGATCTTGCGCGCTAATAATCCCGCCGCCCTGATCGAGTTGGTTTCCGCTGCAAGGCCTGGCGACATGGCGAAGGATGCGGATGCGCCCGCAAGCAGCGTGTTGGCGAGAAAACGTCGCCGATTCAGATTCCGTCGAGATGGCGGGTTCATGCGATCCACACTACGCCCAACAGAAACCCAGCGTCAAACGTCGTGTCGTGTGGGCGCTGCAGTGTTAGCCACGGGACTTGCGGCTAGTTCGTGTTGGATGCCGAAGATCTATTTCTCGGTTTAGTTGTCGCCTTGGGCAGGTGAACATCCAGCCACTGCTGCAGCGCCAGCCACTTCGCCTTCTCCCACTCCAGTCTTGTGGTGAAATCCGCTTCCGTCTTGAGCGGCACAAATGAGGCATCGGGACGCAGGTATAGCACAAGGCGCGCGTATTCCAGGCTTCCGTCCCACTGGTAAACGAACCAGGCATAGCCGATGTCTCCCATGGCATACAGATCCGCGTGACTCTGGTCATTGGTCACCAGGAGTCCTGACAGAGAAACGATGGGAGGCGCAAATAACGGCAGCGCAACATGGTTGGTCAGACGCTGTGGAGTCAATTCGCGTTGTGATTCCAGCTTCGGTCCAAAGACATTCGTGAGTTGGCCCGCCTTCAGCGGCTTCAACCGCTGGTTGATGACCTGTTGATATTCGGACGCGAGCGCCTCGAGTTCCGGACGGTCGCGAAGGGCCATCCGAACAGCGTACTCCTGCATCGGAAGAACAGTAACCAATCTTTGCCCGCGACAAACCAGTGGAAGCGAGCAAAGCAACAAAGCAAATGCGATGGTTCGTCTCATGCGCTCATGCGTCTAACATTACATTCAGCGACTGCTGGGTACGGAGGCGTGCGCAACTGGTTTTGTCAATGCAGCTATCGCTATGGCGATATGAAAACCGACTTGCGAATGTCTATCAAGGGACTATTTGCGTGAAAGGAAGTGGCCGCATTCGCGGACTGCTTTGAGAGGGTAGAGCGTCTAACGCTCACGAGCCCAGCGCGGAGAACCGGTTCGTTGCTGCGTCCTGTCAGGCTTAGTCTCAGAAACTGGAGATGTGACCACTACAAGTCCATCGGCGATTTCAGAGCGCGCCGCGGTCGTTGGCAACGCCAGGTGCAATGTGTTCATCAGAATTGCGTCGGATTTGACGAAACTCACTCCAAGAATGATCGCGGTTTCGTCCGCTCCCGCCATCCAAATATCACACCGGATTCGTTGCCTTGCGGCTGAGCGGATGGCCTCGTCTCGATATCCCTCCCACACGATGGAACGCTTCGGCCTGAAGGAAAACTCAATCCTTTCGGCATGCGATGTTTTGGAAATCTGCTCGCGGCCACTCTGTGCAATGGAGAATGTGGTTGCGAAAATCCTTTTGTTGTCGAGCAACACCTCCAGCTTCATCCTTTGACTCCGGTCACGGGCTTGCCAATACCAAACGGAAGACCCCGAACGTGACGGCACCTCAGCCCCTTTGCCAAATAAAGCAGCGCCAAACAGAACACCCAGGACGAACAGCGTTTTCATAACGTCATTGACCAGGTGAAAGCCCCTGAACTCGTAACCGCAAGTAGCAAATGGGACTGAATGTTCGATACAGCGAATGGTTCGGTGCATCGGTGTGCCACGCTTTGCCGATATCGATCGCCTTGGAATCCCTGCGCTCCAGAGGGCCGAGCCAGCCATCCCAACTCCGAGCCGGTGCGCTCAAAACATTGAAGCAGTAAACAGACGCGGCAAGGTAGAGGGCGATGCCCGAGATTACTGCCACACTCGCGATTTTAAGAGGTTGGATACGTTTCTTCATTGAATGTGCGTTCCGTCTAGCGACCCAATCGCCTGCATCATTTCAGCTCCAATCTGACTCCATCAATGCCGGCTGACGCCTCGAATTGTCGCTTTTCTCCGTCCGGCATCGTGCGTCCAAACATTCGGCACCAAACAATCCTGCCTTGGTATGCACCCTCATAGAATCCACGAGTCTCGGCTTCCGGCGAGAAACAGTAACTCCGAATCACACCGGCCGTGCCATCTCGGTAGCCGCTGTCGAATGCCTGAAGATAAGCCACTCGCTCGGCTGGCATCGCGTCGTAAGGCGTCACTGCAGGCAGTGCGACTGAAGCCCGCGCGAGGAACCAGAAGGCGATTACGCAATAACACGCGGGGAAAAACAGGCTGGCGATGACAACGCGAAGCCACGTTCGTTTGCGTGCCCAGAAGGCGAGCCAGGTAACTCCACCAAGGAGGAGAATGGCTGAAAGTATCCAGGAATGTGGAAGGCCAACCCGCGCCAGAGCGAGACCTGGCCAGGCAAGCGAGAAAGCAAATGGATACCAGCCAATGAACGCTGTCAGAACGCCGAGCGCCAACATTGGCGCAGCAATGACTTTAACAGCTGATGACTTCTTGCCAGCGATCTGGATCATGGAATTACTCTGACTGTTTTTACTCCGTTAGTCTCCATGGATACTACGTCGGTAGTCTTGACGGAAAACAAAACCTTGTAGGGCGCGTGACCATCGTAACGCCCGAACTCCTTCTCCAAGGCATCGGCCGCCTCAAAACGGCCTGCCACTATCCCGTTGGTGCGTCCGAATTGAAACTTCTCGCGGCGCTCGCGGAGTAGAAACGGCACGAAAGTGAACGCGGAAATGGCGATGCCAACGAGAACTCCCAAAGTGAACTTCTTCATAGGCTATGACACAGCTCATTGACCCAACGCACGAGACGCAACCGCGCAATAGCCGAGCTTCGCAGTACGCATGGTTAGCGCTCATCTCATGTCCTTCTTTTTCAGAGTCAAATAGTCGTCCTCGTTCTTCAGAACTGGAAGTCCCAGCTCAATGGACAAATCTTGCAGGTCATAAATGTCAAACCACTCGGGTGCGCTGGAAGAGGAAGCCCGGTAGTTGCGACAGCCAAAGCAGAGTTCGACCCAGCCGGTCATCCGGTGCTTCTGATCGTAGAACACATAAGCATGGTGAGGAACATAACAGCCCATAACATTATGGTCCGCATGTTTGCCGGTAACAGCAGCGAGGAAGCGGGCAACCTGACGCTCCGTCAATCGGACACCATTCGTATCGACGACACTGGAATCAAGATGTCCGTTCGTGACACAGTGCATGCCGCCTTCGCTATCCAGATTGTAAAGGAACGCGCGAACTTCCGCGTGGGGTGGCGGCCAGGCATGGTTCGAAGAACAAGAGACGCAGCAAAGCACTGTGAAGCTCAAGAATACGGACAAAATGGCAAGAGGCGCGCGCATGAGGCGATGCAGAAATTTTTAGGCAAAGCGGAATGGTTGGTCTATGGCTTTCATAACGCGACTCTGCCTGACATTATTAAGCGACCTGACTGGTTTTCCAAGTCGCTATTTCCATTCTCACGGCACTTGCAGGCGATAGAACAATTGGGGAACGGCAGGATTGATCGGGTTCGTCAGATTAAACCGACCGGCCGCATCGAACTGATTCGTAGCGACGCGTGACCAACTCGCCGACGGCAGCGTGACGTTCGTAGCCGTCAGCACGTAATAACTGCCGGTGGGTGTCCC
>DASUGI010000089.1:0-2795 GCA_036274115.1 Verrucomicrobiia bacterium
TAGCTAGATTTGGCAATCGAACTGAGCCGCAGACAGATCATTGCAGGGGCGGAAAAGCCACCAAGCACTGCTCCGCTTCGGCCAGCTCGGAGGCGTGAATCTGGCCATCACATAATGGCGGCGTTGATCTTGAAAATGGAATTTACCCGAGCGCGTGAATTCCCTTGTTCCTGTTAGGCGACAAAGCTGTGGCATAGCGCGGGCAGGGAGGATTTCTATCAGCCGCTAGTGTAGTGTCCCGCAAAAGACTTTACTAACACGTGGGTCTCGTGCCAGAGTCAGGCATGGCTCGCCCCAAACTGCCGCTGAACCTGTCCGACGAACAAAAGGCCGAACTCCGGAGACTGATCCGCGCGCCCGGCACGCCGCAGAAAATCGTGCGTCGCGCACGCATTGCTTTGCTGGCGCACGAAGGCAAAGACAACCGGCAGATTGCCGCCGAACTGCACACCAGCCATGTGACTGTGGGCCAATGGCGTCAGCGCGTGTTGGATTTGGGCTTGGCTGGATTGCAGGAAGCCTCCCGGCCCGGACGCCCAAAGACACTGCCGGCAGCTAAAGTTCAGACCGTGCTGACCGAGGTGGTGCAACCGCCCCGGGGCCGGGCACGCTGGAGTTGTCGGAGCATGGCCCGGCACAGCGGTTTGTCCCGTTCCGCAGTTGCAGCGGCTGTGGGCTGCCAACGATTTGAAGCCGCACCGCACACGCACGTTCAAACTTTCCAACGATCCGGAGTTTGAAGCGAAGTTTTGGGACATCATCGGGCTGTATCTCAATCCGCCAACGCGGGCGTTGGTGTTGTGCTGCGATGAAAAAAGCCAATGCCAGGCGTTGGAACGCACGCAACCGGGTCTGCCGCTGGGCCAAGGGCAAATCGCCACCCGCACCCACGATTACTATCGGCACGGGACGGTAACGCTCTTTGCCGCGTTAAACTATCTGAATGGGAAAATTCTGGCGGAGCGAGCGCCCCGGCATCGCCATCAAGAGTGGCTGAAGTTTCTCCAAATGATCGAAAAGTCGGCCCCGCCAGGTGTGGACGTGCATCTGATTCTGGATAACTATGCGACCCACAAACATCCGAAGGTGTTGCGGTGGCTGGCCAAACGGCCCCGTTTTCACCTGCACTTCACGCCAACGAGCGCGTCGTGGCTCAATCTGGTGGAGCGCTTCTTTCGGGATTTGAGTCAGGACGTGGTGTTGCCGGGCAGCTTTGCCAGCGTGGGCGAGTTGACGGACGCGATCTGGGACTATCTGGCCCAACGCAACCTCAAGCCGCAACGGTACGAATGGCGCGCGGAGGGGAAAGTCATTTTGGAGAAGATTCGCCGTGCCCGGGAGGCCCTGGCACGCCCATCCCCAGTTACGAAAGACAATTCAGAGACACTGCACTAGAGTGAACGCGTTTGCGCTATCTTGTGAAATTCCGATGTAGTATCCGCACTCAACGCCCATTCCCGGAGCAGCACTCCACCGAAAACTTGCTTGAACCCCAATCCGGATTGACTGTTTGTAACTAGCATGAATTGCTTGGATCATTCAGTGTGCCCATTATGTCGGCGGCCAAATCATTGCAGCTCTGGCCGATGGCATCGCCAAGGATTGTTGGTGTCGTCATGTTGTCAGCGGGCAGTCAAAACCAGCCAGGGATGGGCGGACTGCGGTTCGGAAGGTTCGGACGGTTTCTGCTTCGGCACCGCGCGGCGGACGGGGACCGCCCGCCGTCCGTTCGTGGCGGGCGAGGAAACCAGAAGTGGCCAATCAAACGAAACAAATGTTGGACGATGGTGAACCGGCTGACTCTACTTCAGCTTCAGAAAATTCTTTAGAATGGTCCGTCCGCTCTCGGTGAGAATGCTCTCGGGATGAAACTGCACGCCCCAGATGGGATATTGCTTGTGCTTCACACCCATGATTTCGCCTTCGTCGGTCTCAGCCGTGATTTCCAGGCAATCGGGGATGGAGTCCCGTTTGATGACGAGTGAATGATAGCGCGTAGCCGGAAAAGGATTCGGCATGCCTTCGAACAAATCCTTCCCGTTATGCTTAATCGGTGAGGTCTTGCCGTGCATCATGCGGTAATTCACCACGACGTTCGCACCGAAGACGTGACCAATGCATTGATGTCCGAGGCAGACGCCAAGGGTCGGAATATGCGCGCTGAAGGTGCGGATGATCTCGTTCGAGAGACCGGATTCATTGGGCGAACACGGGCCGGGCGAAATGAGCAGTCGATCCGGCTTCAGGGCGCGCACCTGGTCCACAGTGATCTGGTCGTTGCGATGCACCTGCAACTCCACATTCATCTCGCCCAGATACTGGACGAGGTTGTAGGTGAACGAATCGTAGTTATCCAAAACCAGCAACATATCAACGAGCCGGGAGTGTAGCGGACAGCTGGTTGGTCAAAAGGATTTTTTCGCCGGAACGCCAGGGACGTTCCACTTTATCAATAGTCAGCACCCGCGGCATCAGTTGGATTTCGTGGCCGAATATCTCGCACGCAGCCGTTCCCGGCATGTAGAGCGCGTCGACAAAGACGCACTTGCCAAAGGGCAGGTCAAACGGGGCAGGGCGGCCATGTTCGAAGGCGACAGTCTGAGGCAGGTTGGTCGTCAGCTCCGCTCCAACGAAGGCGATCGTGATATTGGTGAGTCCTGACTTGGGATGATTCACGACGATCGCAGGCATCCCGTCCGTGCTGGTGAAGGTGGCTTGCCATGGCCCGTCTTTTCGTCGCTGGTGCTCGACGAAATAAAACACGGCGAGATAGCCAATGAGTGCAGCGATGAAGA
>DASUGI010000090.1:0-26777 GCA_036274115.1 Verrucomicrobiia bacterium
CATTCCGGAAATCATCCACGAATCGTCTCCACATTTTGCGCACTTTCATGCCAACGATAAGAACCTGAAAGGGCCCGGCTTTGGCGACGTGGACTTCAAGCCCATCGCAGCTGCCTTGCGGCAAGTCGACTACAATGGCTACGTCTCCGTAGAGGTGTTCAAATTCGAAGAAGGCCCGGAGGTAATCGCCGGTCGCAGTATCGAATACCTCAAGCGGACCTTTCAGCCTTGATTAAGCCAGCGAAGCGCTACTGCTTTGCCGTCTTCGCCTGGAATTGCTTCAAGGTCTCTCCGAGTTGGGCGCGCGTCTCATTATCTTCGGCGGCCGCTACGGCTTTCTTCTGCCATTCGATTCCTTCAGTGGTTTTGCCCGAATCAAACAGGGCGCGGGCATAAGTGTCGAGCACCCCGGCATCCTTGGCGCCGCTGGCATCCACTGCGGCTTTGGCGAGTTTCGTTGCCAGCGGATAGTCGCGCGTCTTGATGCGTTCATCGGTAAGAATGGTCCAGGCCCACTCATTCAACAGCATCGCGTTGGTGGTGGTCACTTCGCTCAGCTTCCTGCCCAGGCTGGCCAGTTTGTCGGCACTGCCACGGCCACTCGCGGCCATGTAGTATTCACTGAAGGTCTGGCTCAACTGCATCGCCTCCTTGAACCCGGCAAGATCGAATCCTTCGGGAGCGTTCTCCTTCAACAATCCCTCAATGCGCCCCACTTCCGTCCCGCTCTTGTTGTTCCGGATTGCCAGCTGATACTCCTGCAGCAGCCGGCGAAACTTCGCCGACTTCCGCACTTCGTCAGCGCTGAATTTGCGGCCCGGGGTCAAACCACCCAACTCAGCATCCAACGCTTCGAGTTCCTTCCCCAGCTTCGTGATCTTTGCGTCATCCTTGTCTTCCATCGCGGCTTCAAAAAACTCGCGCATCAGGTTTTCCGCCCCGGCACGCTTCTTCGCTTTCGCGAGGTCAAATTTGCCGGACACCACTTCCGCCAGCGCCTCCTCCAATCCGTCCATGGGATGTCCCTGCCAAACTACCCGCCCCTCCCGATCCACGATGAAGGCGTGCGGAATCCCATTTTGATCGAACGCCTCCATGTAGCCCTTGCTCGTCTGGCGATCGTCATCGATGGCCACCGTGTAATCCATCTGGTCGCCCATCTTGTTAACGAACTTCTTCACCGTCGGCGCATCCTCGTCGCTCACTCCAATGAACCCGACATCCTTGAACTTCTTCTGCAGCTCGGTCAGATGCGGGATGCTCGTGCGACAGGGCCCGCACCACGTGGCCCAGAATTCCACCACCAGCACCTGGTTGCCTTTGGCAGATGCCAGATCGACTGACTTGCCTTTGATCCATTCCTTGATTTTCAGTGGCGCGGCCGGCTGGCCCAGTTCGGCGGCCCCGAGCGCGTGCGCCATCAGAGCGGCTGTGAGAGTAAAGAGGCTGATTATTTTTTTCATAATGCGCGGAGGTTGTCGGCTAACGACGACCCTAAGGCGGCCGGACTCAAACGTCAATCTCCGGCCATACGCAAGATTGCCTCATCCCGCAGCGTTGGATAGGCTGTTGGACCGGTGACAAAAGAGAATTCCAAAGACCGTCCGTTGCAAGTGGGCCTGATTTCGCTGGGTTGCGCGAAAAACCTGGTGGATGCCGAAATCATGCTCGGCTCACTCATCAAGGATGGCGTCGCAATCACGAATGACGCGGCGCAAGCCGACGTCGTGATCGTGAACACCTGTTCGTTCATCGACTCCGCGCAGGAGGAAAGCGTGGATACCATTCTGGAATCTGCCGAAGTCCGCGAGGCAAAGAATCGTGGCCAGGGACTGGTCGTGTCCGGCTGTTTGTCCCAACGCTTTCGCGAAGAACTGCCGAAGCTTTTTCCCGAGGTGGACGCGTTCATGGGCATTGATCAGGTGGCTCAGGTTTCGGACATCGTCAAGCAGGCGCACGAACGAAGGACGGCCAAGGTCAAAAACCCAAAACTCGAGTCCCGAAGTCGAAAGGCAAAAGTAACGGCTCGCCTCTCCGAACTGGAGAAAGGGCGCGAGTTCGCCGCCCCCGAAAAAGAGGAATCTATTCGCGGCACCGAAAAGTTTGGCAAAACCAAAACGGTTGTCAGCGAGAAGCCATCTTCCATTCTCCATCCTCCATCCTCGCCACTTTTCGACGTCACCGCACGCCCCGTCTACATTCCTGACTACGCAACGCCCCGCTTTCGCCTGACGCCGAAGCATTTTGCCTACGTTAAGATCGCCGAAGGCTGCAATCACCCGTGCAGCTTCTGCATCATTCCGCGCATGCGCGGCTCGCATCGCAGTCGCACGCAGCAGGACATTGTCGCTGAAGCCAAGGCCTTACTGGCAGACGGCGTGAAGGAGCTGAATCTGATTTCCCAGGACTCGACCTATTACGGACTCGACCTGCGCGCCAATCATTCACGTGCCATCTCGTCGCCCGAAAAATTTTCGGCGGCAGCGAAGTCCCTTCCGGCCAATGCGACAACGATCTGCACCTTGCTGCGCGAGTTGAATGCACTGGCGGGAGATTTCTGGATTCGCCTGCTCTACACGCATCCAGCGCACTGGACCGATGAACTCATCCAGACCATCGCCGAGTGTCCGAAGATAGCGCGCTATGTGGACATCCCGCTGCAGCACATTCATGAGAACATGCTCGAACGCATGCGCCGCGAGACTTCGAAGCAATACATTGTGGACCTGCTGAAACGCATCCGGGCCGGCGTGCCGGGCATTGCGCTGCGGACAACCTTCATTGTGGGTTTTCCCGGCGAAACTGAGGCATGCTTCGATGACCTTTTGGAGTTCATCAATGAAACCCGGTTTGAGCGACTCGGCGTTTTCACTTATTCAAAGGAAGACGGAACGCGCGCGGGTGCGATGGCGGGTCAACTGAGCGATAAGGTCAAACAACACCGCCGCGACCTGGCGATGGCTGCCCAACACCAAGTGGCTCGCGCTGTTTCCGAATCCTTTGTGGGCCGCACCATCAAGGTATTGGTGGAAGGCAAAGCCGACGCTAAACAGCTGGCCGCCGCAAACGTCAGCTCCTGGGAGCATGGATTGATTCGCGAGACTGAATCGCTGAGCGCCGAGCTTGGCACTCGGAACTACCTGATCGCCCGCGGCGAAGCTGACGCGCCAGACATCGATGGCCGCGTTTACCTTCGCGGCAAGTTGCCCATCGGCGACTTTGCCCCGGTGAAAATCATTGGTCACACGGATTACGACTTGATTGCAGAACCCGCATGAATCTGCCCAACAAACTAACCACATCGCGGTTCATCCTTACCGGGGCGTTCCTTTGGGCCATGTTTTCGCGCTCGCCCGCGAATGACACGCTGGCGCTCGTCTTCTTTTGCGCCGCCGGCATCACGGATTTTCTCGATGGCAAAATCGCGCGGGATCGCAAGCTGATTACAAATTTCGGCACGCTGATGGACCCGTTGGCAGACAAGATCATGATCTGCTCGGCATTCATTGCGCTGGTCGAAAGACACATGGGTGCAATGGAACGTGGTCAATTGCCGGTGGTGTTTCACCTCGGGAATCATGCCATCTATGCCAAGGTGGAGGCCTGGATGGTCGTGATTATCGTCGCTCGCGAACTCGGCATCACCGGATTGCGTCTCCTGGCCGCGTCAAAAAATGTCGTGCTCGCTGCCGAGCGCTACGGCAAACACAAAACCATTTCCCAGATCGCAGCCATTATCGCGCTGCTCGTGATGGAAGCTTACGGCGAGTGGTGGCCCTGGCTGCACAACTTCTTCAGTCCCTGGACGCCGATGTTCGCGCTGGTCACACTCTGGCTGACGGTCCTATTGACGACCACTTCCGGTCTGCTGTACCTCTGGCGCAACCGGGAACTCTACCTGCACGACATGTAGCACCGGGCTACGGTTTGCGCACCGGAGTTGGGGACGGAAGCGGAAGCTTGTCGCCCGAGTTCCGGTTCGTCGTGCTGAATTTGGCCGGCGGCACATTCTTCAAGGCATCGCTGTTGTAGCGCTTGCGCGAGGCCCAAATGGAACCAACCACAACCACGATCACGGTTACCACGGCCAAAACGATCAACCCCTGGCGCAAATTAACCTTGGAAAGTTGCAAGGTAACAAAATCCAGCGCGCCCTTTTCATCGTCGGTCAGTGGTGGCGGCTCGGCAAATTTTTCAGTTTGATGCAATTCGGCGTCGAGGGCCTTGATAACCTGCGGCACATCGAGCTTCAACAACGTGGCGTAGGTGCGCGCAAAACCCCGGATGTAAACCGGCGCGACGAACACATCAAAGTTCCCCTCCTCCAACGCGCGAATGTGGTCGGTGCGAATCTTGGTGATTTCAGCGACCTCGTTGACTGAGAGATTTTTTGCTTCGCGCGCCGCGCGAAGTTGTTCGGCAACCGTTGGCATCTCCGCTATTCTTACCGGTTTTTGCGTTCCCTTGGCAATGAAGGAAACACCCCACCGCAGCAGAGATTTACTTCTTGCCGGAGGAATGAAGCGCCACGGCGCGCCAGATGATCGCGATGTTGTTGGTGATGATCCCGTCCACGCCAAGCTTCAGGAGTTCGGTCGCGACCGCCGGATCATCAATCGTGTAAACCCAGACTTCCAGGCCTTTTTTGTGCGCGTAGGCTACCGTTTCTTTAGTCACTTCCTTGTTCCAAACGACGATACGAGCGCCGCACTTTTTCGCCTCATCAATCCAGGCCGGACTCATTTTCTTTTCGGCGTCCGTCAAGGTGCGCCCTTTAATCTTGGGTGGCCCGAGCGCACCCAGCACCTGCTCCGGGCAAAGCGCGTGAAAATTGCTAAGGTAACTCCACTCAAACGCCTGGACGATCAGGGCATTCACCAGGCCTTTCTCCTTGAGCAACGCAACACATGACGCCGCGTCGCCTTCCTTGCGCTCGACCAAAGTCACGCCCCCGCCCGATTGGATCTCATCAAGCGACTCCACAAGCGTGGGCAGGTGAGTGTTTGGGTAAGGTGGATGGAACCAGCTTCCGGCGTCCAGCGTTTGCAGTTCCGCCAGGGTTTTGCTTCCCACGCGGATCTTTGAACCGCCCCACCGGTTGGTCGCGTCCGTCGTCCGGTCCAGCGTGCCATCATGAATGACAATCATCTGGTCATCCTTGGTGTGATAGTAATCCAGTTCCACCAGGTCCGCACCCGCAGCCTTGGCGAGTTTGAAGGAAGGCAGCGTGTTCTCTGGAGCCAGATGTGAGTAACCGCGATGGCCAATCACCAAAGGCCGCTTCAGGGCGAGGAGCTTTTCTGCGTTTGACATGGCGAGTTTATCAGCGGCCTGCGTGACGAACGTTGTTCCACCGACAAGGCAGCATAACAGAACCACAGATTTGCGAACCGGGAAAAGTTTTTTAGTCATACGACGTGCTCTGGTTTTGGTTGGGGTTGGTTAAAAAGCTTTGACCGCAAAACGATACATGTCACCGCGATAGACCGAGTTTTCCATTTCGGCGATGAGTTCCTTGCCGCAGAACGACACGCCTTCGACGCGGAAGGCGGGCACGTTCGTGCCGACCTCAAACAACTGCAACAGTTCGCCGTCCATGATTACCGCGCTCAACATCTGGTTGATCTCCGTCAGACGAACGCCGTAATCCTTCTCGAAAATGTCGTAGAGCGAAGATTCCAGATTCTTCCGGTGAATCTCGGGAAACAATTGCAGCGAGATGTAACGGGTTTCCTTCATCATCGGAATTCCATCCGCCAGGCGAAGCCGTTCGATCTCGCAGAATGGCGCGCGCAACGTGTAATCCCGACCATTGATCGTCTGCGTGTGATCGCGATAGCGCAGGTGAAAGCCCATCAGCCGCGTGGAAGGTTTGCGTCCCGCCTCGGTCATGTTCTTCGTGAAACCAAAAATGCGGCTGACGGAACGCTCGACAGTAGTTTGCTTGGAAACAAATGTGCCCTTACCACGCACCCGCTGCACCCAGCCGGCTTTTTCCAGTTCGTGCAGTGCCTTGCGCGCGGTGGTGTTGCTGACGCGATACTGGTCGATGATTTCGTTTTCCGAAGGCACGAGCGAGCCGGACTGTAAATCGCCACGCTGAATGCGCGCCGTGATGTCCCGGGTGATTTGAAAATACTTCGGGAACGATTTTTCGTCTGGCGCTTTGGGTGTCACGGGTTCGTGTGCTGATTATTGTGTCCGCCAGTTAAGTCGCGATGGCGCGACAGTGTCAAGCGCGTCGGGATTGATTTCACCAAGTCGTTTCATTTAATCCTCCGGTTTCGCATTCCAGACTAACAGCGGCAAGACCAGCGCAAAGACCGAAGCGATCACCCAAAAATGGCCGACCGTCGTGAAGTCGTAGCTGATGGTCTTATCGGCGAGGATGGTTTTGTGCGCATTGATCAAATGCCCTCCTACGAGTTCCTGGAGCGACGCGCCAGCATAACTGAACAAGCCGATCATGCCCATCGCGGCGCCGGTCGCCTTTTTCGAGCAGAGTTCCACCGCCATTAACCCGCCCAAATAAGCCACCAGCGCATATACCGTGTAACCGAAAACCACCATGCTGAAGTAATCCATCCAGGGATGCCCCGCCGGGACATAAACAAACGTCGCACTGGAGATGACAAAGAAAATTCCAAACAAGAGACAGGGCACCTGACGTTTGTGATCGAACAACCGGTCCGAAATCAGGCCACAAGTAACCGCCCCCACAATCCCTGCGATTTGAGAAATCCCGATCGTTTTACCTGCGTCCGGCAGGCTGTAGCCTTTGGCTTCTGTCAAAAACACCACTCCCCAGGACTCGAAAGCATACCGGGTGATATAGCAAGCCGCGGAGGACAATCCCAGGATCCAAACGGCTGGTCGGACGATGACGGCGAACTGCGCCTTAAACACCGGCTTTTCCTTGGCTCGGTGTTCTGCGGCGGTTTGTTCCCCTTCGTACACCGCCGAGGGCGGCAAACCATACACCTCGGGCCGGTCATACATGAAAGCATAAAGGAATATCGCTCCAACAATGCCCAGCAGCCCCGGCGCAACAAATCCTATATGCCATCCGTAGGCCGCAACGAGCAACGGGATGTACCGGTAGGCGAGATAAGTGCCGATATTGTGAGCGGCGAACCAGATGCCGTATAAAGTCCCTCTTTCCTTGCGCGAGAACCATTGATTGAGGGAAACCACGCAGGGCGCGGCGCCGAACGTCTGAAACCAACCACACAATCCCCACAGCACAGCGAACAGATAAAAGCTGGAACAGAAACCCATGGCTACCAGCAAAGCGGAGGAAACCAACAGGCCAAGCGCCAGAAAGCGTTTGATGTTCAAGCGATCAGCCAGGAAGCCGTTCAAGCACTTGCCGATCATGTAGGTGAAAAAGAAAACCGAACCGATCTTGCCGAGTTGGGCGGCGTCGAATACGCCAGCATCCAACAATGGTTTCTTCACGATCGCATAGCTCTGACGGATGACATAGTACACCGCATAGCCGAAGGTGATGGAGAGAAACACCGAAATGCGGTTGCGGCGATACCGGCGTTTGATCTCCGCCTCATCCGTCAAGGGAGTCGCGTCCGGGCCAGTGAGGAAGAATTTCAGGATGGGATTAAGCAAGGTCACCTCGCAAAGTTATCAGCCGTGGGACGACATGAACGCTTTAGAATTGCGGTGGGCCGGGAACAACATCACGGCGATGTTGCTCGGCCTCACGTAGAATTTCCGCCACGATCGCAAGGTGATTGGTGGCGACGTTGTACTTTTCCGCCGGATCACTGGGCAAACGAAACAGCAATGGTGGGTCGTGCTGCTCCGGTGGTTGCGCACTGTAACCATCATGGGTGACAAAGGCTGCTTTGTACGGGCCTTTGCGCACGGCATAGAGTTGATCGCCATAGTAGTAATGCACCACCTCACGTTTGCTGGCGCCGGTGCCGCGCAGCAATGGCGTTTGTTCTACTCCATCCAACGCCCGGTCCGCAGGCAGGGACACACCGGCGAGTTGCGCAAAAGTGGGCAACAAATCAAGTGCGGAAACAATGTCACTGGAGACGCGCCCGCCTTTGATTGTGCCCGGCCACCACGCGATGGCCGGCACGCGATGACCGCCTTCCCAGGTGCCGGCCTTCCCATCACGTAACAATCCCGCCGAGCCACCGTTCACCTTCTGATTGAGCCAGGGTCCGTTGTCGCTGGTGAAAATCACCAGGGTTTTCTCCGCAAGGTTCAAACGGCGCAGCGCCGCCAGAACCTCGCCGACGCTCCAGTCCAATTCCTCAACGGTGTCCCCATAAAGTCCCCGCGCGCTCTTGCCTCGAAACTCGGCGGAAGCAAACAACGGAACGTGCGGAAACGTGTGTGGCAGATACACGAAAAACGGTTTCGATTGATGCTCGGTGATAAACCGAATCGTTTCCTCCGTATAGCGCCGTGTCAACGTGGTCTGATCCACAGGGCGCTCGAGGGCCTCCTCATTTCGCATCAACGGGACATCGAAGTTCTTGTAGTCCGGATTCAGACTGCCCGACTCCGACCGGCGAACGCGGGCGCTTCGCGGATTCATGTCGTTGGAGTAAGGCAGGCCGAAAAAATAATCAAAGCCGTGACGATTCGGCATAAACTCCGGTTTGTCGCCAAGGTGCCATTTGCCGATGCACGCGGTGGCGTAGCCGGCTGATTTCAGCAGTTCGGCAATCGTGATTTCGCTCGCGGGCAAACCATTCGTCGCATTCGGGTAAAGCACATGCCGCTTCGGTCCTCCCGCCATGCCACTGCGGATCGGATGTCGCCCGGTAAGCAACGCCGCGCGGCTGGGTGTGCACAAATTCGCTCCCGCATAAAAATCCGTGAAGCGCAGACCTTCCGCCGCCATCCGGTCGAGATGGGGAGTGCGAATGCTCGGATGCCCGTAGCAGCCGAGATCCCCGTAACCCATATCATCCGCCATCATGATCACGATGTTGGGCGGACGTTCTGCAGACTGCGCAGCAACCAGCAAAGCCACGAACAGAAGGCAGCCCGACATCAACCAAAAGCGTGTTTTTGCGATGCTCATCAGTTTTGGATCGCGACGAGGATAGCGAGCATCGTGTCCCTATGCATGCGCGGATTTTTCCTGAAAAGCAACGCGTGAAGAAGTGTGAGTTGCGACTCGCCGGCCAGTTGAGAGGGCAACTCCCGTCAAGTCCCGATAACGCGCGAGTTCATCCAGCCGCTGCGCGCGGCTCCAGCCCAGCAATTCGCTCATCCAATCAGCAACGCGTTCGGCTTTCTCCGCAGCGTCACGAAAGTAGTAATGCCAACTGGTTCGCCGCACCATCACGTCGTCCAGATGCACCGCCCATTCCCGCGCGCAAAAGTGCTCCACGGCGGAGCGATTGAATTCCGGCGGCAGGATTCCACTCAGGCCATCGACTTCGTCACGCGGCAGCAGGAATTCGGTTGCCGTACGACACGACTGCAATTGCTGCGAGAGCAGATGTTTCGCCCGCAAATCCTGAGTAATGCGATCCACAGCCTGCTCTGCCATCAGCCGGTACGTGGTCAGTTTCCCCCCTGCGACATCCCACCAGCCGGGCTGCGGATTGGTGATCTCATGCGAACGCGAAATGTCCGACGGCTTGCCATTGGGATCAGCGATCAGCGGCCTCAATCCGGCCCAGGCACTGATAACGTCGCCGCTCTCGAGCTGCGCGCCCGGGAAGAACTGATTCGCAATGTTCAACACGTACTCGACGTCAACCGCATCAGCGAACACGTGGTCCGTGTCACCGGAGTAATCCGTGTCGGTCGTACCGAGAATCGTCCGTTCGCCCCAGGGAATCGCAAACAAAATGCGTTTTCCCTCCGTCATCACCACCGTCTCCGGAACCGGCACGCGATGGCGTTCAATCACTACATGAATGCCCTTGGTCAACCGCAACTTCACTGTGCTATGCGACAAACCATCCGCCCACGGTCCGGTGGCGTTGACAATCGAACGCGTTTTGATCTGAAACGCTTTCCCGGTGAGTTGGTCCGTGACCTCGCATTCCCAAAGCTGCTTTCGTTCCGCGCCCGTAAAACGCATGTAATTCAACACGGTTGCCCCGTGCCGCGCCGCCGACCTCAGCGTATCCAACGCGAGCCGCGCATCATTCGTGAATCCATCGTAGTACCGCACCGCGCCCGTGAGATTCGTCTGAGACAAGGCCGGAACGCGCGCCGCAACGGTTTGCGTATTCAGCCAGGTGGACTTGCCGAGGTTACGCCCGCCGCAAAGCAGGTCGTAGATTTTCACCCCGATCTTTAACTGCCACAAAACCCAGTTCCTGTTGCCACGGTAAGTCGGAAAGATGAATGGCAATGGTTCGGCCAGATGCGGCGCGATGTGGTGGATGACCTTCTTTTCGACGCTCGCTTCGTGCACCAACCCAACGCGTCCTTGAGCGAGGTAACGCAGTCCGCCGTGCAACAACCGACTGGACCGGCTACTCGTGCCGAAAGCGAAATCATGCTGCTCAACCAGGCCAATTCCCAGTCCGCGCATCGCCGCGTCCCGCGCGATCCCCGAACCTACAATGCCGCCGCCAACCACGAGTACATCAAGGGTTTGCGTGATAAACTGTCGTATCGCTGCCTCGCGTTGACTGGTAATAGGCGGAGTCACGTGAAATGTTAACGCACTAAGTAATCAAGGGAAGTGGACCTGTCAAACCTTTTGCGAAGCGCTTACACAAAGCAACGACTTGACTTCGGCAGCGTTAGTGCGTTAAGGCTTGGCATGCCTTTTCGTCTTGTCCTCACCTGCCTGATTGTTTTCGTTGCCTTCGTGTCGCCTGCGGCGCAAGTCCTCGCCATCGCGCATCGCGGTAACTCCGTTTTCGCGCCCGAGAATACGATGGCGGCCTTCAACGCGGCCAATGGCAAAGCGGACATGGTGGAAACGGATGGACGCCCGTCGAGTGACGGTTACCTGGTCATCATGCATGACGCGACTGTTGATCGAACGACCGACGGCACGGGAGCGGTTTCGAGTTTGACGCTGGCGCAACTCAAGGCGCTGGATGCCGGTTCATGGTTCGCACCCGCTTTCATTGGCGAACGGATCCCAACCCTGGAAGAGATGCTCACCAATACGATCCCGTTCGCGATCCCGTTGGTGGAGCACAAGGCCGGCACTCCGGCAGCGTACGTGGATGAGTTCCGGCGTCTCGGCGTGGTCACCAACATTGTCCTGCAGTCTTTCGATTGGAATTTTCTCGCCGGAGTTCATGCGCTGGAACCGGCCCTCCGGCTCTGTGCTCTGGGCAGCGGCACGTTGAATTCAAACGTGCTGGCAACCATCACCAACTCGGGCGCCCGCACGGTAGCATGGGAAAAAGCTACCGTCGCTGCGACCGTGGTGGATCTGGTGCACGCCTGGGGATTGGGATTGTTCGTGTGGACCGTGGACGGCCCGGCAATTCAGAACTTCATCGACCTGGGAGTGGACGGGATCATCTCCAACGATCCGGGAATGGTAAAACAATTGCAGCAAACCAACACCAGCAGCCCATCCGATCTCGCGGATCGCCTGGTTGCGTATTGGAAAATGGATGATGGCTTGACCAACGCCTTTGCCACCACAGTCGTGGACAGCAAAGGCACAAACCCGGGCACGCTTACGCGCAACGACGGCGCGTCGCACTGGTTCGACGGCGCACTCGGTGGCAGCCTGAAGCTGGAAGGCACCAATGCGTTCGTGACGATTCCCCCATCGACCACGCTGGACATTAACACCAACGCCCTGACGTTTTCGGCCTGGGTGCGATTGCAAAATCTGCCGTCGCAATTGCCCACGAGCTACGGGGCCATCTTTGATTCCACAACCGATTGCTACGTGTTCTACCTGGACAAGGCCAACAAAGAACTGCGTTTCAAAGTCACGGATGTCAACGGTGACGCTGCCCGGCCGGGCATCCCGGAGGCCATGCTCCCGACCAATCAGTGGATTCATCTGGCAGCGACATATTCCGGCAACTTCGGGCCGGCGTCGGGGCAGGCAATCATTTATCTGAACGGTCAGCCTCAAGACGTTCACACCGGAAACGACAACACCAGTCCCGCCGGCTTGACCGGCAATGTGAAAACCGCTCAAGACGCCGCGATGGGACGCGAAGGGCCGACCGGGGGCAATTACTTCATCGGCTACGTGGATGATATCGCAATCTGGAGTCGCGCGCTCTCGACTGCGGACCTTCAGCGACTGTATCAAGCAGGTCAGACCGGCCAGAGTCTGGCCGACTTGCTGCGCCAACCGACTTCGCTTCTTCAGATCATCGCGACACGGAAGAATTCCGTGAGCGGGAAGTTGGAGATTGAGTTCAAGAACTTCGGCCCGTGGCAATCGTTTCGTTTGCTACGGACGAGCCTACTGGAAGGACCATTTCTCGCCGTCCCCAACTTGACCCCCGCTTCGCTGGGGGAGGGTGAATACCGCTTCGACTATCCGCTTAACGGAAATGACGTCGAGTATTTCCGCATCGAAGGGCAATGACCGTTCCGGTTTACGGGATCAGTCGGGTCGAGTGCTCCTGCAACCATTGGAGGTCGCTCTTGCCGTCCGGCGGCATGGGAGTCGGGTAGGCCAATACGATGTTCCTTTTCGCGGCTTGCAGGAAGAGCGGGGTTCGCAGCCGCTTCAGTTCCGAATGTCCGTCTGCGAATGATACGCCCGCGGAGTTGGCATGATAGTTCGCGAGAAAATCCCACACCTGGTTGTTATCAATCATGCTGACAACGAAGAAGGCATCGTTATTGCGGTCCTCGGGTTCTTCCACAAAGACCATAGTTCCGGCGGGTCCGGGATTGTTCATATGGGACATGCGATAATAAACACGGTATTCGCCTGAGGAAGTTCCCAAACCGCTCGCCCCGTAAGCGCCGCCCATGGCATCGGGGCTTCCGTTGCCACTGCCCCGCCCGCCCACCCAGTTCAACATGGATACGCTCCGGACCCGCGGATAGGTCCGCCCCAGGCCAGTGACAGTACTCTGGTCCGACGGACATTTGAAGATTGCCGCGTTGTTGCCACAGAAGGGCCAAAGCGGGCTTTTCTTGATGTCCTGCTCGATGTCCCAGTTGCTCCGGTTGGCGATACTGTAATCCAACTGACCCGTCATCCAGGCGTAAGGATCACCTGCCGCTCCTTTCGAGTGCAACAGATGATCGTTGTTGTCCTCGGTATACATTCGCCAGGCCAGCATCAACTGGCGGCGATTGTTCATGCAATTGATCCCCTGCGCCTTTGATTTGGCGCGACTCAACGCCGGCAACAACATCGCCGCCAGAATGGCGATGATGGCAATAACCACCAGCAGTTCAATCAGCGTGAAGCCTTTGCCGGAAGCAAGTGAAGTTTTCACGTTCGAGTTGATTAAAACGCCCCACCAACGATGGCGCGATGCGGGGCGATTTTCAAACGATGATTTCATCTCCAACCCTCACGGCTTGGCGATCACCCGGTAATACGCCGCCCCGGCAGGCGCATTGGTGTCCACGAAATGCAAGTCCGTCAGATTCGTCGCGATGGCCTGGAAACCGGCGGGATTGGCGACGTCCGTGCCGCGCAGCACGTCATACCTGGCCGCACCCGCGGATTCCCAACTCAGCTCGAACCCCTGACCGGCGCGAGCCGCCGACGTAATGCTGAATGCGGGAAGTGCGAGGCTTTCATTGTGGAAAATCAACAACCGCCCGCCACCGTTGGCGGTGCTGGTATCGGTGGCCACCAGGAACGCGCCATTCGCCGCAAATCCCAGGCTCGGTTCGTGCATCTGGATTTGCCGATCGGGCCGGGCGGCATCCGTGAGATGGAAGCTGATTTCCTTCTGGTCCGGGGCGGCGCTTTGCGTCGCGACGTCGGGGTCAATGGACCAGATCTCGTCCCGCGTATCATCAGCCACCCAAATACGACCGGTGCTTGGGTCCGTGGCTACGGCGACGGCGCGCGGCGCGGGACCGCCGGTGAAGATGTCCTGCCAGAGCGTCGCCGGAATGATCGTTCGCAGACCTCCTTCCGGCGTGATGGCAGTAATCGTCCCATCACCACCAACCGTGAGCATTTCGCCGGACGGCGCCAGCGGCGTGATACAGTTAAGTCTTTGGCCACCAAACTGAGCAACACTCTGCGGCTGCACCAGGAACTGCCACCAATCGGCTGGAGGCGGGACTCCATTGGTCTGATAAGTCTGGTTCAGCGCCGTTGTAGCGGGATCGATTTGATACGCCGCCTGGAACGGATCACTGTCGCTGCCCCGATCAATCACAACCACGTGATTCGGCTTGCCGATCGAACCGTTGAAGCTGCCCGGCGTGATGGCCACGTCAATCGGATCGTCATCGCCGGTGGCGTAACCGAAATCGGAAACTACTTCCTCCCAGGCACTGGTGGCCCAGGGTTCTTTCAGGCGGCGCAACGACATCGTAAAATCATGCACCCACCAGAGCGTGCCATCCGGCTGAATCGCCAGACCCGAAGGACGATCGATGCCCGCGACGATGGGCTGTGGGTCAACCGCCCAATTTCCGCTGGCCACTTTTTGCGCGCGATAAATTCCGCCATCCGGCGCCGCCGCGTCCAACGTGAACAGGATGGTTGAGTTGTCGCGCGGATCCACCACAGCCTTGCCCACCGAGCCGCCCACCTTGAGCACCGTCACGTTGGTAAACCGGTTTTCGTGAATCGTCACGGTGTAAGGCTCCGGCAACGGGTTGGGATTGGACGTCAGCGATTTGATTTCAATGTCGTCAAGGTAAACAGGCGGATGATTCGTCCCATTGGAAGAACTGAAAGCCACCATGAACGTAGGCCCCCAGCTGAGCGCCGAGGAAATGTACGGACCCCGATCCACTATCACTTGAGGGTTCGGGCTGCTGGGGTTTTTGAGAATTGTGTAGGTGCCCTGGCTGTTGTGCGTGGTCAGGCGGAACTCCTCCCACACATCGGGCGTATAGTCCGCGGTGGTGTCCTGCCAGGCGGTTGTAAAATAGGTCAGCGACGTGCCGTCCACGCAGTTGGTCCCGCTCTGCCGACGGATGCCCCAGCCCATCAAGGCTGAATCGCCCGCCAGAGTATTCCCGCCTTCCGCTCCATAGAGTGACATTCGCAGGAACACTGCGTCCGCCGTGGAGCTCGATTGAATCGCCTCCGGCACCCGCGCCCACCACGTGATCTGAACATCACTTTGCGGGGTCACCCCCCAGGCGATGCTCGCCCCGGCGCGCTGACCGGCTTCAAGCTTGAGGCACTTGCTGCCGGAATGTGGCGTAACCACGGAGGAATCCACCACTTGAACTTTTGCCGGTGCGAGGGACCTGCCGTTGCCCGTGCCGTCTGATTCGACAACGAGCCATGAGCCTTGAGGATTGGCGTCATCCTCCGCGTTTGCCCGAGCGGGGTAACTCTCAAAACCGTCGGTAAACGTGGTTGCCAGATCCACGGCTCCATCCACGGTGAAGCTGAGGTCATCAATCGCAAAATAGCCGTCATCCGCAGAATTGCCTTCGTGGACGATCCGTAACAGGGTCGGCACAGTGCTGTCCGGCCGGGCAATATCAACATTCGTCACGATGGGATTCACCATGTCGTCCACGTAAATATTCATGGTGCGGGCGACGGCGTTAACGACGATTCGATGATGCTGCCACTGGTTTTGGGTAATGGATGCGCCGGTATCGGTCCACGTCGCGGGAGATACGACCGGACCGATGCCGTCAAAGTAATACAGCTTGTCCGGAGTCGTGTTGGTGCGGTCGGAACGATAGGCAACGTAGTCGTCGCCGTTGCTGTCGGCGCCTTCGGCCCGAAGAATGATCAGAAAATTCCGATCGGCAGGCGGCGCTTTCACCACATGCAGCCAGAAATCCAACTGGTAATTCGTTCCGCTGCGCGCATCGCTGAAGAAGACCTGCGCTTCTGTGCCACTGCGCAGCAATAGCGACTTGCTGCCCGAGTGGGCCAGCCAGTCAATGACCTGCACGCCCGCGCCCGCCGTCGCGGGACTTAGCGCCGTGTCATCAACGATATTCCATTCCGCGCCCACGGGGTCGGCGTCGACGGTGTCGGTGTCATTCGTCGCCGTCGCGGTGTAAGACTCAAAATCATTGGAGTAAAGACTCACGGTTGCAGCCTGAACTGAATTGATGCCTGACCAAAGCAATACCATCGCCCAAACGAACACAGGCAGGGCGATTCGGGATTGCTGTTGACGGGATTGCTGTTCCTCGGAGGTGCGTAGTTGAGGGCTCATGTGGGGTATGAAGGTTATCGCGCGTTCCATTAAACTTCCGTTCATAAGTTACTGACAATGCGTGCGTCCAGCGTCCCAGCCGGGGACGAGATGATGTGGCGTTAACGCACTAACTACCAAACCTGCCACGTTGTGTCAATGACATTGTTTTCCTGCTTCGTTTGGTATGCCGTCCCCGCGACAATCGGCTCCGGCGTCGCTTCAAGAATCGCCGCGAACTGCCGCTGGACGCGACGCGCGAAGTTGATCTCCGAATTCGGCGAGCGTGGGAACGATCAAATCCGGCTGCGGCGAATGTTGCCGCGCTTGTTCGCCATTAGTCTCGCCGGTTAGCACCAGCACTCCGAAGGCACCGGCCCGATGCGCCATCGCGACATCGGTGTAGAGGCGGTCACCCACCATGGCGAGTTCTTCCGGACGCAAATTGTGCTTGTGCAGGATGCCGCGCAGCATCGCGGGATCCGGTTTTCCCAGCACTGCGGTCGGCGGGTGGCCCGTCGCGCTTTCCAGCGCCGCGCAGATGGCGCCGCAATCCACGAGCACGGTCGGCTGGTCGGTGGGACAAACGCGATCCGGATTGGTCGCGAAGTACGGTTTGCCCTGCCGGATCCACCACGCCGCCCGACACAGCCGCGAATAGGTCAGCGAAAGATCAAACCCCACGACCACCGCCTCGGGTTCATCCGTGGGACTGTCCGGCAACAACTCAAATCCCGCCGCGGTAAACGCCGCGCTCATACTCGGCGTGCCCAGCACGAAGAGCCGCCTGATTTTGGGAAAGCGTTCGTGCAGGAACTCAATCGTGGACTGCGTCGAGGTATAAAGCTGTTCGGCTCGGGCGGCGATGCCCATCTGCTCCAGGTGCGCCAAATAATCCGTGATGTTCTTGGAAGGATTATTCGTGAGAAAGGTGTAACCGATTTTGAGCTGCTGCAGCAGTTCCAGGAAGGGCTCCGTGCTGTCGAACAACGTGCCGCCGCTGTAGATCGTGCCGTCCATGTCGAGGGCCACATGGCGGATGCGTTGCAGTTGCCGAAGCCGGAGCGATTCGCCCGTCAGGACCTGTGTTGAGCCAGCCATGGTTATTTAGTGCGTTCCGCTACGTTGCAGTGGCATGCAGCATGGGCGCGACAACCGCACAACCGCAACCTTGCGGCCGCCGCGCCTCGTTGAATCGATGCTTGCAAAACTCTCCTATTTTTCCAATCGGAAGAACTGGGTGTTGGTGGCGGGTAATGTCACGACATTCTGGTCACCTTCAACGGTCAACGTCCCTCCGGCTGGCCCCCATGAAGCCGGCGCCAAACTGGTAGTGCTGACCAGTTCAAAATCCGTTGCGTTGGTGGACCAGGAGACGCGAATGTCTGAGCCAACCAGGGAAATGGCCAGGCTCGGAGCGCCAACGCCAATGGTACCGCGGACGCGCGGACCGTCCATGCGACCGAGCGAACTCGTATTGCTGTCTACGGTGTTGGCGTTGCCCCAACCGTAAAGCCGGAAGGTGACGGTTGCCGGGCCATTCACATTTTGCAACGACGCAACCGTGGAAAGATCGATGGTGGGTATTGGGTCGCCCGGAGTGGTCGTGGCATTACCGCGCCCGGGAACATCCCTCACGACCCAATCGTAAAGTTCCAATGTCGCGGGCGGACTGCCACTGGTCCGGCCTTGATACTGGAAAGTGGAACTGCTGGTAAGTCCCAGCACACTCCAGACCGGGCCACGAGGAAGAATGGTATTTCCGGGCGTGTTGAAACCATCAAAACTGTACTGCCACTCAAAATTCAACGCAGCGTTTAGCGCGGAGCGGCGCATGGAAACGTCGAGCGCGGATAAAGACAAGCTCCGGCCCGCTTCGACGGTGATGGCGAATTCGAAATAGTCGCCGCGGGTGATGGCATTCGCGCGATTTGGTGTCGAAGGATCGTGCGAGGAGGAGGCATTATTCCAACGGTCCGCGCCGAAACCATTGCCCAATGCAACGGCACGCAGCCCCGGGCCACGACTCAGATCCGAAACATCAATCCCCTCGGCAACGGTTGTGGGGGTGAGATTGGTTGTGGTTGCTCCCAGATTGCTGAAATCCCATTCGACGATATAGGCAGGGGCCAACCGGAGCAGGAAATTTGTGGAAGCCTGCGAAGCACCGGAAGCGACTGTGACCGTAATCGTGACATCACCAAGGGCGTCGGGTTGCGGCGTGATCGTCACGGTCTGATTAGCATCCGTACCGGAGAACTGAATGTTCGCATCTGCAACCAAAGCTTGATCGGAAGACGTGCCAGTGAACTGCCACGTGGTGGGATCGCCCGGGAGATTGAAGACGGTGAAGTTTGCCGCCGCGACCACATTGGAAGTGACTACCTGCGGGAAGATGCGGGACAAGTAGGGATTGGCAAATACAGTCAAACGGAAGCTTGACTCGGTAATTTTGTTGCCGCCGTCCTGAACCCGGACGGTGATGACCGCCGTCCCGGCCTGATTGGCCGCCGGCGTTACGGTGAGGGTGCGCTGGCCGCCGCTGCCACCAAAAACCATGCTGCTCACCAGCGTCGGATTGGAGGAATGTGCGGAGAGCACCAGATTATCAACCAGCGTTTCCGCATCGAAAATGTCGAAGGCCAAAGGCCCAGTGTTTTCGGTATTAAGAATAGTTTGGTCCGCGATAGCCGTGACGGTAGGCCACTGGTTGACAGGATTTAGATCATCGCCCATGACGGTAACCATGTCGAACCAGAGAGTGCCATTGACCCCATAGGTCGATGTCGGGCGATTGGCAACGTAGGCATTTGTTCCCGCGCCCGTGGCGGTAGCTTCGAATTCGCTCACGAAGCGCACGCCAAAGTTCGGATTGTCATTTGCGCCGGTAATTGCGCTGAGATCCGCAGTCAACCCCAGTTGCCAGGTTGGCGTATCCGTGTCGGGATTGGGAGTGCCAATTGAATTCGCGGTGATGACATTTGTTGCATCCAACCAATCAGCGCCGTTAAGCGTGTATTGCAAACGCCAGTAACGGCTCGCGGTGGCGCTGTTCTCCTGATCCCACATCAATTGGATATTCTGGTAACCGGAAGTATTGACGCGGAACTGACCACCGGCGGTCTTGTTGGCGTTGGTGGCAGTGGGAAAGCCGCCAGCATTGGCCACGGAACCCAAACGCCAATGCGAATTGTCAATAATGTTAGGATCGGAAGAGCCACTGACAACGGACACTTGGCCGAATTGTTGACTCACCCCGCCCGTTGCTTCGGCAGGAAAACCGATTCCATCAATCGGCCGGAGTGTGCCGATGCCAGGGCTGTCGAACTCGATGCTGTTGAAGTCCCATTGTTTGATGGTCGCCGCGTGTGCGGTTAAGCCAGCGACAGCGCCACTGAACAGAATCAGAACCGATTTTTTCATAGGTTGGTTGGAGTTGTGGGTTAAGATGATCCTAAGGCTTTGCCACGCGAGAGGTGCCTTGCGAGAGATTCCAGGTGTTGAGCCACTTCGCCCGCTTCACGAATTCGGCGTGTCCGTCGCAAAAGCCCATGTTGCTGCCATCCTTGCCGTGATTATCGCCGACATCGGGAAAATTACTGTTTTGGCGTCTGGAGAGCACCGGCGGCTCGAAGGTGCCAGAGTCCACGTCTGAGTCCACGATTAGAAAAACACCAGCAGGACCAGGGCGCGCCCCAGCCAAGGTGGGGTGGTTAGCACGAATCTGAAACGAATTGACACGGCTTTCCGTTTTCTTGGGGTTGCTTACACCCTCAGCCAACAACCCTAAGATTTCATAGCTCAGGCCAAAGTAATTTGGCGCCTTGGCGAGGATCAGAAGGTCCGCGACAACTCTTTCCGAAGTGCCTGGTTTTGCAACCGTGTTAGTGGAACGCACCTGGTGCTTAGTACTGGCACAGGTAAAAGTCTTCAGGGCTGCCACATAACGTGGATATAAATAAGAAAGATCATCATCGGTCGGAGTTCGGTCCGAGTCGGCAGGAAAATCTCTAAACATGTTCGTATTCCAAGTTGGGGCAGAAAAATGACCATTAAAATCCATCGCATACATCGTTGATGCGAGGCCCATTTGTTTATGGTTGTTCAGGCAACTGATGCGATGCGCTTTCATTTTCGCCTTCGAGAGTGCGGGCAAGAGCATCGCCGCCAGGATAGCGATGATGGCGATGACGACCAACAATTCGATCAAGGTAAAAGCTCGTGTGGAACTGGATCCAAATTTCATTGAACGCACTAACTTACTCATGTCAATCTTACTCAACGCGGCCAGAATAATCAGCACCGGCCGAACTTCAACTTCGTGACTGCAACTTTTCAGTCACACTGTAACATACTAGTAATAAACAACTAAAACCATACGAACGACCACTCATCCCAATGATTCAGACCCTCGGGCGATTCGGTGCGCTGGCTGTTAACGCTCTAAGTAGAACGGGGCGGTCACCCTGTCAAACCTATTTTTTTCAAGAAAACCAGTTTCGCGCCCGGGAGGCACAATTCCATTGACGGGTGGCGTGAAATGAAAATCTTGGTGCGTTAACAATATTCAAGCGTGAACCGAGTCGTTATGAAGTGTGTGGGTGTGGCGTTGAGCGTTTTCCTGTTCACTCTCACTCTGCCGGCGGAGGTCATCGCGCTTTGGAATTTCAACAGCCAGCCTTGGGACGCTGATTTCAGTACGGGAACGCTGTCCCCTTCCATCGGCAACGGGACGGCAAGTGCGGTCGGCGCGGTGACGCATTCCTTCACGGCTTCCAATGGCTCTTCGGATTCGCAGGCGGACAACAGCAACTGGCGCATCACCGGTTGGCCCGCGCAAGGAACGGGCAACAAGTCGCACGGAGTTCAATTTGCTCTCAGCACCGTGGGTTATCGGCGCATCCGCTTGGAGTTCGATCTGCGACACAGCAATACTGCGAGCCGATACGTGCGCCTGCAATACACCACCAATGGCGTGAACTTCATGGATCATGCCGTGATCACCATGCCGGCCGAAACCTGGGTAAACGAGCAGCAGATCAGTTTGGATGGAATTCCCGGCGTGGAGAACAATCCCAACTTTGGCGTCCGCTTTGTCACGGAGTTTCAAAACACCGCCACTGGCTCGGGCGCTGCCGGTTATGTTCCTTCGGCCACCGGCAGCAGCTACGGGCTAAATGGCACGTTGCGCTTCGACATCATCATTGTCTCGGGCGACCCTGCAACGCCGAATCCGGGCCGGACGGTAAAGTGGCTGGACTATAACGTCTGGGGCGCCGGCGCGACTAACTGGACGGTTTCCGACCCACAAGTCCAGGCGATTGGCCGGCAACTTGCCCATCTCGCGCCCGATGTGGTGACGTTGCAGGAGATTCCGGACGCCGGTATGGCGCAGATGCCTGCCATCGTTGCCACGTACCTGACGGGATATTTTCTGGCGACCAACAATGTGTCGGATGGTGACAAAGGGAACATGGTTCTCAGTCGCTGGCCAATTATCCGGTCACGTTCCCACATGGGACGCAGTTCGCTGGCAGCCTGGGGTTACGCGGGCGTCTTCACGCGGGATTTGTTTGAAGCGGAAATCGCTGTGCCCGGATACCACGAACCTTTGCACGCCTTCTCGATTCACCTCAAGGCCTTCAACGACCCCGAGGCCGGCCCGCGCCGGGCCGCGGAAGCCAGTGCCGTTTCCAACTTCTTCGTAACCGTCTTTTTGCCGACGAAAGGTCATCGTCCTTACGTCCTCGCCGGTGACTTCAACGAGGACATCGCCCGTCCCCGCTCCTACGAACAGGGCGCGATGCAACGAATCATCAATGCGGCCACTGGCTTGCAACTCACCACGCCGCGCAACCCGTTCAACAACGATGAGCGCACGCATTCCAGCCGCAATCCCAATCCGTCCATCCGCTTTGATTACATTCTGCCGGGCCAGATGCTGTTCACGAACCTCTCAACGAATTGGATCTTCCGGACCGATTACCTGAGCCCCGTGCCGCCCGGGTTGCAGAGTGACGATGTGCAGGTCGCCTCGGACCATCTTCCCCTGGTCACCATTTTCAAGAATCCTTACTACACGCCAGCGCCCCTGCGAGCCGCGGTGCGCATCGACAATCAAACCGCAATCGTCTCCTGGAATTCCGTCGTGGGAAACAAATACGTGGTGCGCGGTTCGTTCAATCTCACGAACTGGTTCAACGCTTCACAAACGATCACCGCCATCGACACCAACAGTGATTGGACCGGCGCACTGGTGCCCAACAGTATGTTCTTCCGCGTTATCGAAGTCCCCTGAACCCGCCCGCGAAATGCGGCTGAATTCAATGCCGCTTTTCGTCGGCGTCAATGAAGTCCACAAAATTCTTGATGTCGTCGCGGTGACTGAGCCCCGCGGCTTCCTTGCGTTGTTTCAATCGCGCAACGGCTTCAGCGTCATCGGGCTTCGGATAATTCAACATGCCTTCCAGCAACGCGGCGCGGTCGGCGGCTGACTTCTTTACATTTTGTTTCACCCAATCACACACTTGCCCGTCCGTGATGGAGTTCTTCACCACCTCGACCATTTGTGCGTGAGTCACGCCGGCAGCATCGAGCCACGCCTTGTCGAACCCACGCGTGCCGTAGTTCGGCTGGTAATCCGCGTGAAGTTTGCCGGCCAGATGCAAACGAATCTTGTCGATGTAACGCGGCAGATGCGGCCAGCCATCCATGGTTTCACGCGGACTTCGGGGATAAATGACATCACTCATGCGCGCATCATGATTTGCCGGGAGCGCCAGTGTCAATCCCCGGCGCGGAAATGCACTTTACCTTCGCAGGGCGTCCGGGCAATGTATCGTAGCAACCGGCCATGAACCGCTTTGCGATCATCAAAGAATTTTTGGAGTTTCTGCGCGAACGCAAGAAATGGTGGATCGCGCCCATCGTCATCTTTTTGATTTTGCTGGGCGGACTGCTGGTTTTCGCCAAGGGCTCGGCGCTGGCTCCGTTTATCTACAGCCTGTTCTAGTTCGCGGAGGGCATGAACCGCGAGACTCTCGATCAATGGTGTGAGCGGGGAATCCTCGCGCTCGTTTTAAGCATCCTGGTGTTTGGACCGTTGGCCTTCGGGGCGGCGCGACTCCAGGAGTTCCTGGTGATCCAGGCGCTCACGACGGGCGTCCTCGTCTTGTGGGTGGCGCGCCTTTGGTTGAATCCTCGACCGAAGTTTCTTTGGCCGCCGATCTGTTGGGCCGTGCTGGCCTTCGTCGCTTACGCGGTGGGACGTTATCTCACTTGTGAGGTCGAGTACGTCGGCCGGCAGGAGTTGCTGCGGGTGCTGGTGTATGCGGCTTTGTTTCTGGCCATCCTCAACAATCTGCACCGGCAGGAATCCACGCAGATCATCAGCTTCACATTGATCTTTCTGGCGATGGCGATTTCTTTCTACGCCGTCTATCAATTCGCCACCGGCTCGAATTACGTTTGGTTCGTCGAGGTCAGCAACCTGGGGCGCGCCAGCGGCACTTACATTTCTCCCAATCATCTCGCTGGTTTGCTGGAAATGCTGCTGCCCCTGGCACTGGCTTACACCCTGGTCGGACGCGAAAAGCCGTTGATGAAAATCTTCATCGGCTACGCGGCCCTCGTGATTCTTGTAGGCATTACGGTGACGGCCTCGCGCGGGGGGTGGGCGGCCACGTTGCTCGCGCTTTCCTTTTTGTGCGCCGCGCTGTTGTCTCATCGCACCTACCGCCTCCCGGCCCTGGTGCTCCTGGTCGCCATGCTCGGAGGCGCTGTCCTGGTCACCACCAAAACGGCTTTCTTCAAAGCCAGATTCAGTCGCGCGTTCGGCCCGAACAATCTCGAAATGAATACGCGCCTCGATATGTGGGACGCCGCGGTGAAGATGTGGCGCGACCATTTCTGGGTGGGAGTGGGACCGGGGCACTACGATTCCGTTTGGCGAACTTATCGTCCGGCCAGCGTTCAGTTGCGACCGGAGCGCGCCCACAATGACTACCTCAACACCCTTGCCGATTGGGGCACCATTGGCGCAACCCTGATTGGCGCTGCTATCATCGCGCTGGGCATTGGAATCGCGAAATCCTGGAAAAGCATTCGCCGCGGCGAAAATGATTTCAGTTCCGGCATGAGTAACAAATTCGCCTTTTTGCTGGGGGCGACCGGCGGGATGGTAGCCCTGCTGGTTCATTCCGCCGTGGACTTCAATTTACAAATTCCCGCCAATGCCATCATTGCAGTGAGCTTAATGGCGCTGCTGAGCAGCCACTGGCGTTTTACAACGGAGCGCTATTGGTTTTCCGCTCACCTCCCGCTCAAGGCCTCCCTGACCGTGTTGCTCCTTGCCGGCATCGCCTATTTGGGGCAACAAGATATCCACCTCGGCCGCGAACGCGTTTTCCTGCGACGCGCAGCGGCGGCGGAAGCCAATTCGGACCAGCAAGCCGCAATGCTGGAGAAGGCATATGAGGTCGAGCCCGGAAATTTCGAAACCGCCTATGCCATTGGTGAGATTTATCGCAAGCAAAGTTTCCAGGGCGAAGGTGATTACGAAGCTCGAGCGCACCAGGCGATTGATTGGTATCAGCGTGGCACCACCAACAATCCTCGGAACGGCTACAATTACATGCGCTGGGGGATGATGCTGGATTTTCTGGGTGATCACGCGGCGGCCGAACCCCTCTTCCTTAAGGCCGATCAACTCGATCCCAACGGTTACTTCACCACCGCACACGTGGGCAAACATTATGTCGATTCGGGCGAATATGCCGCCGCGCGCCCCTGGCTCGAACGCTCGCTGTTGTTGTTTCGGACGAACGAAATTGCCGAGATCAATCTCAGACTGGCAAATCAACGTTTGCTCGAAGCGGCCACCAACGAAACTCGCAGTCTGCTGGACCAACTGCGCTGAGTCACTTCACCGAAGGGTCCTTTTTGTCCGTTTCTCGTTTCTGTTCAGGTGTGCCTCGCGGCTTGCGCCGGCAGCCGTTCTGAAACCACAGTCGCCACACCATGATCAACGCTTCCCGCACAATGTGTCCGGACATTTTGGAATGTCCTTCCACCCGCTCGGTAAAGATGATCGGAACCTCCGTTACTTTATACCCCTGACGCCAGAGCTTGTGGGTCAGTTCAATTTGAAAGCTGTAGCCATTCGATTGAACGGCATCGAGGTCCAGCGCCTGAAGCGCGCGCCGCCGAAAACATTTGTAGCCCCCCGTTGGATCGGTGATGGGCATCCCCGTGATGATTCGCACGTACAACGCAGCTCCCTTACTCAACATCAACCGGTGCAAGGGCCAGTTGATGATGCGAATGCCATTGATGTAGCGCGAGCCCAGCACCAGATCGGCATCCTTTGCGGCCTCCAGAAAGGCCGGAACATCGTCCGGATTGTGTGAAACATCCGCGTCCATTTCGAAGACGAATTCGTAGTCGCGTTCCAGCGCCCATTTAAACGCCGCGATGTAGGCGCGCCCCAGGCCCTTCTTTTCCTTTTCGTGATAAACGTGAACGTTCGGATGTTTGGCGGCGAGTTCGTCCGCCAACTCGCTCGTGCCATCCGTCGATTTGCCGTCAACGATGAGCACGTCCACCGGAACGGGTAATGCGAGAAGCCGTTGCAACATGCGCGGGAGGTTCTCCCGTTCATTGTAAGTGGGCATGACGATGAGCGTCGGATGCATGCGCTAGACCGACAACAGATTAGACACGCGTTATCTCAAAACAAGTTGAGATTTGTTCCCAAATGTTCTCCGTCCGTGTTGGACCGTCATCCTCGCGGTTCGTTCAGCGCTTGAGCGATTGTAGTAAGGCTCGCGCCTCCGGATGATTGGGCTGGATCTCCAACGCTCGCAACGCGGCCCGCCGCGCCTCGTCCACCCGATTCAAGTTTAGCAGCACGGTCGCCCGCGCGTACGGAATCGGCGCTGAGTTCCCTTGCAAGGATTCCGCCCTTAGCAGTGCCTCAAGAGCGGCTTCAAATTTTCTTTGCGCGGCATAAGCCAGGCCGAGATTATACCAGGCGGGAGCCAATCGCGGGTCCAACTTCACGGCTTGCTCCAGCGACAATCGCGCGTCATCCAACCGCCCCACTTCGTTCAGTGCCAGGGCCAGCCGATATCGATACGCGGCATCGCGTGGTGCGACGCGACACGCGGCTTCCAAGGCATTCACCGCTTCCGCCAGGCGTCCCTGAAGACTCAAGCCAACCGCCAGCGTGTCGTACAGTGGCGCCGAGTTTGTGTCCCAACTCACCGCCCGTTGTAAATAACCCAGCGCGGAAGCCGTATTACCGCGTTGCAATTCGAATGCGCCCATCTGCATCGCACCAGCCGGCTGATCGGCATTGTGCCGGAGATTCGTCAACAAATCGCGGCCCGCCGTCGAATTGGTGTCGACGGTTCGCCGTAAAGACCACGCGGCATCAAGGCGCACATTCCGCACCGGATCTACCAGGCCTTTGGCGAGCGCATTCGCACCCGGAGTTCCCGGAGCATCGGCATAAATCTCCAA
>DASUGI010000091.1:0-12759 GCA_036274115.1 Verrucomicrobiia bacterium
GAGTGGATTTATCCGCACCAACAGATCGCGCAAGAACGCATGACCGAACTGGTGAAGAAATTCCCCAAGCCGGACGCGCTCACCGCTCGCGCCCTCGAGCAAGCCGGACGCGAACTGCTGTTGGCCCAGGCCAGCGACTGGCCCTTTATCCTCCGCACCAACACGAGCCCGGACTACGCCAAAAAGCGCGTCAAGAGTCATCTCTGGAATTTCAATTCCATCTACCATCAGCTTCAGACCAAGAAGCTGAACGAAAAGTGGCTGACTGACCTCGAGGCGCGGGACAATATCTTCCCTGATATAAACGTGAGTTACTGGGCTTAACCGGCGCGGGGTCGGTCGTGAGGGCACGGATGCCGCCATTCCCTCGTCGGTGAACAAGTTTTCCTCCTTTGCATAGAACAAATCCGCACGTGCGGAGTCTAACGCTAGTTGCCGGAAAACCGGTGACGCATCGACCACGACTATGAAAACGTTCCAACCGGTCGCACCCCAGTTCACACTCCTCCAAACCCTGATTGCGCTCATATGTTTCATTGGGATTGGCATTGCCACCGGTGCCGAGCAATCCCGGCCCACGCTGACGGGCACGGTTCAGGGAGAGGATGGCGCGCCCGTCCCCAACGCAACGGTCTTTGTTCATACCGCCGCGCCAAAGGTGGGGGCGGGCATTCTTTGTCCCTCCTGCTACGCCGATTGCCGCAAACAGGCCACGACCGATCGCGCCGGTCAGTTCACCATCGAGAGTCTCGACCCCGAACTGACGTTTCAAATACTGGCCGTCGCCAGGAATCATCAACCGAGGTTCATTTCCAAGGTTGACCCGGCAGAAAAGCCACTGTCCATCTCGTTGAAACCGAAAGCCGGCGGCGAGTCTCCCAACCAGCGGCTGTTGGGAAAAGTCGTCGATCCGGACGGCAACCCTATCGCCGGCGCGGTCGTGAATATCCGCGGTGTGACGCGCGGGCAGTCCACCCGCTTCGGCGGCAACAATGAGATCGACCCCGTCGCGGTGAGCGACTTCGCCGGCGAATTTGTAATCAACGGACAAACGGCGTTTGACGCGGCGGGCGTGGATGTCGTCGCGCGAGGCTTTGCCAAGCGGGTATTTCAAAAACTCGCCACCGGCGATACTCGGCATGAACTCAAGCTTACCGAAGGGGTCACGCTCAAAGGGCGCGTGGTGAAAGAGGGCCAGCCGCTTCCCGGCGTGGAGATTGGCGTGGCGGGCACAGAACGGCGTGCCGAGATTTACATTGGCGATTTCTCCGTCGCGACGGACCAGAATGGAGAATTCCGCTTCGTGAACCTGCCAGCCAACACCACCTATAACCTTTATGGAATCATGAAATCCCTCAGCGAACGCGGCGGCTCGATTGTTTCGCAAACTCTACGCACCAAGGACGACGGCTCAACGCTGGACGTGGGTGAACTGGTGGTGAAGCCTGGTTTCACTGTCGCCGGACAGCTTCGCCTTACCGACGGAAAGCCACTCCCCGCCAACACGCGGGTGTTGTTGAATCGCGATGGCGCGTGGGATACGCAACAAGCCGTTGCTGAAACCAATGGGCACTTTCGCTTTGCCGGCGTGCCGCCGGAGTCCATCGGACTTTCGGTTCGTGTGAAGGGCTATCGCATGTCCGCGCGAAACGGCAGCCTCGACCCGCTGAATCCGTATCATCTGATTGGCCGCGTGGCTGCGAACAAACTGGACCTAATCGTTGAGTTTGAGCCGGGCGAACAGCACGACCGATTGGACGGTGACTCTCGAGCTTTGCGAGAAGAACTCCTGCGCGGCGCGGAACCCACCGGTCGCAACGAGGGCGACCTGGAAGTCACCGGCACCGTCGTCGATGCGGAAACCAAAGAGCCTTTAAACGCTTTCACGGTCGTTCCGGGTCGCAAGGGCCGCATTGGCGATGAGATCGACTGGTTTAGCACGCGTCGAACAGAGCATTCCAACGGCACGTTTAAGGTCTATTTCACCAAACAAGCTCAAGCGCCAGCGGTGCTCATCGAAGCAGAAGGCTACTTGCCACAATCTTCCGGTCCGATCAGCGCCACCAACGAAACAGGCATCACCCTCTCACTGAAAAAGGGAACCGGCTACGGAGGCGTAGTCCTGAAACCGGACGGCACACCCGCCACCAACATTACCGTTTATCTGACAGACGCGAAAAACGGTGTTTACGTGGACGGGGAGAAATTGGCGGTGCGCGACAGCATTTATCGGGGCACGAAGAAAACGACCACGGACTTGAATGGCCGATTTTCTTTCAAACCGCTCGCCGACGCTTACTCGGTGATTGTGGTGGACGAGGCCGGTTACGCCGAAGTGCTGGTGCAAGACCTGGGCAGTGATGGGGAGGTTCGCCTCCAACCATACGCGCACATCGAAGGCCAACTTTTGATCGGCACTCGCCTCGGCACGAACGAATCGATCCGACTGGGTTTGGCTTATGTCCCCTACCTTTCTCACCCACGCAATTTTCCGGCACTCAACTTCTATATCAACACGCGCACCGACGGCGAAGGAAAGTTCGTCTTTGAGCGCGTGCCACCGATTCCGATCGAGGTCTATCACGAACCCAAGATTCGCGACAGCTCTGTGGGCATCATCCCACAGTCGCAAGTCACCAAATTCCAGCCGCAACCCGGCGAAACCCGCAAGCTGGTGCTGGGGGGCAAAGGCCGTCCGGTGATTGGACGTCTCGTGGTAAAGGGTTACGACGGCACCATTGATTATCGCTCGGATGTTTTCAGTCTGGAGGCCGTCCTGCCTCAGATAGCGGGACTGCCCGACATGGTGGCCGCATCAAGAGAGTTTTCCGTGAAATTGAAGTCGCTGGATACTGATGCCGAGAAGGTCGCGGCGCAGGAAACCTATCAGCGCCAGCGCGAGGAAATGCTTGAACAGACCCGTGCTTTTTACCGCACCGAAGCCGGGCTGCAGCATCACTTCAAAAACCGCCGCTTTGCGCTGAACTTCTCGCAGGATGGCTCGTTCCGCGTCGAGGATGTTCCGGCTGGAAAATACAATCTGCGAATCGATCTGCGCGAGGGTGGCGGCGATAGTTTTGCCAGGATGTCTTCGCCCCAGATCGCCCAACTCACTAAAGAAGTCGAAGTTCCTGATTCGCCCGGCGGCCGCTCGGATGAACCGTTCGACCTGGGTGAAATCGAGCTACAGGCCCGCGCGATCATCAAGGCCGGCAAAGCCGCACCGGAGTTCGCGGTTAAGACCATCGACGGCGAACCTTTGAAGCTCACCGACTTCAAAGGCAAATATCTCCTGTTGGATTTCTGGGCCGTGTGGTGCGGTCCGTGTGTTGCGGAAACGCCGCACCTCAAGGCCACCTGGGACGCGTTCAAAGACGATCCACGCTTTGCCATGGTGGGCCTTAGCCTCGATCCCGACGCCAGCGCGCCACGCAAATACGCCGCCAAAAGTGAACTCGGCTGGATTCAAGGCTTCCTCGGTGACTGGTCCAAAAGTGATGTGCCGGCCCAGTTTGGCGTTCAAGGCATCCCATCCATTTTCCTGATTGGACCGGACGGCAAGATCATCGCCAAGGACCTGCGCGGGGACGCCATCAAGGCGGCCGTGAAGAAAGCTCTGGCAAAGAATTGAACTCAAAAGAAGCTGAATAAGAAGTGGCTGGCTGAGCTTGAGGCGCGGGACAATATTTTCCCTGACATAAACGTGAGTTACTGGGCGTAACTGGGGAAAACCCCTTGCCAAAACCATGCGCGAACCTAGATTCCAGCGATGAGCAAAGCCGAAATCCTGAACGAATTGCCCAAGCAGGCGCTGGGTGAACTTCGCGAGATTTTCGAGCGCATCGGCGAGTTGGAAAAACAGGGCTTGCTCAAGGGCGGCGAACCCACCGCCGAGGAGAAAGCGTTGCTGGATCGCGAACTGGAGGAATTCCATCAAAGCCCTCAAGCCGGTGCGACCTGGGCAGAAGTTGAAACCAGGCTCCGCAACCCGGCGCGCTCGTGAGTTGCCGCGTCGTCATCCGCCCAAAATGCAAAACATCGGGCGAAGCTTGATCAGCTAACTCTCAGTTCCGAAGCGTCGCCGAAGACCTGATGCCCAGGCATCAACTTCCTTCCGCGATTTCCACTGTGCATTGAAACCGTCAAAGCCCTCGCGAAGACGCTTGAGCACGACGGGAGAGTAAACCGCTTTACCGCGCCAGTTCGTCACGTGCTTCGTACTCATCACGACGGTGATCCAACGGCGCGACTGGCGGCAGATTCCAACGGCGATGGTTTTCTCGTAGCCGTCACCCCATTGTGGAGGCAAACAATAGACTTTCGTGCCAGGCGTGAAGTGTTTCGTCCCTTGCTTGATCTCGTAAGCGGTGCCGTACTCATGCTCTTTCACGACGTTGCCAATCAGACAATAGTAGCCGGGTTCGACCGGTTGAACCGGGTCGTTCTTACCGAGAAGCGCCGAAGCCCATTGGCTCACTGTCTGCCCGATCTTCATTGATGCCATTGTTTACGCCCACGACCGAAGGAGTGGAAGCCGAAAACGAACATGAAGCACCAGGATCGCGCAAGGCCACCTAAGTGAGCCTGTCAGCTGCGTCACGCGCAAACGTTCTTGCGATTCACATCCAGCAATTCACTCACATCCGCCTCACCCAGTTTTTCGAGCAGATCGCCCGAGCTGTTGTTAAGCGCAAACTCCATTTCCTCACGGTAAATCGGGATTACACTCAGAAAATGAATCGTGCTTTCGTCATCGAGCTTGAGTTCGTCCCCACCTTCCTGACACAGCACGGGAGTTGCAAGAATCACACAGCCGAACTCCGTGTTGGACGCGAACGGCTCAGCAGTTTCACCGTTTGGCACGGTATGCTCGCCAAAAAGCCAGGTGCCAAATTGATGCGGCATCCGTGCCAGAAACAACAGCTGTTGCAACGGCCAGCCGTATTCCTCGCTCGCCAGGCTCTCCGCATCGAGCGGCCAGTCCGCAGGTAATGAGATTACCAACTCAGCAAACCGATATTCCTCGGCACCCTCGGGCGTCATCATCGCCCGATCACTCATGCCGGAAGTAATCAGTGTGTGATAGGGTCGCTCTGGGGTAGCGGGAACAATGTGTACGCCCACTTGCACAAACTCCGCCTCACCTTCCGGCAACACGAACTGGCTCGGCCCCCAAAAGGCTTCCACGTGCCGTGCAATGGCATCACGACCCTTACCAGTAGTTTCCGGCAAGGCCTTGTCGCCTTCCCAGCCGTAATGCCGCTGCACTCGCGAATCCTCGGAGTCTGCCTCTACGGCCGACAAAACCTTCCATTCGTTGCCGCGTTTGCACACTTGCAAATGGTTCTCTTCGATACTGCCATCGGGCGTTAGCACGTATTCCGTGACAATGACAATCGCCAGGTCCTGAAACCCCGGTCGCCGTCCCGCAAAAAAGCTCTCCATTCCGTCCATCTCTGGCCAGTTCCCGGTTTTCTCCTTTCGAAACCCGAGCTCCAGGACCTCAGCGGTCTTGGCCTGGATCTCCGGATCGTTCGCCAGGTCCGGTTGGGTTTTCACCAACAGCAACACGGCTTCCACTTCAAAGTCCTTGCAAGCGACGGCCGCCTCAATGTCCCGACGCCGATAAGCGTCTTCGAGACAAAGGATCGCGCCCTCGGGCGTAGTCAAGTCCATCGCAGGCCGCGGCAATGCCCGCAGTTGCGCTATGAACGCTTCGTAATCGGCTTGTTCGTCGGCCATATGAATCCCCTGGTCGCGCGATAGTGCACAACACCCTTGGTGACTGTGAACTCGCGGCGGTGGTTTGCGCGACAATACGAAGCCACTGCATCACGGTCAACCGCGAACCACTCAACCGTTCATTTTGCCGATGTTGGCTCGCGAATCGTAAAGTTAACCCCCAATTTCATCAGGCGCTTCACCAGCTTGCGATTCACTGAATCCCCATACCAATGCGTTAAACTCCGAGCCATGACATCTGTGACCCCGTCCAACTTCGCCAACCGTTCCCGGCCGACCGCAAACAACGCGTCCAGTGAAGCAAAGTGCTTGCAAAGCGCCTGCGCTTGTGCCGCGCCAAGGTTCGGAATGCCCAGCCCGAACAACACTCGCCACGCCTCCCGCTTCATGCTGGCCGTGATCGAGTCGAAGATCTGCTGCGCTCTGTCTTTGGTCACACCTTCCAGTGTGGCAATCTCTCCCAGCCTGAGCCGATAAAACTCCGCGCCATCGCGCACCAGACCTTTGTTCACCAGTTGCGCGATCACCCCGGCGTCGCAGCCTTGAATGTCCATTGCTTCGGGTGAAGCCCACAGCGCAACTCGTTTCAAAATCTGCGGCGGACAATCCGGATTCGGGCAATGCCAGTCCCTGCCAAGTTCCGTTTCCCGTGCGAGTTGGGATCCGCACATTGCGCAGGTTTCCGACGCGTGCAACTCCACATGAGATGCAGTCATTTTGCCGAAGATTTTTCCGAGCTTGTTTAACATTCTTGCATTGATACGAACCAGTCACGCGCGGGCCGCAAGTTAGCAGCCACATAGCGGCGGTAAACGCGCCGCAGTCCAAACACTCCGCGCGATCCGGGTATCGCATGGCAAACGCGAAGCGTCTGGACAGCGGTGGCTTTAGCACCGCTTTCTTATGCGTCCAACATTTTCCGAAAGGTCGCCTCGTCAATTACCTTCACGCCCAACTCTTGAGCCTTGGTGAGCTTTGAACCCGCGTCCTCTCCGGCAAGAACAAAGTCGGTTTTCTTGCTGACACTGCCGCTCGTTTTTCCTCCCGCGGCTTCAATCATTGCCGTCGCCTCGTCGCGAGACAGCGTCGGCAACGTGCCGGTGAGCACGACGGTCTTGCCCGCGAACGGGCCGGAAGCGGCCGCCGCAGCGCTGGCCGCAGGCATTTCATTCTCCGGCTTGATTCCCAATTCGCGCATGCGCGCGAGCACTCTCTTTCCTGCCTCGGAAGCAAAGTATTTCAGCACACTCCCGGCGGCGACCGGACCGACCTCGGGCAGCCGCGCCTTCAATCCTCCCTGCTCCATCCGTGCTTCAATCTCCGCAATCTCCCGCTTGAGTTCCGCATCACGTTTTTCCCTGGCCGATTTCTCAGCCTCGTTTTTGGGAGGATTCTTCCGCGAGCGCGGACTGATCTCGGAACGCTCAGCTTCTTTTTGGCCAAGGGCGACAATGTCTTTGAGCACGGTGGAATCCGCCAAGGCTTCCAGGGTTTCGTGCGTTGCCGCGAGCTGTTTGGCAGTGGTCTCACCCACGTCCTGAATGGCCAAAGCATGAATCCACCGACTCAACGGCGCGGTCTTGGCGCGTTGCAACGCCTCAATGATCTTGGTCGCGTTCTTCTCGCCAAACGTCCGCGGCTCTTCATCCGTGCCGAGATTCAGCTTCGCCAGTTGCTCCAGTTTCAGATCGAACAAGTCCAATGGTTCTTTCACGAGTCCGCGCTCCACCAGCTTTTCCGCCACGATGCCGCCGAGCGATTCGATGTCGAGCGCCTTGCGATACGCGAAGTATTCGACGCGTCGCGTGAGTTGCGCGGGACAACTGGCGACATTCTGACAACGCCAGGCCACTTCCTCCGAGCTGCCATCGGACATCTTCTCTCGCGCGATCGGTCCGCCGCACGCCGGGCATTTGTCTCTTACGAATTCCCTGAAATTAAATTCCTTAGCGTTCGGCGGTCGTTTGGACTTCAACACCTCCAGCACTTCGGGAATCACCATGCCGGCTTTGCGGATAACCACGGTGTCGCCGATGCGGATATCCTTGCGCCGGATTTCATCCTCGTTGTGTAACGTGGCGCGCGAGATGGTTGAACCCTGCACAAAGACCGGCTCAAGTTCCGCCACCGGAGTGAGCACGCCAGTGCGCCCGACCTGCACGGTGATGTCACGGAGAATCGTCTCGGCCGGCGTAATCCACGGCACCGGCTTGTGAACAATAGCGTAGCCGGGTGCGCGCGTTTTGCTCGGGATTCGGGCGCAGTCCTCGTAGCGGTTCACCTTCAACACCAGACCGTCAATGTCGTACGGCATCGCCTTCCGCAAATCGTGTTCTTCGTCGTAATCTGCAACGATCTCTTTGCGATAGATCTTCAGCACTTCGTCCATGTCTTTGCACAGCCACCATTTCTTTTGCGTCGGCAGACCGAACGCGGCGAGTTGTTTGATCATCTCGGCGTGGGACTCGAACTCAATTCCCTCGTGCGCTCCTACCGCATAAAACACCGCTTTGACCGGGCGCGCGGCGACCAGCTTTGGGTCCAGCAGCTTGAGCGTGCCTGCCGTGGCATTGCGCGCATTGGGCAACGTTTTCTCTCCGGCTGCGGCAATCTTCGCGTTCAGCGCCTCAAAGTCTTTGATGGCCATGTAAGCCTCGCCACGCACTTCGAGAAATTCCGGCGGATTCTTAGTGCGCAGTTCCAAAGGAATGCTGCGCACGGTGCGCAGATTTACCGTGATGTCATCGCCATAAAATCCGTCGCCTCGCGTGACACCGCGTTCGAGCTTGCCATTCCGGTAGTGAACGCTGATGGAAACGCCATCCACCTTCGGCTCCATGATGTATTCCACGTGCGTCCGGCCCAGTTGGCGGCAAATAGTTTTGTCGAACGCCTGCAGGGCCGGAAGCGTATTCTCGTCCTGCAAGCGATGGCGCTTGTCGCGGTCCGGCTCTTCGTCCTTGGTGGGATTCGCGGCACTCTCCACCTTTTCCAACGAGAGCATCGGTTGAAGATGTTTGACGCGCTCAAAGCCCTCGGCCGGGGCGCCGCCCACTCGTTGCGATGGCGAGTCGCTGGTGACCAACGAAGGAAACTCCTTCTCCAGGTGGGTCAATTCCTGGAACAGTTTGTCGTATTCGAAATCCGTGATTTGCTGCTCGCCGATCACGTAGTAGGCGTGGTCGTAACGCCGGATGTCGTCGGCGAGCTGAGCGTGGCGGGCCTGGGCTTCTTTGAGTGTCACAGCGGAATTGTTTCGGCTCTGCGACCTGCTGAAAAGATTTTTCCTACTTCACCTTGTCTTAAGGTGGATGGGCGTAAGGTGAACTCGTGAAGATCAAATTCGCATTGCTTTTGGTTCTGGGTATCCCCGCGCCAGCCATCTTTGCGCACCCAGGGCATGAAGAGTTGCCGACGTGGGCACTGGCACAACTTAATGCCTCGGCCCAAAGCGCGGCTTCGACCCCGGAAAGTCGCGTGACGATCGTTACCAACGGCGGATACCGGATTATCACCGCCAACGGTTTGCCGGATCACGCGCCCGGTCAATTTCCGAACAACGGCAATCCGAATCGGATTTCTGAGCAGAGCTATACCTTCCGCATCACGCTCAACTCACAAACGAACAGCACGCTGCGCCGGGCGCAAGGCGCGTGGTTTGGCGTGGCTCTCAATGGCGTGCCGTTCGAACCGGGCACCGGAGAATTCTGGAACGGCCAGCGCGAATGGAATTACGAAGCCATGTCGGGCTTTATTGATTTGGGATTGGACCAGAACAATGCCCACGTTCAACCGACTGGCGCGTATCATTACCACGGTTTGCCTACGGGATTGATGGCTAAACTGGGTGGGGACGGGAAAAAGATGCTGCTCGTCGGTTACGCAGCGGACGGGTTTCCCATTTACACCAGCTACGCGCATAGTGTCGCGACCAATGCCAGCAGTCCTTTGAAGAAGATGCGTTCCAGTTGGCAACTCAAGCAGGGCGCACGGCCTGGCGGCCCAAACGGAAACTACGATGGCCGGTTCACCGCTGACTACGAGTTCGTGAGCAGCAGTGGCGACCTCGACGAGTGCAATGGACGTTTTGGTGTCACACCGGAGTATCCCGGTGGCATCTATTACTACTGCATCACCGACGAGTTTCCCGGTCTGGCACGGTCCTGGCGCGGCACACCCGACCAGAGCTTTTTCAAGAGCGGCCCCGGACCCGGCGGCCCGAATGGACCGGGCGGACGTCAGCCGCGTGACCGGCGCATTCCCGGCGCACCCCCACCGCCTCGTCGTGGGTAATTCCGCAAGCCCAGCGATAATTCGACGATTGACCTCAGGAGAAACCTGAATTTACGCTGTTCCTGTGAAACGAATTCCTCAACTCCTCAAACAATTGTCAACGATCAGCGCGGTCGCAGCGCTGCTCTCCCTCAGTGCCTGCGCGCGAAGTAAAATTTCGTCGGAACGCTCAACCTCCTCATCGTTACCCCGGCCGAGCGTGATTGTGGTACACAACTTTTCGGTGTCGCCTGATCAGGTAGCGCTGGATCACACGATCGGCTTGCGTTTGCAGGAACTTGTCGGAGCACAAACCGATGCTAACGAACGGTTGAAGTTGGCTCAAAAGATCGCCAGCGTCGTCACAACCAACGTGGTGAACGACCTCAAGAAGCTCGGTTATGAATCGATCGTCGGAACCGCCGATTATCGCCCGCCCGCCGGATCGCTCACGGTGGAAGGACAGTTCTTCTCCATCGACCAGGGCAGCCAACGTCGCCGGATGATCATTGGATTCGGCATGGGCGCCAGCCAGGTGCGCGTGCTGGTGCAGGCGTTTGAGAATACGGCCACGGGCCCGCAATTGGTGGAAGACTTTTATGCGACTGTGGAAAGCTCCCTTCGTCCCGGACTCGGGCCGATGGCCGGTGCCGGCGCGGCAGTAATCGGCAAAGCCACTAGCGGCGCCTTGGGAGTGCTGGGCGGGAATGAGCAATCCGTTGAAGCTGATGCCCGACATCTGGCCAATAGCATTACACAAGAACTCAAGGGCTTCTTCGCGAAGCAGGGCTGGTAATCTTATCGCGAGTTGGCACTTAAGGAGGCAGGGAGTGGCGCGCCCTTGCCTTCTTGTCGCCGCTCAATCCAACGCTGGAGCACCACATAAAATGCGGGCACGAAGAGCACCGCGAGGCACGTGGATGCGAGCATGCCGGTGGACACCGCAAGCCCCAGTGATTTGCGCGCGCTGGCCCCGGCCCCGCTCGCCAACAGCAGCGGCAGCACGCCGAGAATAAACGTGAACGAAGTCATGATGATGGGTCGGAAGCGCACTTGAGAGGCTTCGATCGTTGCATCGATGATACTTTTTCCGGCCGCGCGCCCTTCGCGAGCCATTTCCACGATAAGAATGGCGTTCTTGGCAGACAGTGCGATGAGCAACACAAGTCCAATCTGCACGTAAAGGTTGTTGGCAACACCCAATTTCAACAACGCTGCCACCGTTCCCAGCAATGCCAGCGGCACCGCGAGAATTACCGCCGCCGGCGTAATCCAGCTTTCGTATTGTCCGGCCAGCACGAAATAAACAAGCAGGATTGCCAGCGCAAAAATGAAGTAGGTCGAGCTGCCCACGAGTTTTTCCTGATACGACATCGCGGTCCACTCGTAGGCCATGCCCGCGGGAAGAGTTTTCTTCGCGATGTTCTCCATGACTTCCAGTGCCTGGCCGGAACTGAATGCGTCATTCGCCGCGCCGTTGATGGTTGCCGAGGGATACAAATTGTAGAGCGTGATTACGGACGGGCCATTCGCGGGTTCAACACTGGCGACGGTGCTCAGCGGAACCATTTGCCCGGTCTGACTGCGGACGTAGTAATCCTTCAATCCCGCTTCCGTCAGCCGATAGTCCGCGTCCGCCTGCGCGTAAACCATGTAGTTACGGCCAAACCTGGTAAACAGATTCACGTAGCTCGACCCCAGATAAGTCTGCACCGTGCTGTGAACATCGCCCACGGTCAGGCCCAGAGTTTCCGCCTGAGTTCGATTTACGTTGATGGAAACTTGCGGCACGGACGCACGCAACGGAGTGAGGACGAGCTTGATTTCCGGACTGCGCTTCGCCTGGGCAACCACCTCTTCCGCCACGGCCTGCAAGCGCGCGAAATCGTAACTGCCATCGGTCAACTCCAATTGCATTTGAAATCCGCCGGACAATCCCAACCCCTGAATCGGCGGAGGAACGAGCACCATGGTTCGGGCGTCCTGAAAGTTGGCCAGTCGCGCGGAGAGTTGATTGTAAATGGAACGCAGATCCTCGCCTTTGCCGCGTTTGCTCCAATCTTTCAACATCAAGTAAATGATCCCGGCATTGGCCAGCGACGCGTTTCCGTCGAGCGGCGACAATCCGCCAATCGCAATGGTGCGTTCCACAGCCGAATTCTCCGCACAGATTTTCGCCAAACGATCCATGACTTGTTCCGTGCGTTCGAGTGATGCGCCGTCCGGCAACTGCACGGTCACCATGGCGTAACCTTGATCCTCGGTCGGAATGAACCCGGTCGGAATGCGTGTCAACCCCCACGCCGCTAGCCCAATGAGAATCAAACCGATCACCGCCATCTGTCCGCTGCGTTGCACCATGCGCCGAATCTGCCGCACGTAGAATCGCTCGACGCGTTCATAGACCGCATTGAAGCCGCGGAAGAAAAAGTTCTTCTTCCGATTACGGTCCACGGGCCGCAACCAAAGGGCGCATTGAGTCGGCTTGAGCGTGGCCGCATTGATGGCGCTGATCAACGCGGTGGCGGCGATGACCAGAGCGAACTGCCGATACATCTGGCCCGTGATTCCGGGCATGAACGCCGGCGGCACGAACACGGACATCAACACCAGCGTCACGCCAAGGATTGGCCCGATCAGTTCGCGCATGGCATCAATGCTCGCCTGCTTGGGCGTCTTGCCACGCTCCACGTGCTGCACGGTCCCCTCCACCACCACGATGGCGTCGTCCACCACGATGCCGAT
>DASUGI010000092.1:0-20060 GCA_036274115.1 Verrucomicrobiia bacterium
TGCCGCCCCGACGGGGCTGGGGAATTGGGTGGCGCGGGTGGCTACAAAGATTTCGCTCCTGACGGAGCTGCGAACCGGTGCGACGAATCAAAGTGTTATTTGGTGATAAATATCAATGCTGTCGTTCCGTGGCAGTGAAACAATGAAGCTCTCAAGTTCTTCATAGAGATGTCCGCCAGTTTTTTGGCCGTAATCCAAGCGAACCACCAAAAGCACAATCTTCCGGTTTGATGGGTGAGGATAACTGTTCAGTTGATTTCGCGCCTGCTCAATCGTCGAGACAATTTTACCCTTAAACTCTGGCGACAAATCCGGCCTCACTTGTATTGCTCCATGTCGCCACGCGGCGTTTGGGCCTAAATTCTCGTTTGATTCGTTTACCGTTTTGACTTCAAGGATGGCTGTTGATTCTGCTTTGTAGCCGACCAAGTCGGGTGATTGTTGACCACCTTTCTTACTCTTGCACGGTTCAATGAACTCAATTCGTTCATAACCTTGGTCAGCTAGAAACACATAACCTCGTGCTTCATCCAGAGTGCTCCAAAGCTGTTGGTAATTTCGCAACGGATCATCAAGCGAGACGAATGGCACTGCCTTGTCCCGTAAAATTTTCCACGATTCAGAATCAAGTCGTGCGAACCGCGCCTCCTCTCTCGATAGCGGCAATGGAAATTTTACGTTGAAATAGTTTCGTGGATTGCTCTTGTCGCTGTGCTGATACAAATCGAACAGCCGTGGAAAGTGCGACAACCAATCTTCAGCTTCGTTTCGCAGGTCGCTGTCTGGCTTGTCATTCATCAGAAACCTGAAGGGCGAAGGTTAATTCTTCGCCTCCGCCAGTTCCTCCTCGAAATCCACAATCTCTTTGATTTGCACCAGAAACCAGCGGTCAATCTTCGTGAGGTTGAAAATCTCCTCGATGGTGAAGCCGGCGCGCAGGGCGTGGCGGATGAAGAAGATGCGTTCGGCGTTGGGCACGCTCAGCTTGCGGCTGATGACGTCGCGCGGGAGGATGTCGCGGTCGCCATAGACTTCCGTGCCGATGCGCCAGGGTTTGCCGTCGCCGCCCAGGCCGCTGCGGCCGATCTCCAGCGAGCGCAGGCATTTTTGCAGGCTTTCCTTGAACGTGCGCCCGATGGCCATCGCTTCGCCGACGCTTTTCATCTGCGTGGTGAGCGTGGGGTCGGCCTGCGGGAATTTCTCGAAGGCGAAGCGCGGAATCTTGGTGACGACGTAATCAATGCTCGGTTCGAAGCTCGCGGGGGTATTTTTGGTGATGTCGTTCTTGAGTTCGTCGAGCAGGTAGCCGACAGCGAGTTTGGCGGCGATTTTCGCAATGGGAAAACCGGTGGCCTTGGATGCGAGCGCGGAGCTGCGGCTGACGCGTGGGTTCATCTCGATGATGACCATGCGGCCTGTCTGAGGATCGCAACCGAACTGAATGTTTGATCCACCAGTTTCAACACCGACTGCGCGGATCACGGCGAAACTCTGGTCGCGCATGATCTGGTATTCCTTGTCGGTGAGCGTCTGGATGGGCGCGACGGTGATGCTGTCGCCGGTGTGCACGCCCATGGGGTCGAAGTTTTCGATGGAGCAAATGATGACGCAGTTGTCCGCGCGGTCGCGCATGACTTCCATCTCGTATTCCTTCCAGCCGAGCAACGATTCTTCGATGAGAATTTCGTTCACGGGCGAGAGTTCGATGCCGCGCTTGGCGATCTCTTCGAATTCCTCGCGGTTGTAACCGATGCCGCCGCCCGTGCCGCCGAGCGTGAACGCGGGCCGGATGATGAGCGGGAAACGGCCAATTTTATCGGCGATGGCGCGGGCTTCGTCCATGTTGTGCGCGACGCCGGAAATGGGCACGTCGAGGCCGATGCTCAACATGAGTTCCTTGAACGCGAGGCGGTCTTCGCCTTTGTGAATGGCTTCGGGTTTCGCGCCGATCATTTCCACGCTGTATTTCTCCAGCACGCCGGAACGGTGCAACGCCATGGCGGTGTTCAAGGCGGTTTGGCCGCCGAGCGTGGGGAGCAACACCAACTTGTGGGGAGTTGATGGTTGAGAGTTGAGAGTCGATGGATCGGAGGGCACGCCCGCTTTCCGCATCTCCTCTTGTTCGCGCGCGATGATTTTCTCCACGGCCTCGGGGGTGATCGGTTCGATGTAAGTGCGGTCGGCGAACTCCGGGTCGGTCATGATGGTGGCCGGGTTGGAGTTGACGAGGACGACGCGGTAGCCTTCCTCCTTGAGGGCTTTGCAGGCTTGCGTGCCGGAGTAATCGAACTCGCACGCCTGCCCGATGATGATCGGGCCGGCGCCGATGATGAGGACGCTGTGGATGTCGGTGCGTTTGGGCATCGCGCAAAAAATTTATGATTTACGATTGTGCCGCAGCCATGCCGCAGAATCGCCGGTTCAAACGGCCCAGATGAAACACGGATTTGGCGGGCTGCGAAAGGAAAAAGCTATTGGCGGCCGCCTTGTGCCTGCCCCGTCATGGGCACAAAGCGCACCGGCAGGACGCCGGTTTGGTCCAATTGGCCGCCGTGTTTGCGCAGGAGAACAAGTTCCTGATGATCGACCGGGCCGATGGGAATAATCATGCGGCCGCCGTCCTTGAGCTGGTCGATCAACGGTTCTGGCACCCCGTCCGGAGCACAGGTCACAATAATGGCGTCGAACGGTGCGGCTTGCGGCCAGCCGAGGCTGCCATCGCCATGCCGCACGAAAACGTTCGTGCAGCCGATGCGTGTGAGGTCGGCAGCGGCGCGGGTTGCGAGAGGTGCGACAATTTCGATGGTGAAAACTTCCTGCACCAGGCGGCTCAGGACGGCGGCTTGATAGCCAGAGCCAGTGCCGATTTCCAGAATGCGGTCGGGGGCCCGCGGATCCAGAATCTGGGACATGAACGCGACGATGTAGGGTTGCGAAATGGTTTGTCCGTAACCGATGGGCAAGGCGCGGTCTTCGTAGGCGTGGGAACGATCCGCTTCAGGCACGAGTTCATGACGCGGCACCTGCCGCAGCGCCTCCAGCACGCGAGGGTTTACGATGTCACGCCCCGGGCCGACAAGCTGTTCTTCAACCATCCGCTCGCGCAACGCCGCGAAATTCGGCGAAGGAACGTCTCGTTCAAACCATCCGTTGAAGAAAGCAGCCACAGGAATTCTGGAGTTGTCCGCGACAGAATACCCCAACTGACGAGGCGTGGAAACGGGGAAACGGCGAATCGGCGAGACGGGGAACAGACGGGGAAACGGCGAGACGGGGAATCGGCGAATCGGCGACATGGGAAAGTCGCCGTCTCGCCGCCTCGCCCCCAATGTCAGGGCAGAATCCGGAGCCGATAAAAGCGCTGCGTGGGACCGAGACTATCGTTGGTAATCAGGACCGTTCCCGTCGCAAGACGCGGGGAACCCAGAGGCAACCACGTGCCACTGGTCAGATCATTCCGGTATTCCAACTGATACGTGCGGCCCGCGACCACAGAGAACGAAACCCGTGCAAACGTAGTACCCACAAGCGTGACGCTGCCGGTCGGCGGCACGCTCACAGTCAGGGTCGCCGGGGCACTCAGGACCGAGCCACCCGAATTGGAAACCTGCACGTTATAGGTTGCCGCATACGAAGTCTTCACCTGCGTCAACACGAGCTCGCTGGCGGTCTGCCCCGCCAGCGGCACGTTATTGGACAACCATTGATAACTCAGAACGCCCTCACCGGTCGCAGCAGTGGTGAAGGTCGCGGTTTCACCCTCGTGAACCGAACGGCTCTGGGGCTGCGAGGTAATGACGGGAGGAGTCACGCTGGCGTTGGTAGTGCCCGCAGTCGGCGCGGCCGCTTTCCAATTCACCGGGTCGTTGCCGTAGTGGAGGGACACGATGCGCTGGAGCGACGCGCCCTGGCCATCGGCACTGGTGGGCCACGGCGGGAGATCCGTGTAAGCAATGCGCTCCACCAACAATTGGGGGACAAAGCCGGCCTCCGGCGGCGCCGTTTGCGGCACATCCGGCCGCCACAGCTCCAGCGTTTCTCCGGAATTGGCAAGCTGACCGGAGAAAGGTCCGACCACATCACCAGTGGTTCCATAACGAGCGCGAAACGCATTCAACAGCGTTGTGTTTGCCGGGTTGAATCCGACCACGAGCAATCGTCCGCCTGCCGGAATGGTTTGATTCGTCGCGAAGCTGAAATTGACACCATTGGCGAGCCGCCAGACGTTGGTGGGCCGCAGCGGGTCGTATAACGCGACGGTGACGTTGGTGATGTTCAACAGTTCAATGAACTCCTCGATGTCCGGCGAGTTCGTGCCGTAATCGGGCGGGTGATACATGATTTCATTAATCACCACCGGGCCGACGAGCGGGTAAACGTTGGTCTGGCCGGTGCCGGAGCGGAATTGCGCGAGCGTCGTTGGATTGTCCACACCAAAAGTGCGCGCACTCAAGGGCACGAAGTGCACGCCCACACTGGTTTGATGTGGACCGAACGAAACCCCATTGGCCGCGGCATCGAACGACTGGCTCAAGCGATAGCCAGTCAGGTTCTGCCCCGAGTCCACTTCCGAGAGATAAACGCCATCGCCATGCGCCGAATTGAAGCTGAACAGTGGCGGGATGTCGGACTCACCATCGGCCGGACCGAATTGGTATTGATAGAAAACCTTGAACCCGCCGGCGGGAACAATCGTGCCATCGGGAATCCGGTAGCGTTTGAGATCGCTCTGGCTGTCGCTCAAATACCAGCCGCCGATGTCGATGGGATTGGCGGTGGAGTTGAACAGTTCCACCGCGTCTTCCAGGGGCGGGTCGGTATGTGTGAGCACTTCGTTGATGATCAGACCCGGGACGGGGAGGTAATTGGCATCGCCGGGTGTAGCGGTCGCCGGGAAGCTGGCGATATTCGTCGCACCGTCGGGTAGAAGCCCTTGCGAGACATTGACATTTTGCCAACCGAAATCCACGGAGGTGAGCAGCGTGAGGTTTGTGTCGTAAAGCCGCAACGTTTCGCCGCCCTGGGCCAGGCTGAAGTTCGCGTGATCGCGGCCATTCCCGGGAAGCCCATCCGCCATGAACAGCACCCACTTCTTGCCCTCGATGAAACTGAGCGGCGCGATCGGCGAGTTGGTGATGCTCGTCACCGCCGGACTGTCGCTGAGATAAAGTCCACTCAACTCTACGGGAAGCGTGCCGGCATTGTAGAGTTCGAACCAATCCCCGCCGAGTGGCAGTGGTGCCGCCATCCATTCGTTGAAACGCAGATTGTTCGGCGAACCCAGGGACGCAGCCGCTGAATTCGCCACACCGGGTGTCGGAGTGGCCAACAACCGCCAGTTGCCAGCGACGAGGCCAATGGATTGGTCGTCAACCTGAAATCCGTAACCGACGCTATTGACGGCTTGTCCTGCAGTGTTGAAGAGAACCACAGCGCCGCCTTCACCTGCGAGCGAGAAGCCGGTGTTATGTGGGCCGGCCGCACTGGTTGACGGAGCGCGATCACCATCACACCAGATCACCAGGTGGCCGCCTGCCGGAATGCTGGCTCCGACCGGAAACTTCCAGGCAGCCGCGAAATCCGTGGACTCGCCCAATCCCATGCCGCCGAGACTCACCGGGCTGCCGCCGGGATTGAAAAGTTCGACGAAATCGACGGCGCTGCCCCATGGGCTGATCACGGCGCGATCATTGCGAGCCAGAACTTCGTTCAACACGGGCCCGTTCCACACGAGAACATAGTTGCTCACTCCCGGACTCACGCTGCCCGGAAACGCCGCAATATTGGGCGAGCCGCTGGGCAGCCGGCCTTCCGATACGCCGGTGACTTGCGCGCCGTAATTGACACTGTCCAGCAATGTCGCCGCCGAACTGTAAAGCCTGATGGCGCCACCCGCAGCGGGAAGTTTGAATTCCAACTGGTCAGCTCCGGGAAGTTCATCCGCAAACAGCTGAACATGGCCCAGCGGGGGGACGAACGACAGTGCGGTGTAATGAAATGTGGTGTTGCTCGTCCCCAGATAGAGCCCAGCCAACGCGGCCGGCGAGGTTACCGAACGATTGAACAACTCGATCCAGTCCTGCCCGCCTGCACCCGGGCTGGCCAGCCATTCGTTAATGACCAGGTTCGTAGCTGGAGCAAGTGGGGCCGCACTGTTTGGAGCGTTGGGCGTGGGGACGGTCAGCGTCCATTCGTTTCCGAGCCGGCCCACGGTTGCGTCCGTAAGTTGCAAACCAAAAGTGACCGCGTCCATCCGGTTGGTGTTTGCGTCGAAGAGCGAGATGGTTTCTCCGTTCTTGCTGAGGGCGAAACCGGCATGCAGGCCTGGGGCGCCGATGGCGGTGTCGCACCAGACCACGAGGTAGCCCCCCGGATTGATGATGGTGTCGGGCGGGAAGACAAATTGCCGGGCATTGCCGTTATCGGTAAGACTCCAGCCTGCGAGGTTCGTCGGTGAAGCGCCCAGATTACGCAGTTCGACCCAGTCCGGGAACAACCCGCCATTGGTCACACTGCCAGCGTTGTCGGCGGCGATTTCATTTATTACAACGCTGCTGGAGGCTGGTGCAACGGGTGGCAAACCGGGCGTGCCATTCACGATGGAACTGGCGCGCCAATTCGCGGGTGTGTTCGGGTCGCCGCGCGGATCGATAATCTCAAGCGAGAACCCGCCGCCGTCCGCGCTGGTAGGCCAGCCGTCCTGGTCGTCGTAGTGGACGGCGGTGACGTTGTTGCCATTGCCATCAACAATTCCGATCCGTTCGCCGCTGTTCATCAGGCTGCCGCCGTAGTAGCCAAAGACCACGACTCCCGGATAACGCACCGCGAACTGTGCCGGGTTCGCATTGTTGGCGAGCAACACGGTCGCGCTGGGCTGGAGGATTGTGCCTTCGGGAAAGGTGAAGTCCATTCCCTGGAAACTGAACAAGCCCACGTTCAACGGCAGCGAGCCAATGTTTTGAACTTCGATGAATTCGTAGGCATCACCGCCGATGGGGTTATACATGATTTCGGTGATGCGCAGCGGAACGCCGAGTTCACCCACTATGAACGTGGCTTCATTCAGCGCACTCCACGTCGCGCCATTGAGGACGCGCGCCTTGAGCGTGACCGAATTGTTTAACGTCAGGGGCGCCGGGTTTGTCAGCACGCCCGCGGCGACCAACCCGGAGTAATAAACGCGCGGGTCAACGCCGTTGGTCGTGCAGTAAACCGTGCCGACGCCATCGGGATTATTCAAAGCGACAACATAGCCCGCGGCCACGGTGCGGTTGCCGATGATGTCGCCGCCCACCGAGCCTTCCCGGAATTCAGGCGCATTGAGCGTGGGATAGAGCCCCGCGGTGCGAAGCTGGTCTAGAACGATCCCATGGCGATTGATGAAATAGGAGTTCGCCATGCGGCTCATTTCGACGAGCCATTGGTTCTCCCTCGTGTAAAGATCGAAAACACCATTCTGATAGGGGTGCACATCGCGGCGGTAATCTCCCCAACGACAGGATTCGGCCACGATGGCGTTGTCCAGCAGGCCTTGCCAGTATTGCCAGCGTGCAATGTTCGCTTCGGTGGTCAATGGGCCATCCGGAGCGATCATGTGTTTGTGGACCCGGTCGGCAAAGTCGAGACGGAACTGTGCGTTGTCGTCCAGTTTGGGAAACAAGCCGCTGGGCAAATCGATGTTGCCACCGCCATTGGGAACGCGGTTGATGGTTTCATTCATCAACGTGTTTTCGCCGTCCCAAACAACGTATTGGAAACGCCCGTCCGTTCCGTTTACTCGCGGGCGGATCGCATACCAGTTTTTGTTGACGCCCCAGTCCTGGGCGCCGGCCAGAAAGTTCAACAGCATGTAATCGGAAAACTCCGTTACGTTGAGATACTGCTTCATCAATTCGTAGTTGGCATTCGTGTTCAGGCCGTTAATCGCCAGCATCGCATTGTACGCCACTGAGTTTCCACCCGCACTGGTGGTCAGGGCGCCTTGATCGTAGATGTCGTAGCCGTCAGTTGAAGCGGCGAAATAGTTTTCGGCAAACTGCCCGTTCGGTTGTTCCGAAATGTCATACACGCCCCAGTACAGACCGTTGATGAACAGGTGAACATAGCGATTGAAGCTGGCGGGACCGCCCATGTCGCGTTGCGAATGCTTCATCCAGGCATCACGAAAGCGCGAAGCGCGCGTCCGTTGGAACGCACCAAGGCCGTCGTTGTTATCGCTCCAGTGAAGCCAGCTCACACCAAAGTCCGGTCGGAGAATCAGGTCATCAAACTTTTCCGCGGGTGACTCCGGAAAGAGGGGGTACTCCAGACTGGTTTCACCGTAGTCGCCCTTGAACTCCAGTTTGAAACCGTGCTTGGGAGTTTTGAACGGGTCCCGGCTCGCATTGCCATGCAGGTCCAGGCCACCATCAATTGTGAAGGCGGTCGTGCCGTCGGGCAGGAGCATCTCCACCGAAACGGCCTTTTCGTTTGAGGTTTTGTTGCCGGAAGTGGATCGAGGATAGAGCCCGTTCGGACCAAACATGTCGTCGCGATTCAGCACCACCGAAAGGGTCGGGAGTTCACGCATGCCGTCCTTGAACCGCTGGAGTTTGATCGGATCAATGGCACTGAAGGGATCGTAAGGATTCTCGCGTAAGGGATCGGAATCCATCTCGTAATCGGCGGGCACGATGTTCCCCGGGAAATTGGCAGCCGTGCCCCACGTGCCGGGAAATCCCGCCGGATTGTTCGGCTGTGCGAGAACGGTGTCGAGGTAGATGTAACTGTGCGTGCTCACCCGTGAAGGCAGGTAGTTATTGGCGAACGCCACGGCACGAATGGTGGCCGTGGCACTGATCTGAATCGGCGCCGTGTAGGTCTGCCCGTTGGAAAGCGTGGGTTCGCTGCCGTCCTCCGTGTAGCGAATAGTTGCTCCAGCTACGGGCGTGGTCAGCAGCAGGTTGAATGGCGCATCGAAGAATCCGCGTTCCACGCTGAAATGCGGCGTGGGAAGCACACTTGTGATGGGACTGCTCCCATTCGCCGCGCCGGGTGTGGGCACTTGAAAATAGCGCCACGCGGCGGCGCTTTGATCGAGGCCATAGGAATAATCGTTTCGTTGCTCAGGAAACTCGAACTCGCTCGCCGCCACGCGCGGCGATTCCGGGTTAAACAGGGCAACGTAGTCGCCGAAAAGATTCAGTTTGAAGTTCGTGTGGTATCGATTCCCCGGCAACGGTGACCGACGATCTTTGCCCGAGGCGAAAACCACGAGGTATTGGCCCGGCGACAGAATCGTTGAAGGAAAGGTCCATTGCCCTGGAACATCAGGATTGTCCGTGAGTGACCAGCCCAGGAGGTTCACCGCCGTCGCGCCGCGATTGTGAATCTCAATCCAGTCGGGCCGCTCGCCGTCCTCGTCCATCAAGCCGGTGAGATTGCCCGCGACGATTTCATTGATGATCACATTACCCGGCACGACGGACGGATTGAGTGTGACGGACCAACCCGCGCCGGCGAAGGCATTCGAAGCAAAGTCCGTAATCCCATGCCCTGCGGCCCAGGAAAGGTTCACCCCGCCGGCTGCCGGTTGTGGGAAGGTAAAAACATACGGGCCGGCTTCGGCGCCCGTGACATTTGCGGCACTCACGCCATTGATGCGCAGGTCCGCCGCGTTCACGCCAAACACCGGTTCGCTGAAGGTGACTTCCACTTGGGTTAACTGGCTGACTTGCGCTGCGTTCACGGGGTTCACTGCGGTGGCTACCGGTGGCGCGGTGTCTGCCAGCGTGTAGCTCCAGGTGGCGTTGGGGCCCACTTGATCGAACGCCGCGCCTGCAAGGTCGGTGATGCCCGGGGACTCGCTCCACGTCACGCCCACAACACCGGCAGGTGGCTGCGTGAAGGTAAAGGTGTATCGGTTGGTGCCGGGCGCACCAATCACGCTGCTGGCGGGCACTTCGTTTAATTGAAGGTCGCTCGCATCAACTCCCGATACCGGTTTACTGAAAAAGACCGCCACTTGCGTCAAACCGGACAACGACGCGCCCGGAGCAGGAACAACATTGGTAATCACGGGTGGAACACCAAATTTGGTAATCACGAGCGTCGTGTCGAAGCGTAAATCGGAGCCGCTGAGGGTATTGTTGAAGGCTTGCACGGCCAGAACGTTTGAGCCGGTCGCGAGGTAGCTCGCCGGCGGCGGGCCGGCAACGAAGGTGTTCGTCCCGCACGGCTCGATGCTCTGGGTCGCATTCGTCAGGTAGGTGGGCTGCCCATTGACATTGATGCGCGCGACTTCCTGGCCGTTAATCCAGGCGATGAAGCCGTCGTCATACATCGCGGTAAGACTCACCGACTGTATCTCCGCCACGTTGGTGATGACGAACGGGCGCCGCAGAAACACACTGCGGTAACTGTTCCGCATGTCGGGGAGGAGGGTGCCATTGGTGATGCCGTCATCTCCCGTGGCGCCCAAATTGCCGAAGTGGAACGGGGCCGGGCCGATCAGCCACGTGGAGTCATTAAACCCGTTCGTGCGCCAGGCCGTAATGGGATTGGAAACTTCGTTGGTCCCTTTGCTCCAGCGCCAAGTTGCGCCATTGGTTATCACTGTTTGTTGCGCTGACAGGCGGTGCGCTACGACGCTGAGCGTTAGCGCCAGCAGGGTGATACGCAGTAGCGGCGCTGGGGCGAAACGGGGAAACGGGGATACGGCTCGGCCCGTGGGAGAAGGGCTCAACGCCCCCCGCCTGGCCAACGCCCAACTCTCCCACGGGCCCAGACGGTGCGACGACACGACGGATGTGGCTTTGCGACTGTACATAGTGTGTTTGGCGGGCAAGATAGCAGCGGTCGCTGGGAACGTCACTCAGGATGTTTAGCGGAGGTTTACCCTGCGGAAAGGAAACGCAGTTGGCGAAAGGGCGCAACGGGCAGACGGAGACTGTCGCCGTTTCGCCGTTTCGCTGTTTCGCTCTCGTCACTCGTCACGCGAGGGGCAGGCGCACCGTAACGGTGGTGGTTTGCTCCGGCTCAGAGGCTATGTGAATGCTGCCGCCGTGGGCTTTGACGATCCATTCGGCGATGCTCAGGCCCAGGCCGCAGCCTTCGATCTCGCTGCTGTGGGAGGCGTCGCCGCGGAAGAAACGGTCGAAGACGCGGCCCAGTACGGGCGCGGGAATGCCTTTGCCGGTGTTGGCAATGGTGAGTTGGGCGTTCTGATTCTTGCGCTCAAGGCCGATTTCGACGCGGCCTTCGGGTTGATTGTATTTGATGGCGTTGTCGGTCAGGTTCAGCAGGAGTTGGCGCAGGCGGTGACGGTCGCCCTGCAAGGAAAGTTTCTCGCAGGAGTTCAGGGACACGCTGATTTTTTGTGGTTGGGCGAGAATGACGGCGTCCGCAAAACTGTCGTGCACGATTTCGTCGAGCTGGACGTTTTCCTGCGCCAGAGTCACTTGCCCGGCGTCCGCTTTGGCGAGCAGGGTCAGCCCTTCAACGATCTTGGAGAGGCGCTGGATTTCGTCAAGTTGACTGGCGAGGGTGTCGCGCTGGGTGGCGGTGACGGTGGATTGGGACATCATGATTTCGATTTCCCCGTGCATGATGGTCAATGGCGTCTTGAGTTCGTGCGAGGCGTGCAGGGTGAATTCGCGGACGCGCGATAGTGAATCGTTCAGTCGTGTGATCATGCGGTTGAAGACTTCGGTGAGGCGGTCGAGTTCGTCTTGATTGCCCTTGCGCGGGAGCGGTGGGCCCAACGTGTTGAGTTGCACTTGTTCCATGGCGCTCGTAAGCGTTGCCAGCGGTTTGAGCACTCGGGCCATCAAAAACCAGCCGCCCACCAGCGCCAGCACCAGGGCTGGCAACCCGCCGAAAAGGATCACTTCCCAGAACTCCTCCATCGGGCTGTGACCTTCCGTCGCCAGGGCGAGGGCCATCGAGGGATGCTCCACCACCATCTCGTAGTAGGTCCAACCGGCGATGAGCAACAATCCCATCAGCAGGATCACCGAATACCACACCGCAAGCTGAATGCGAATGGTCATGTCGCCTCCTTCAAGAGATAACCGACTCCGCGCACGGTGTGGACCAGTTTGGTTTCAAAATCCGCATCAATCTTCTCGCGCAGGCGGCGGATGTAAACATCCACGAGGTTCGTGCCCGGATCGAAGTCATAATCCCAGACATTCTCCACAATGGCCATGCGGCTGCAAACGCGGCCCGCGGAACGCAAAAGAAATTCCAGCAAACGATACTCGCGTGGCGTGAGTTCAATGGACCGGTCCCCGCGTCTGACACTGCGAGTGATGGTATCAACCGTGAAATCACCCACCCGCAATTGAACCGGCTGGCTGTAGCTGCTGCGCCGCCCCAACGCGCGCACCCGCGCAATCAGTTCAGCCAGCACGAACGGCTTGGGCAGATAATCATCAGCGCCGGCATTTAAACCCGCGACACGTTCGTTGGGTTGCCCGCGTGCGGTCAGCAACAGCACTGGCGTGCGGACGTTTTGCTCACGCAGTTGGCGCAACACGCTCAACCCGTCACGTCCCGGCAGCATAATGTCGAGAATAATCACATCGAATGCTGTGGACGCCGCGGAGACGACGACGCTGCCGCCATCATGCAGGACATCCACGGCAAAACCCTCCGCCTGAAGGGCCTTCCGAATGAAGGACGCCATCTTTTTTTCGTCTTCCACCACCAATATGCGCATAAGCACTCGACCGCTTCCAGCTTCAACCCGACCGCAACGGCAATGGTGCGGAAAGCGCGAGGATAAATCGAGGAATCAAAAATGACAAAACCGTAACCTGCGCCGCTTCCCCGCAGCGCTGTATGAACGAATTGTCATACTGGATTCATGAAAACCACCGGCTTTCTTTTCTAGGATGCCAGCCGATGAAGGCTGGAATGAACTCATCCGAGACCCGGCGCTGGAGCGGACGCAAGAGCGCTGCTGCCCCCATCTACCTGCCGTTGCTCGCGCTGATGACGCTTAGCGTCGTTTTCCATTTCAGCCAACTGGACCTGAACTTGCAGCGCGTCTTCTGGTCGCCAACGAACGGTTGGTCGTTCGCAAATCATCCGCTGGTGCAACTGCTCTACCGCTGTGGCACATGGCCCGCAATGTTGGTCGGTGTGACTGCAGCCGCGGCGTGGGTGGTTTTAATCGTCAGAAAGAAGTGGCCGCAGCTTCGCGCATTGTGCCTGTTCCTGGTCCTCGTATTGATCATCGGGCCCGGCCTGCTGATTAACGCGGGGTTCAAAGACCATTTCGGGCGCTCGCGTCCGGTGCAAGTGAATCAGTTTGGCGGAACGGAACCCTTTCGCCCGCTCGGTCAACCCGGCCCGAGAGGCAGCGGCAAATCATTTCCATCCGGCCACGCCTCGATGGGATTTTATTGGCTCGCACTGAGTGTCTATTTCTGGTCGCGCCAACGCAACTACGCCGTTGGCTTCGCGGCTTTGGGAATTCTCCACGGAACTCTGATGGGCCTCGGACGAATGGCTCAGGGTGGTCACTGGGCTTCCGACGTGTTGTGGTCTGCCGGCTTTGTCTATCTGACCGCCTGGTCGTTGGACTACTTTCTGTTCCGCCTGCCTAAAGCCAAATCGACGGCACCAAGTCTGTCGCCGGTCACCGCAACAAATTCCACCAACATCCTTGCCACCTGATTATGCCCGCAAAACTTATCGAGCTTGAGCCCCAGCCCACATCCACCCTTCGCGACGAGGTGTTCCGGCAGAGTCAACCCATTGGCGACTTTGCCTTCACTAAGAATGTTGCCGCCGTGTTCGACGACATGGTGGATCGCTCCGTGCCGTTCTATCAGGAGATTCAACGAATGGTTGCCGAGTTGGGCGCTGATTTCGCCGTCGAAAACACCAACGTTTACGATCTCGGCTGCTCCACGGGCACAACCCTCCTGAATCTCGATGCGGCCATCCGCAAGCGCGTCAAGTTCATCGGCGTGGACAATTCGCAGGAAATGTTGACGAAGTGCCGGGAAAAAATGGCGGCTCACGATTTCCTGCATGAGCATGAGTTGATTGGCGCGGACCTCAACCAGGGTGTGCACATTGAGAATGCGTCCATGGCGCTTTTGGTGTTGACCCTGCAATTCGTTCGGCCCTTGTATCGCGACACGCTCATCAAAACCATTTACCAGGGCTTGAACCCGAACGGCTGCGTGATTCTCGTCGAAAAAGTTCTGGGTGAAGATTCCGTGTTCAATCGCCTGTTCATCGATTACTACTACAAACTCAAAAAGCGCCACGGCTATAGCGAACTGGAAATCTCCCAGAAACGCGAAGCGCTGGAAAATGTGCTCGTGCCTTACAAGCTGATGGAGAATCGCGAGATGCTGTTGCGCGCTGGCTTCCGCTACTGCGACGTGTTTTTCAAATGGTACAACTTCTGTGGCATCATCGCTGTCAAATGATCAAGCTCGGCAACTTCTTCTTTCACTACCGCAACGGGCTGTTTCCGCTGGCGTACGCACTCCTGTTTGTGCCGAGCCCGCCGTTGCTGAACGACTATCGCGCGGCGGCGATCGCGGGACTGCTCATTGCCGCCACCGGTCAATTGATTCGCGCCGTGACGGTCGGCCTCGATTACATCGTGCGCGGCGGCCGCGACCGCCAGGTATATGCTGATCGCCTCGTTGTGCGTGGCCTCTTCGCGCACTGCCGAAATCCTCTGTACGTGGGGAATTATCTGCTGCTGCTCGGCGTTGGGCTGGCGTCGAATTCACTGTTGTTCTTTTGCGTGGCCATACCATTCTTCTCGCTGGTTTATTGGGCCATCATCGCGGCGGAAGAAAACTTCCTTCGTAACAAATTTGGCAGTGAGTTCGATGACTACTGCAAACGGGTTAACCGGCTCTTGCCGCGACTCACCGGATTGCCGGAAACCTTTTCCTCCATGCGCTTCAACTGGCGACGACTAATCACCGCGGAATACGGCTCCGCCTACATCTGGATGGCGGCGATCATTCTGGTGCAATTCAAGAACCTCTGGCTGCGCGGACAAATCCAAAACTCGCAATTTCTGGTCCTGTTGCTGTGCCTGCTCCTGGGGATGGTGACTGTTGCTTACGCCATCGCACGCTATCTCAAGAAAAGCGGCGCCTTGCAGACAAACGCACCTGCAACTTCCTAGCTTCGTTCGCTGAATCAGCCGTGCCTGGCCGCGGCTGGCAGCTCGTAAACCTCTTCAGCCGTGTCCGGTTTTCGCAAGTCCAGTCGCCGCCACGATAACCGCAATTGCAAGCTTGCAAACTTTTCGCACGGCTTCACTCTCGATTGATGCATCATCGCCTCCAGATTTTGTTTGCTGCTGCGCTGAGCGCGTTGGCCGCTGTGACGATGCATGGCGCGCAGTTCAAATTCACGGGGCAGACCCTCACAATACCGGATGGCTTCGAGGTGGAACTCGTCACCACCACGAATCTGGTGCAGCGGCCTGTGTCCGGTTCATTCGATGAATTGGGCCGGCTCTACGTAACGGATTCGTCCGGATCGAACGCTAAACTGGTTGATCAAATCAGCAACCCGGATAGCCGTGTCGTCCGCTTGGAGGACACCGACGGAGACGGCAAGTTCGACAAAAGCATCGTGTTCGCCGACAAGGTGGTGTTTCCGGAGGGATGCCTCTATTACGACGGGGCAGTTTATATCTCCGCCGTTCCGAGCATCTGGAAACTCACCGACACCAACAACGACGGCGTGGCCGATGTGCGCGTCGAATGGCATCAGGGCAAAACCACGACGGGCTGCGGAAACGATTTGCACGGACCGTTTCTCGGACCGGACGGCTGGCTTTACTGGTGCAAAGGCGGGTCCGCTGAGCAGTCCTACGTGGTGAATGGAAAACCTTTCACCAGCCGCGCCGCACACATTTTTCGTAAGCGACCTGACGGAACGGGCATTGAACCAGTTCTGACGGGTGGTATGGATAATCCCGTTGGTGTCACATTCACGGCGGAGGGTGAGAGGATTTTGTGCGGGACTTTTTTCGCGCCGGACGAACCCGGTCATCGCGACGGACTCATCCACGCCGTTTACGGTGGGGTTTACGGCAAGGTGAATCCCTCAATCGAGGGTCATAAGCGCACCGGCGATCTTATGCCTGTAATGACCCACATGGGCCCGGCCGCGCCCGCCGCCGTGATCCGCTATGAATCGCGCGTCTTTGGCGACGAGTATCAGAACAATTTGTTTTGCGCTCAATTCAACAAGAACAAAGTCTCGCGCCACATTCTCGTGCCCGACGGTGCGACGTTCAAAACCACGGACAGCGATTTTCTCGTTTCCGATAATCCCGACTTTCATCCAACCGACGTGATTGAGGATGCGGATGGGAGCTTGCTCATCGTGGACACCGGGGCGTGGTATAAACTCTGTTGCCCAACATCCCAACTCGCCAAGCCGGACGTGCTCGGCGCGATTTATCGCGTGCGACGCGTCGGCGCAAAAAGAATTTTAGACCCGCGCGGACTGGACCTGGCCTGGGAAAAACTCGAACCCGATGACGTCGTAAAGCTGCTGGACGATGAACGGCCGGCGGTTTTCAAGCGCGCTATCGAGGCAGTTGGAAAGATCGGGACGCAACCGTTGACGAATGTAGTGCGGTTTGGGGGCTCGGCTGTGCAACGTGGTCCAGCCGAAGCTATTTCTCGCCAGTTGGGCAATTTGAAGCCACAGGGCCGACGCAACGCGGTCTGGGCGTTAATGCGCGCCAACAAAACTAACTACGAGCCACTGCTGGGCCGCTTCCTGACTGATGAGGACGAAAACGTGCGCCTTGCGGCCCTTCACTCAGCGAGCGTGCGTCGTGACAGAATGGTTGTCAGGTCGGTGCTCGCGCCAAGTGCAAGCAGGCGGATTAAACGAGCCTTCGCAGAAGCGCTGGGCAGGTGCGAGCATGGGGGCGCAGTGCCGATGCTTTTTGAGATTTCGAAGTCGCCGATGGACCGAGTTCTGGAACATTCGGTCATCTATGCGCTGATCGAGACGATCAATCCCGATCACGCAAGTCTAAGCCCGCTCAAGAGCGTCTCGCGTTTCCGTAGCCCCGACCCTGAGGCTGCGGCCCGAAGAATGAGCACATGGACTCCGCTTCAGTACCGCATTGAGTTAATAGCACTGGATCAGATGGAAAACGGTGGGTTAATACCGGCACATGTTGTTCCGTTTCTGACGTGGTCGGATCCAGACCTGCGAAAGGCTGCAGTGTGGGTTGCCGACAACCATCCTGAATGGGGTGATGGGCTTGCGGATTTTTTCCAACAGCGAATTACCACCAGGTATATCAGTGACTCTGAACGCGCTGAGTCGATCCGACAACTGCCAAAATTCGCGAACAGCGAGGCGATTCAAAAGATAATTGCCAATTCGTTGACCGATTCCGCTACATCACTTTCGACTCGTAAGCTGTTGTTACAAGCCATGGCGCAGGCTGATTTAAAAACCACGCCGCAAGGCTGGCCGGACGCCGTACGTGCGGCGCTGGATGAGAAAGACGAGGCTCTGGTACGAGCCGCCATTGCGACGGCGCGCACGCTTGGCCAGGTGAAAATGAACGCGCCGAACTTTGCCGAGCAACTACGGCGCGTCGCGCGCGATATGGCGTGCCCGGATGATTTGCGGTTGGAGGCGTTGGCAGCGTTGCCACGCGGGTTGCAATCGGTTGAGCCGGATTTGTTGAGCTTCCTTTGCGCGAATATTGATCCTTCCAAATCCGTGGCGATGCGTAGCCCGGCGGCCAGTATTCTCGCCCGGGCGAAGTTGAGCGACGCCGAGTTGCTTCAACTGGCGGACACACTAAAGACCATCGGGCCGCTGGAGGTTTCGCAGTTACTCCCCGCTTTCGAGCGTACAACGGATGAGAGCGTCGGGCTGAAACTCATTGCCGCGTTAAAGGAATCGAAAGGGCTGCCCGGCGCGCGACCGGATGTTTTGAAAGCGCTGGCGATGAAATATCCGGCGGCGGTTCAGCGCGCGGCGGACGAACTGCTTCTCTCGTTGAACGCGGATGCGAAGAAGCAAGGCGCGCACATTGATGAGTTGCTGGCAAATCTGCCCAAGGGAGAAATCCGCAACGGACAAGCCATTTTCAACAGCCCCAAGGCGGCGTGTTCAGCGTGCCACAAGATTGGTTACGCGGGCGGAACCGTGGGACCGGACCTGACGCAGATCGGTGAAGTCCGCACCGAGCGCGATTTATTGGAAGCAATTGTGTATCCGAGCGCGAGTTTTGTGCGGAGCTATGAGCCGTTCATTGTTCGCACGAAGTCGGATGCTGATTACAGCGGTGTGTTGCGCCGGGATGCGGTGGACGAAATCGTGCTGGCCACCGGCCCGAACACGGAAGCGCGCATCGCCCGCGCGGACATCACAGAAATGCGCCCGGGTACCGTGAGCGTGATGCCGGCGGGTTTGGATCAACAACTTTCCAAACAGGAATTGGCGGACCTGGTGACGTTCTTGAAGAATACGAAATGGGGACCGAATTGAGCGAAGCTGGCGATTCGCCCCGGCTGCTCGCTTACATTTGGCAGGGACGCGTTCCACCCGCGTCCCAAACGTTTTGAAAATGAGGACGCGGTGGAACGCGTCTCTACCAGGTTCAGCGTGAAGCGCCGCCGAAAGGGAGCTTGGTTTGGTTGTCGTCCGTTTGTTTCCGGCTTGATAAAGACGATTGATTCTTATCCGACGGTTTCAACCCCAGCGTCTTGTAACTCAATTCTGTTGCGACCCGTCCTTGCGGCGTGCGATTAAGATAGCCTTCCATGATGAGATACGGCTCGTAAACCTCTTCGATGGTATCCGGCTCTTCGCCCACCGCCACAGCGAGCGAATTCACACCTACTGGACCACCACCAAACTTCGCGATAACTGCCTCGAGGATGCGCTTGTCCATTTCATCCAAACCATTTTGGTCGATCTCCAGCATGGCGAGCGCTTTGTCTGCAATTTCACCGGTAATGCTCCCGTTGTGTTTAACCTGCGCATAGTCGCGAACCCGTCGGAGCAAGTTGTTCGCAATGCGGGGTGTACCCCGGCTGCGTCGAGCAATCTCATGCGCCCCCTTCTCATCAATCTCTACATTCAACAATCGCGCCGAACGCACTACGATCTTCGTCAAATCCTCTGCCACGTAGTAATCCAGACGCTCGCGCACGCCGAAACGTGTCAGCAACGGTGAGCTGAGCAACCCACTGCGTGTCGTTGCTCCGATGAGCGTGAACCGCGGCAGATTCAATCGCACGCTCCGAGCGTTTGGCCCCTGGTCGATGATGATGTCCAGCTTGAAATCCTCCATCGCAGGATAAAGATACTCCTCGATGGTTTTCTGCAGCCGATGGATTTCGTCAATGAACAACACGTCGCCTTCTTCGAGATTGGTCAGCAAGCCAGCAAGGTCGGCGGCTTTCTCAATCGTTGGACCACTGGTGCTCTTGAGATTTCCACCCATTGCTTTCGCGAGGATGTTCGCGATGGTGGTTTTGCCGAGGCCAGGCGGACCGGAGAGCAGGATGTGATCGAGGGCCTCGTTGCGTTGTCGCGCGGCAGCCACGGCGATTTCAAGTCGTTCCTTGACCTTGGGTTGGCCGGTGAAATCCGAAAAGAGCGACGGACGCAGCGTCATTTCGAGCGCGGCGTCCACCCTCCGTAGCTCTGCTACTGCGGAGGACGGGTCGGGTTTGTTGAGCGTAGAAACGGGCCGTTCAGCCATGGCGACTCAGCATGAGGAAAGCCGAACACAATGGCAAGGCGTAGGACAGGCATCGCGCGCGTCGCCATCTTTTGAAAGTGAATTCACCTACTACCGTGAGGCGCGATCCAGAACTTGCTTTGCGACGCACCGAGAGATCTTAGTTCGAGACAGGCGCGACGCTGTCCTACGCCGACCCCGTAACTTCTTTGAGATCCGCCCGCACACTTTGATAACTCACATTGTAGGCCAGCACGTTCGGGTCAGGCTCGCGATCCTGATTCTCACACGCCGCACGATAAACATCCGGCCACCAGTTGCGATGCTGCGTGAGACCCTGCGTGCGCCAGTTCTC
>DASUGI010000093.1:0-31147 GCA_036274115.1 Verrucomicrobiia bacterium
AATTGTCGAGAAACGAGCGGTTCAGAAGGTGTAGTAGAAACCGATCGTTGCGGTGTGCGAGGCCGTGTCGCCGATTTCCATCTCATCGGAAAATGTGCCGACCGCGAGGTCCACATCCATTTCCGTTCCGGTCGTGGCAAAATAGTGATACTCCAGGCTCAGGCTCATGTGCTCGTTGATGGCAAAGCGCAGTCCCGCAAATGCTTGATACGCGAACGCAAAGCCCGCGGTGGTGCCATCGAGTTCAATGCTGTTGATCACCAGGTCGTCAGCCCACAGGTAGGTGGTGGACATACCCAAACCGCCGCCAAAGTAAGGACTGACTCCGTGGAATGCCGGGCAATGAAAACGGGCATTAATCAGCAACGGAAATTGGGTAAGGGACGCATCCGTTTCTGCTGCTCCTGTAGCGGAATCAATGTTGTTAACCATAAACCCCGTTTCGACCTCTGCGTCAAACCAGTCGGTCACACCATAGCCGCCGCGAACTCCCAGGCGAAATCCAGGATCAAAAGACAGCTCGCTGTTGGGGGCTAGTGTTGATCCGAACCATTCCTCGATTTCGGTATCCGTAGTGACGACGGCGCCGATGTCGCCGCCCACGTAGAATTTTCCCTGCTCAGCAGTGGCAGTTGTGACGGCAATGGTGAGAAGACCAACGGTCAGTCGAATGGCGCGATTTAATTCACTCTTCATACTTTGATCCCTTCTTCGGTGATGGTGTAAGTACCCAATTTCCAGACGTTCCGATAAGTTTTTCGCGTGCGAATGTCAACGCCGCATTCGCTGGGGTCTTCAGGGGAGGAAACCCGGGTCCTCACCGGCATGCTGGAACAGGTTTTACCCCATCCCGCGTTCGGGCACTTTCAGGCTTGTGTTTTAAGCTCCTCACCCAAAGATTAGGCGTTCAATTATGGAACGAAATATTGCTGACTCGCATCTGCTGCTGGATGCCTGGGTGTGGTTCGAGAGGAATCGAAAGCCGGTGATCCTGGGTATCGTCGCGGTAACTGCGGCCGCGTTGTTGGCCGCCACGATGGCCTGGTCCAAAAAGCAGAAGCAGGTGGCCGCGGGCGAAGCGCTCTCCCAGGTGCTGCTCGCTCAAATGCTGTCCGGAGGCCGCGCGGAAGCCGCGGATAGTCTGCTGAAAGTCGCCAACTCGCACCCGGGCACCTCCGGCGGCGCCCAGGCGCAATTGCTTGCGGGAGGAGCATTGTTTGCCAGTGGCAAGTATGCGGAAGCTCAGGCGCAGTTCGAAAAATTCAACCGCGAATACGTCGGTCACACCCTTACTCCCCAGGCCAAACTCGGATTAGCGGCTTGCCTCGCAGCTCAGGGAAAATCCGAAGAGGCGGCACGCGCTTACAAGGATCTGGCGGACAAATATCCCAATGCCAATACGGCGTCCCAGGCGCGGTTCGCGTTGGCAAGCATTTATGAATCCCAGGGCAGGCTGGAAGATGCCCTGGCTCTTTTCGAACAGGTCGCCCGCGCCGAAATGATGAATACCACGTTGGGGAACGAAGCGGGCATGCGCGCTGAGGAAATCCGCGCCAAGCTGCCGCCCATCCCCATGCCGGCGAGCGTCGCACCAATACCAACGACGGTGACCCCCTCCAACGCTGCGCCGACATCGACGAATTAGCGCGCGGTCGCTGGTTTCAGACGGGTAAGTAGTTTGATGATCCATCTATGAAGCTCACTATTATCGGGACGGGTTATGTCGGGTTGGTCACGGGCACATGTTTTGCCGAGGTCGGGCATCAGGTCATTTGTGTCGACAGCGATGCCGCGAAGGTGAAGTTGCTTCAGTCCGGTGGCATTCCAATTTACGAGCCGGGACTGGAGGAGTTGGTGAAGAAAAATGTGGGCGCAGGCCGCTTGAGCTTTACCACGAGCACCGCTGAAGGCGTGACCGAATCGGACGTCATCTTCATCGCGGTGCCCACGCCGCCACAGCCGGATGGTTCGGTGGACATGAGCTTCATTGAGAAGGTCGCCCGCGAAATCGCCGCGGCGATGACCAGCTACAAGATCATCGTGGACAAGAGCACTGTCCCGGTGAAGACGGGTGACAAGGTGGCTGAAACCATCAAGCGTTACTGCAAGTCAAAGGTCGAGTTCGACGTCATCAGTAATCCGGAGTTCCTTCGTGAAGGTTTTGCCGTCGAGGATTTGATGAAGCCGGACCGCATCGTGGTGGGGGTGCGTTCTCCGCGTCCGGTCGCTGCGATGAAGCAGGTCTATGAGCCGTTCAACGCGCCGATTATCATTACGGACATCAACTCCGCTGAGCTGATCAAGCACGCATCCAATTCCTTTCTCGCCCTCAAAATCTCCTACATCAACGCCGTGTCCGTTCTCTGTGAAGCCACGGGGGCCAACGTGCAGGAAGTCGCCACCGGCATGGGTCTCGATGAACGCATTGGCCGCCGCTTTCTGAATGCCGGCATTGGATTTGGCGGCAGTTGTTTTCCCAAGGACCTGAGCGCGTTTATCAAGATCTCCGAGCAGGTTGGCTACGATTTCCGTTTGCTCAAGGAAGTTCAACGCATCAATGCCGAACAGATGGAGCGGTTCGTCAAGAAAATCACCGACACCCTCTGGGTGCTGAAAGACAAGACTCTGGGCGTGCTCGGCCTGGCCTTCAAGCAGAACACTGACGACGTTCGGTCCTCGCCGGCCATCGACCTGTGTCAGCGTCTCCTGAAGGAAGGCGCCACGTTGCGCGTGCACGATCCCAAAGGCATGGAGAAGGCCAAAGCCATCCTGCCGAACGTGACTTATGTGGATGACATGAACGCGGTCGCCGAGGGTTGCGATGCGTTGGTGGTGGCGACCGAATGGGACGAATTCAAGAAACTGGATCTGGAACGCGCCCAGAAAGGTTTAACCCACCCCATCATGTTCGATGGCCGAAATCTTTTCGACCGAGACGAGATGGAGAAACTCGGCTGGGTTTACAAGAGCATCGGTCGATGAGTCTTTTACCGGTCTTTTCCGGGTAACCGCCATTTTGGGGATCGGCGCGCGGGTGATCCGCCACCAGCTAGCACCGCTACTGTGAAGCCGACACGAAAGAGAACCTTGCTCGTAATGGCGAGCGTGAGTGTGGTTTTGGGTTTGTGGTGGATCACCCGGCCACGTCTTCCCTATTTTGAGGATCGCCCGCTTAACGTTTGGTTTGACGAAATCAGCAAGGCTCGGACTGTCGAAGAAAGGGAGAAAATCAAGACCGCCTTCAAATCCTGTGGGCCGGCCGCCGTTCCTTTCCTGGTGGATCGCCTCCACTACCGGGACTCAGCGTGGGAAAAGGGCTATCGGGACTTTTACGACACCCGGATGTTGGGGTGGCCCCGATGGATCGTTTCCCGTCTGCCGTCGCCTTCAGCGAACGCAGACTGGATCAGGACAAAAGCGGTGATCGCGCTTGGCTGGCTCGAAGCCGCTGCGCTGCCCGCCGCTCCCGATCTTGCAGTTGCGTTGTCTGATGAATCTCAGTCGGTGCGATTTTATTCCGCGCAACTCTTGAAGTCTCTTGGCCCTTCCGCTCGCGCGACCTTGCCCAGTCTCCTTCTATGCCTGCAATCCACGAATGCCGCGATTGCCGACAATGTCATCGGGGTGGTGGTCAGCGTGGGGCGAGATCAGCCCGAGGCGATTCGTTCCCTCGCCGCGCTTCTGGACGAGCCGGATGCGGTGAAAGTGCGGGGGCTGGAAGCGTTGTCGCGCCTTGGTAAACCCGCTCAGGCCGCGGAACCGCAAATCACTGCCTTGCTCGCTTCCACCAACTTGAATGTGAAAGTCGGCGCGGTCTGCGCCCTTTGGGAAATCGTTCCGGCGCGTCATGTTGAGCTTTTTCCGGAGATGGCGGCCTTTGCGCGATCGCCGGATAAAAATCTGCGTTTGTTGGCAAGTGTCAGAATGGTACAAATGCAACCCCTGACTCCACCAGCAGGTGAGTTGCTCGCAACCTTGATTCGAGAAGGCGACGATAGTTTCTGCTGGTCGACATTCGTGGCCCTTGGTAAGCGAGGAAGCGATGCCAGCAATAGCGTGCCTGCGCTCGTTGCCGGCCTGGAGGCGGAGAATCCGCGGGTCGTGGCGAAGGCTGCGGAGGCTCTTGGTAATGTGGCCACTCCGGAACCATCAACGCTCCGCAGTTTGGAAAAAGCCGAACTGCACGAACATCTGATGGTTCGTGACGCCGCGCGGGAAGCGCTCGCCAAATTGCAATCGCGACTTGAACGCTGAACTTGGGGCTTTGGTCCAGGTAACGACAAGACAAATAAGATGGAGGCCAAAATTATTGAAGTTTCCGCCGGTCTCATTTTCCGTTCCGGCAAATTGCTCATCACTCAGCGTCACGCTGATGCTCATCTCGGCGGCTTGTGGGAGTTCCCCGGCGGCAAGCGCGAACCCGGCGAAACCTTCGAGCATTGTCTCGCCCGCGAGCTTCATGAAGAACTGGGCATTCAAGTCGCGGTCGGTTCGTTGTTCGAAGAAGTAACTCATGCCTATCCCGAAAAGACCGTCCGCTTGAGATTCTTTCTGTGTGGGCTGACTCAAGGTGAACCGCGACCAATCGGATGCGCCGCCTTCAACTGGGTGGCCCGCGATGAACTGCTGGCGCACGAATTTCCCGCCGCGGATGCCGGCTTGCTGCAAAAGTTATTGAGCAGCGAACTGCTCTGGCGTTTCTGACCGGATGAATTAAACCATCCTGCGAAACCAGGTCGTTGCCGGTTTCCGAGGTAAGCGCGCGAAGGCTTTCTTGCATTATGGCAGCCACAGACAGACGCAAGGCGTGGCGGCTACTGGTCCGCCTCAACAGCTGTGGCTTTTGAAGAGAAGTGGATCACCGTGAAGTCGCGGGTCTCGGCGACGCGAAAGCCGAGTTTTTGAATCTCCTGCGCAATCCCTGGCATGTGCGCCGCGCCCCACGGCACGATGAATTGTTCCGAGTCGTCCAGACGCGAGCGTAGTGTCTCGATCACATGCTGGTTGCGCTTATGCAGGAGATCATCGAGAAGTTCCTGTTCAAAGCCGGGGGCCGGCGTATACCGCATCAATTGCAACACCACGTCCGGTCGGGGGCCTTTGCTATGCACCATCATCACCAGGTTCAGGAAGCCCAGCGTGCCCGGCCTGAACACACTGACGTCCACGTCCGCCGGCACGCGTTCGCCGCGGGTGGGGTTGAATTCCTTCTGCTGCTCCGCCACGCCCAGAGTCGCTGCCATTCGTTTGTAACTGATATGGTTCGTCAGCAATCCTTGTTCGTCGGTGACCCCTTCCATCAGCGCAATGGAATTGGTCGCGAAAGATTCGGCCAGCGTTCGGTAGAAGCTGCGGTCAGCCACATGCGCCATCGGGAACAAGTGAATTGTCTTCCCATCGTCGCGGACGTATTTCCGCGCCTGCACAATCAACCCATGCGACTTCAAGGCTACAAACCCATCGCTAAAGTGGTCCACTGCCACGGTGGCGCAAACGAACAGGTAAACCGCCGCGCCCGGCAGCAGCACGAAGATGTTGACGGATACAAAGCCGAGCAGGTGACGCCAACTGAACCGCCGCGAGTTGAATCGGTTTTCCGCAATCAAGGGCCAGCGCCATCCCCAGCCGCCTTGCGCCCAATAAAGCACTGCCAATCCAACTCCCAGTTGAACCAATGACACACCGCAGTCGATCAGTTGAAGTGCGCCATAGAAATAAATTGTCAGCGGCATCGAAACCAGCATTGCCAGCGGGATGAACAAGGCCAGTGGCAGAAACAGCCTTTTAGGAATCGCCGGCACAAAGGCCATCAAGACGTAAAGCGCAATGGAAGTCACCACGAGCAGCATTGCCAGCGGCGCGCTGACAATGTTGAACAAATTAAGTTTGAACACCGCTGCCGACAAATGATTGAGCAACGACGCAATGGCCTCAGCCAGGAACAATCCCAGATACAGACTCAAGAGGCTGGCCAGGGTGGGCCGCGACGAGTTGGATTCTGGCGTTGGCGATGGTATCGGCTGCGTCGGAGGAGGCGCTGCTTCCAATGGCGGTGGATTACTCATGAGCTAAGTCCATGCACACTGAATCCTAAACGCGTGTCGCTTTAGCGCAAGCTTTCCGCGGACTGCGTCGCCCTGTGAGTCCGTTTCCTGAATTCTGCTTTCTGCCAACCTTCTCGGCTTGCCTAACTGCTTGTCGTCTTTAAGATTCCGCCATCTCAGAACCCTCCGGTGCGGCCATGAACGAATCAGAGTGGCAGACGCGAAAAACTCGGATTGATGCCCGGTTGCGCAGCCTCGTCCCGTCATGGCAAATCATTCCCTGGCGAGAAGGTTTGGAAGTCTCCCAACTCTCCAATCACGCGATTACCGAATACCCCACCACCAACGGTCCGGCCGACTATGCGCTGTTCGTCAATGGCCGCTTGCTCGGAATCATTGAGGCCAAGAAAGTCACGGTCAATCCTCAGAACGTACTCGAACAGGCCAAGCGTTACGCGAGCGGCGTGTCGAACGGTTCGGGCACTTGGAATGGATTTCGCGTGCCATTCCTTTATGCAACCAATGGCGAATTGATCTGGCACTTGGATGTTCGTCGCGACAAGGCGTCGTCCCGTGAGGTCAGCGCCTTTCACACTGCCTCGGCACTTGAAGCTTCCTTTGCTTTTGATTCCAAGTCTGCTTCCGATTGGCTACTCGACACTCTGCCTGATGTCATCAGCAAACTCCGGGATTATCAACGCGCTTGCATCATCGCTACCGAACAAGCTGTCATCGGCGGGCGACGCGAATTGTTGCTGGCGATGGCCACCGGCACGGGAAAAACATTCCTGACTGTCGCGCAAATTTATCGCCTGCTCAAAAGCGGTTTGGCCCGGCGCATTCTCTTTCTCGTGGATCGCAAGGCACTGGCCGCGCAAGCCGTGCGCGAGTTTCAGGTATATTCAAGGCCAGGCGGAACATCATCGCAAGATGACGTTCCGGGATGAGATTGAGGTGTTCTTGAAGAAGCACGGCATGGAATACGTGGAGAGCGATTTGGAATGAAGCAGTGCGCATCCATTCCCCAGCCCGTCAGGGCGGAAGAAAATAGCCCACGGATTTATCCGTGGGTTGGAAGGCGACAAGGGAACAAGTCCCGTCAGGGACGAAAGAGAATGTTTGGTGTTTTTGATGTGTTCTTTCGCCCCTCCGGGGCTCGGAAGATTTGTGGGTGCGATTACCCAGCGATAAATCGCTGGGCTATTTTCGGGTGTCCTTGCGGGACAATTGCGAATGGAGGCGCGCGGCCATGAACTTTCCAACGGAGCGCGGGTCTGCGACCCGCAGGAGCGACGAACTGCCGCAAGGCTGCGCTTGGACGGATGTCGGAACTCTGACTGAGGTCGTCCGTGGTGGTTCACCGAGGCCGAAGGGTGACCCACGCTATTTCGGTGGCTCAATTCCTTGGATAATGATTTCCGACGTGACACGCCAACGGGGGAAATATTTGAGCGTGACGCGCGAGTTTGTCACACCTGAAGGGGCGGAGCGCAGTCGCCTGTTGCCAGCTGGTAGCCTCATATTGTCAAACAGCGGGACGATTTGTGTTCCAAAGATTCTGGCCGTGGATGGCTGTATCCACGACGGATTCCTAGCGTTTCCAGATTTGGCCAAGCTGGTCTCACTCGATTTTGCCTATTGGTGGTTTGAGCGAGTTCGGCCTCAGATCATTAATGAGAACAGACAAGGCAACACGCAGGTCAACCTCAACACAGGAATTGCTCGTGGGATTCGGTTTCCGCTCGCTCCGCTGGCTGAGCAGCGGCGGATTGTGGCGAAGCTGGAGACGTTGTTCTACAAAGTGGACGCCTGCCAGCAGTTGCCTCCGCTCGCCGCACAACAGGAAATCGTACGCCGGGCGGAGGCGTTGTTTACGCTGGCGGACCAAATCGAGGCGCGGTTTCAAAAAGCCAGGGCGCAGGTCGACAAGTTAACCCCGTCCCTCCTCGCCAAAGCCTTCCGCGGCCAACTCGTCCCCCAAGACCCCAATGACGAACCCGCGGAAAAGTTGCTGGAGCGAATCAAACCCAATCATGAAACCAAATCCGACAAGGACGCCCGAAAATAGCCAGGCGATTCATCGCTGGGTTCACGGCGCGAATGGCTGCGAGTCCCGTCAGGGACGGCAGAACCCGTTTCTTGGACAACGCTTTGTCTTTCGCCCCTCCCACCTTCGCTACGCGCCGGCGCGGCAAGCCGGGGCTTGTGCCATTTCGCATTCGATACCCACGGTTGAAACCATGGGCTATGGTCGCACGTCCCTGACGGGACTTGGGAAACCACGTTCATCCGTAGCTCAACAGGAAATCGTGCGCCGGATGGAAGCGTCAGGCGCGCTGGCGAACCAAATCGAGGCGCGGTTTCAAAAAGCCCAGCGGCAGGTTGCTGCGCTTCTACTGCTGTTGTTGGCGTGGTTGCCAACGGTTCACGCAGCCGAACCGTTGCGGTTCGCAGATCCTGATCCGCAGCGCTACGAACTCAGCGCACGCGCGAGCAAGATTGATCCGCGCGCCCGGGTGCATCCGGAGATTGACTTCGTGTTTGAGAAGAACGGAAAACCTGCCGACCTGGAGCATGCGTCCGTGGACACCCGAGTCGAGCCTCAAGGCAAGCTGGTGATCTGGCTCATGGGCCACAGCGCGCCTCTCTTCGAGCGCGTGAACCGCTATGGCCTGCATGCCATCCAGGTGCATTACGCCAATGGTTGGTTCAGCCGGTTCGGCACCAACCCGCCGCCTTCCGATGACCAGTTTCTTGGGAAGATCAGACTTGAAGCGGCCACGGGCGAGGATTTCAGTGAAGTCGTAAGCATTCCCAAACCCGACGGCATGATGGAGCGCGCGCTGCAATTGGTGAAATGGTTGGCGCGAGAGAATCCCCCGGGTCGCTGGGACTATTTCCTGAACGACGACGGACAGCAACTGCGGTGGGATCGCGTGATCATCGCCGGCAGTTCGCACGGCTCGACCACGGCGGCACGCTTCGCAAAATATCAGCGCGTGGACCGGGTGGTGATGTTTTGCGGGCCGCGCGATCAATTTGAAATGTGGCAGGCGCTGCCTTCGGCGACACCGACGAACCGTTTCTTTGGTTTCAGTCACGTGCTCGATGACGGCTGGAAGGGAAGTCATTACTGCCGGTCGTGGGAATTGCTGGGTTTGAATCAATTCGGTCCGGTTGTGAACGTGGACCAAACCGGGCCACCCTACGGCAACACACGTCGTCTTATCACCAGCGCCGACGTCAAGAACGACGCGAAACGCGCACACGGCTCGGTGGTTCCGGGTGGGTCAGCGGTGAAGGACGCCAGCGGCAAGTTCATTCATGAAGACGTGTGGCGTTATCTCTTCACGCACCCGGTTGAAAAAATCGGTGAGCCCGTGCCGCACGACTCCGAGTGTCTGATGGATTTGCGACTGAAATTCCAAAAACCGGCTACAAAGAATCCGTGACCGCAACCATGATTGGATCTGGCCCGGAAAAAGACGAATGGGTCTTCGACCGTGCCTTGAAAGGAGAGCGTTAATATGGGCTTTACCGAAAGCGAGATGGTTGAGCACCTGAAGGTGATCGAAGACGTTTTCTGGTCGGGTCGCCGGCCACCGGTGCATCTCCGTGACAAAGTTCGGGAAGGGCAACGTTTCGTCGATCGGACGATCGAGCTTTTCATCGTGCGACCGATGTACAATCGACCGGATGTGCACACTGAGGAAGCCATCGCCAAAATCCAGCACATGCCGCGATTGCGGTGTTGGCGCATCTTTTGGAAACGCGCGGATGGCAAGTGGCATCGTTACCAGCCGTGCTTTGAAGTAGCATCGCTGGCGGAGGCACTGCGCGTGGTTGATGAGGATGCCAATGGCTGTTTCTTCGGCTGAAGCTCTCCCTCAATCCATCGCGCCGCGTAACGCGACCGTCCCGGTTGCGAGTTCGCGGCGAGGACGGAGGTTCAGGGGGACTAAACGTCACGCGGCGGGACGCCGCTTGAACTCGCAGGCGAGACGCCCGCGTTACAATGGGGGCTTCGAGAACATTGAACCTCGAACCTCGAACCCCGAACTTGGAACTTCGAACTTGGAACGTTTTAAAGGGATGGTGTGCTTCCCCGTTGTCATCCATGGCGGCTGGACATAACCTGAGTTGGTGTTCGACGCATGACGCCAACGCAACAACACGCCACGCTTTCCGCCGCGAACTGCGAGGTCAAGTTTGACAACCTGACGCGCCAGCTTTACGCGACGGATGCATCGCATTATCAGATTGAACCGCTCGCTGTCGCGTTTCCGCGTGACGCGAAGCAGGCGAGTTCCATCATTCAAGCGGCGCAACAGGCCGGAGTTTCGGTCATTCCTCGCGGCGCGGGAACGGGCCTGGTCGGCGGCGCGATCGGTGAAGGCGTGGTCGTGGATTTCTCGCGCTACAATCGGCTCATCACTGAATTCGACGTGGAGAAATACACCGTGCGCGTGGGCGCGGGCGTGGTTTTGGATCAGCTCAATGGCTTTCTGCGGCCGCAAGGTTACGCGTTTGGTCCGGATGTGGCGACGAGTTCGCGCGCGACCATTGGGGGGATGATAGCCAACAATTCTTCCGGTGCCCGGTGCGCGCTCTATGGCACGACGGTGGATCATGTCGTTGAAGTGGAAGTGGTGATGAGCGACGGCAAGGTGCTGAAGGTTGGCCCGGAGCACGACACGCTGAAGGTTCAGCGCCTCATGCTGGAAGATCTCGCGATGCTGAATGGCTTGCAGATCGGCGAGCGCTTTCCGGAAGGGCTGCTGAAACGCTGGCCGGGTTACGCACTCGACCGCGTGTTGCGCGAGCCGGCGAACCTCATCAACGTGCTGGCGGGCAGTGAAGGCACGCTCGCGGCTATCACGTCGGCGGTGGTAAGGGTTGTTCCGACTCCCGACGAGATTGGCCTGGCGCTGATCTTTTTCGATTCGATACCCGAGGCGATGCAGGCTTCGGTGGAACTGGCGGATTTGAAGCCGTCGGCCATTGAGTTTCTCGATCGCATGTTGCTCGACCAGACGCGCGGGCAACGGGAGTTTCAGGCAGCGCGCGATTTGTTGGAACTTGATGCGCGCCCTGCGGAGGGCGTATTGGCAGTGGAGTTCTACGGCGATGTCGAGGCGCGGATGGCGGAGTTGGAGAAACGTCCGCTTGGTTCGCGTAAGACCATTCTCCAGACACTGGCGCAGATCAATCACGTGTGGACACTGCGCAAAGGCGGGCTCTCACTGCTGACCAGTTGCAAGGGCAGGGCGAAACCGGTGACGTGCATCGAGGATGCGGCGGTTCGGCCCAAGGATTTGCCGGCTTATTACAACAGCCTGTCCTCGCTCATTCGCGACATGGGGCTCGAAGCGTCCTTCTACGGTCATGCCGCGTCCGGACTGTTGCACGTGCGGCCCGTGCTGGATTTGCAATCGGCGGAAGATTTGAAGAAGTTTCGCGAGATCACCGAGGAAGTCGCCGCACTGGTGAAACATTTCAAAGGTTCGTTTTCCGCCGAACACGGCGTGGGCATGGGGCGAACCGAGTTTCTGCGCAAGGAGATTGGGGACGATCTCTATCTGCTGATGCGCCAGATCAAACGCTCGTTCGATCCGCACAATTTGTTCAACCCGGGCAAGCTCGTGGACGATGGGCGCTTCAAGCTGGACAAACACCTGCGTCAGTCGCCGGGCTACGCGCTCAAGCTGCCATTCGAGCCGATGCTTGCGTTTTCCGGTCGCGACGGCTCATTCGTTGCGAATCTCGAACAATGCAACGGGTGCGGCGGTTGCCGGAAAGAGACCCCCACGATGTGCCCGACCTTCCTCGCGACCGGCGAGGAAATCATGTCCACGCGAGGTCGGGCCAATACGATTCGGGCCGCGCTGGAACTGCGCGGTATGTCACGCGGCGATGCGCTTTCTTCGAAAGAGCTGGAAGCCGCGTTGAGTAATTGTCTGTCGTGCAAGGCGTGCATCAACGAGTGTCCGTCCAATGTGAATCTCGCTTTGCTCAAGGCGGAGTTGCAGTGGGCGCGCATCCGGCGTGACGGCCTTTCCTTGCGCGAGCGGTTGTTTGGTTCGCCGGATTTCCTGGGCCGGCTGGGTTGCGCGATGCCGAAGGTCGTCAATGATCTGCTCACGTCGAGCCGCTTTCGGGAATTGCTCGAAAAGATTACGGGCATTTCAGCGGAACGCGCTTTGCCGCGCTACGCGAAAGTGCGATTCGACTGGTGGTTCGAGCGGCGACAGCGGGATTCGTGTCCGGCGCGGGGCCGGGTAATTTTGTGGGACGACACCTTTGTGCGTTACAACGACCCGCACATTGGCATCGCCGCGGTGAAGGTGTTGGAGGCCGCCGGTTATGAAGTGCAATTGGCCACGGAGCGCAAGTGCTGCGGACGGCCTGCGTTCAGTCAGGGCAATCTGGGGTTCGCGCGAAAACTCGGCGCGCACAATCTCAAGTTGTTGAGCGAGACGGCAGACGACGTGCCCATCATCTTTCTCGAACCGTCGTGTTACTCGATGTTCATCGAGGATTATCGCGAGATGAATCTGCCGGATGCCCAACGCATCGCGGCGCGCTGTCATTTGTTTGAGGAATTCCTGGACGACTTGCTTCGCGCCGACACAACGCTGCTGGAGTTTAATCCACGCCCGACGACGATCGCGATTCATGTGCACTGCCATGCCAAGGCGCTGACCAATCCCGCCTACAATCATCGGCTGGCGTCGCGTTTGCCGGGGCGCAAGGTGCATTACCTCGACACGGGTTGCTGCGGCATGGCCGGGGGCTTCGGCATGATGAAATCGAAATACGAGTTGTCCCTGGAAATTGCCAAACCGCTCATCGAGAAAATCCGCGACCTGCCTTACGGCAGCATGGTCGTGGCAAGCGGCGCAAGCTGCCGGCATCAGATTGAGCACCTTGCGCCCGTCCGGGCCCGCCACATGGCGGAGGTGCTGGCGGATGCGCTGGAGTAAAGGGCCGCATCTCGTCTCTTCGACGTGCTAATCAGGCACAAATCCTGCGAATTTTTCCATGAGTGCCTGTGATAAAAACTCCTCCGCCGCTGCCAACCCGGTCACGCGTTCCGTGGCCTTTGAGGTTTCTACTGGCTGTTGCCGCCTTGCCCATACTGGCAGTAGTTCTCTTTTATCCAGTCGAGAATTGGCGCGGGAAACGGGCTTGGGAAAAATGCCAGCGTGAACTGAAAGCAAAAGGCGAAGTGCTTGATTGGGATGCGTACATTCCGTCGCCTGTTCCGGACGATCAAAATGTCTTCAAAGCGCCTCACATGGCAGGTTGGTTTATAGGACGTGGGACGAACGAGCTCGTCCGACAACTGAGTCCAGAAAACCTTGTGAAATTCTGCCAACGCTTTCACACGAACGTTGTCATTGAAATATCCGTCGTGGGTGAGGATGCAATCGTGGATCGAACTACGACTGATCTGGTATTGAACTATGATCCACCGGTTTTGAGTCTGGAATCCCAAGAGGCTGGCGAAAAGCCAGACCCACGGTTTGCCAAGATACCGCTGATTCAATTTCAAGAGGTGCCGCTGCCGATTGCGATTGAGGGCCTGGCACGGCAGGCCGAGTTGAATTTCACGCTCGATCGAACGTTGGATATTTCGCGCTCAGATATCCCTCAACCGGTGGTGACATTTCGATGGCAGAACATCTCGGCGACGCAAGCGTTGATTGCCTTGTTGGATATTTACGACCTTGAGTGGCGCGAGGATTCAAAGACTGGAGTAGCTCTCGTTCGTAGGAAAAGGACTGGCGGACGACCGTTTGCTTTTGTCGGGGCTGATTTGCAAGAGAAGATTCAAGCATTGGTCCGCAAATCAATCCTGCGGGCCGAAGGCGAATACTCCAAAGAACGCTGCTTGAGTGGCAGCCAGGGATTTGAGCTCACGTTGAACTCTCCACCGCAAACGAAACCGGCTCGAGTGGTTTTGAGGACGGCAAAAACATTGAACGCTCGGGATGTCACTGAATTCTTTCCAACCAACGTGGTTTTGTCCGAAGTCGAGGCTGCTGGTTTGCGCGTTGAGGGAGACGACAACCGTTTTCAGGTTCTGCTTAGCGCGCCGCCCTTCACTCCAAAGGAATATCTTGCTTGGAGCGATCAATTCATTCCTGATTTCGACACCATGCGCGAAGCGCTCAAACGGCCCAAGGCCCAAATGGAGGGGGATTATCGGCATCCTCGGGATGTGCCGATTCCAAACTACCTCACTTTTCGAAGAGTAGTTGAGACGCTGACGCAACGCGCGCAGTGCTTCCTGCTGCTCAATCAGCCGGATAAGGCTCTGAATGAATTAACACTCATCTACCAGCTAAGTCGTGCTTCGGAGAGCCATCCCATCACACTGGTGGCCGCCATGACAGACGCAGCAATCTTTGGTCACTATGTGGAGGTTATAAACGAAGGTCTGCGGCGGCGGGCGTGGCGCAACTCGCAGTTGACTGCCATTCAACAACAACTTGAACAGACAGATTTGCTCCCAATATTGGCTGAAGCACTGCGCGTCGATAGGGCGAGTACCCTTCGCATCGTAGAGGATGCCCGAACTGAGATTGGTTCGCGTGACGAGGGCGGTGTGGTAGGTCTGATAAAAGATCTGTCGTGGCTTCCTCGGGGGTGGTTCGATCAGAATTATTCACTGATGACAAAACTTCAACAAACCGTCATAGAGAGTCTCGATACTACCAATCGCATTGTCGTTCCTGCCAAAACCCGTGAATTCTGTGATGGCTTGGATAAACTCGGCAAGCATCCGTATGAGTTTGTCGGGGCAATTGTTGTCCCAAATTTTTCGAAAGCGGTCCAAACCGCCGCCTTTAATCAGAGCGAGCTGGATCGGGCTAAGGTCGCTTGCGCACTTGAGCGCTATCAGCTAAGTGCTGGTCAATATCCTGATACTATCGAGGCGTTGGCTCCGGGTTTCCTGAACACTGTCCCGCACGATATCATTGGCGGCCAACCTCTCAAATACCGTCGAGTACACAGTGGCTACGTTCTTTACTCTGTCGGATGGAACGAACTTGATGAACAAGGAACTGCCAGGCTGAACGCCGACGGTTCAGTCGACAAGATACAGGGCGATTGGGTCTGGCGATCGTCTGACCGTAGCGACGACCGACGTCTCACTGCCAACTGATAGGTGTACTCCTACTCAAACTCGCTCGGTTTTTTCACCGGGACCGTCACTCCATCCTTCGGCGGCGTCTTCAGTGTTTGGAGGTAAGCGAGAATGTCCGCAAGTTCCTGTTCCTTCAGCAGCACGCCGAGGGGCGGCATGGGCGAGATCGTCAGGTTCTCATATCCTTTGGCAAACTTGGCGTTTGGATCGGTCAGGCTTTCCAGGATGTAATCCTTGTCGCTGCGGACGGCAATGCCATCGAGGATCGGACCTTCTGAGCCGCCTTTGCCACCGACCGTGTGGCAGTTACCGCAAAGGGCCGTGGGGCTGGTAAAGAAGAGGTCGTGACCACGCTTGGGATCGCCCGCCGTAACCTTCACTACATCCTCTCCCACGCCTGAGACTTTGTGGATGCGACCGAGCAGGGTCAAAGAGTCGTTCAGATAAGCGTCGTTCGTATTGACTGCGGCGCGCGGAAGCTGGGCGACGACGGTTTGGATTTGAGGAATCGTCGGAAACTCCGCGAGCTTTACGAAGGCGACCTGCCGCGTGATCAAATCCGGGTCCTGAATTACGGGGCTGGCGAAGAACAATTCGCGTCCAGCGTCGTTGGCGGGCAGAGCACGAATCGCGGCGCGGCGAAGTGTGGAATCTTTGGCGAGCAAGGCGCTTTGATGGGTGTCTTTGTCGAGCGCGCCAATGCCTTCCAACGACCAGAGCGCATGGATGGCACCCGTTCCACCCGTGCCGGAGCGAACGCGCTTCTTCAGAGCGGGTGCGGCATCCTTCATTTTGTTGTCCACGATCAGGCGCTGGGCGGTGAGACTCCAGTGTTGGTTGCCACTGTCGAGTGCCGCAACGAGTTCGGGGGCTTTCGCTTTGGCCAGAGACTTGATGGAGCTTCGCGGACCATCCTTCCAAACGACGCGGTAGATGCGGCCATGCGTTTTGTCGCGGAGGTCGTTTGCGGTTTTGTAGGCGCCGCCGCGCCCGGTCGTGGCTTGAATGCCTGCTGACTGGGGATTGGGCGTCGGATTGTGCTGGATGACGAAGCTGTAGAAATCAATCACCCAAACGGCACCATCCGGGCCGACATCGGAGAAGATGGGCGACATCCATTCGTCAGAACTGGCGAGGAGGTTGAAGCCATCGCGTACCTTGTAGCCGCCGCCATCGGGTTGAACATCCATGATGCCTATGAGCTTGGCAGTGGGTTCATTCACCAACGCCTTGCCTTGAAGGCGCGCCGGCAGCGCATCGCTGACCATGAAGGCGTGTCCGGCCCCCGCCGTGTAGCCGCCGAATTGGTCCACCATGCGAACGTTTGGCGTGTTGGGATGCATGCGCATGCCTGGAGTCATCGCGCGTGCCGATGAAAGACGGCGAACCTGCACATTGGTCCCGCTGGAATCAGAAGGGCCGTCCCGGAAGCCACGGCGTCCCGCGTTCGGTTGGGTTGGATTCAAGATCGTGGCTGGCAGATAGCCGTAGAACGTCGGGTTGTTGTTGGCGGTCGAACCAAAGACGTCGCCATAAGCATTCTGTCCGAAGCCCCAGGTGTTGTTGTTGAACTGATAGAGGAATTCGAGCGCCGAGCCATCGGGTTTGAAACGAAACACACCCTGGCCAAACTGAAGTTCTTTTCCGCCGACCTCGCCGCGGAAGTTTGAGTAACCCACGGCACCGTAAAGCCAGTTGTCAAAGCCGCGACCCAGATTGCTTTGCATGGCGTGGGTGTCGCCGATTCCCCAGCCCGGAAGGAGAGGCTGACGCACGTCCGCCTTGTCGTCGCCGTTGGTGTCCTTGAGGAAGAGCATGCGGCGTGCTTCGGACACGATGATGCCGTCGTTTACAAACACGAGCGCGGTGGCGAGATTCAACTTGTCCGCGAAGACCGTGAATTTGTCCGCCTTGCCGTCGCCGTTGGTGTCTTCGCAAATTTTGATGCAAGCTTCGCCGGGTTCACCTTCGTTGACGAGGCCGTGCGGATAATCGCGGGCCTCAACTATCCACGCGCGGCCACGTTCGTCCCAGGCCATGTAGATGGGCTTAATGACGTCGGGTTCGGCAGCGAAGAGCTGGAGTTCGAAATCCGCCGGCACCTGCGTGTAACGCATGCTGTCTTTGGCGCTTAGCGGCGCCTGGTATTTCACCGGCTCGGGGCGGCGCTCATAGTTCGGCACTTCGCCAGTCAGACGTTGCAACGGTGGACGCGACTTCACGAGGGCTTCCCATTCTGACTTGGCTTTCTTGCTGACACCGCCGAAGACTGCCTCGCGCAGAACTGCATCGGTCGGACGCTCGCTGTATTTGAGGACTGCGTTGCCGGCGCTCTTGAAAGTGTTCAGCATCTGCTGCTGAGCTGCGTTGAATGCGCTATCCGGCAATACCTGCACGACTGCATCGAAGTGGCTCAGATACTTGTCGGTGAGGTGGGTGAGGTCCGAGAGGTGGTCGAAGTAAATCGCCTCGGGTGCCAGCGTCTGGCCCGGGAGATAAACGTAGTTCGTCCGGCCACCGCCACGACCCCAACTGCCGGCATCCACCTGGCCCAGGTAAAGGACGTGGAGTGGTGCTTCGGCCGCGATGGTGTTGAGCGTGAAGAGGCCGGCCGCGATGAGTATGAGAACTTTTTTCATTGGGTACATCGGGAATTGCTTTTTGCTTTCGGGATTTCGGGGAGTGCAGCTGCCCCGGAGGGACAACCGACAATAGCCCAGCGTTTCAACGCTGGGTTTACGTCAGTTGAGAATCGAGTCCCGAAGGGACGGTTGAAGGGCAAATTGGATGGGGTTTTCAGTCGTCCCTTCGGGACTCGCCTGGCTGCAAACGTGTTCCCGGCGTTGAAACGCCGGGCTATTGTCACCTTGTCCCTCCCGGGACAAACAGCTGCGTGAGTTTCGAAAGGCATTAGGGTTAAGCGTTACTTCGCTGACTTGCGCTGGGAACGATTGGGTGAATTCTCCGCCGCCCAGCGAATGCCGCTTTCGACCAGCGCCTGGAAACCGGGATTGGACCACGTGCGTTGATCGTGACCCCAGGCGGTGTAGAAAACGCGACCTTTGCCGTATTCGCGCACCCACGTCCACGGTTCGGCGCCGTCTGACGGGTCGGTGTTGCCGAGGTTCGCGGCCATCGAGTTAGTTCCGCTGTAGCGGCGTTCGGCAAGCACGACGCGATTGGTGTTGTGTCGGTGATGAACGTAGGTTTCGTCCCAGCTCTCGATGGGCGATAGTCCTTTCATCACCGGATGATCCGCGTTGATGATTGTTTCCTTGAATACTCCCGTGGTGTGACGACGGAATTGCGCACCGACGAGTGCGATGTAGTTCGATGAGTTGTGGAAGCAGTAGCTCGCGCAATGAATCGGCACGAGTCCGCCGCCAGCGGCAACGAAGTCGAGCATGGCCTTTTCCTGGTCGGGCGAAATGCGCGTGACGTTAGCGTAAATCAACAACGCGTCGAACTGCGAGAGGTACGGCGCGTTCAAGTTCGACATCGCCTCGGTGTAGGTGAGTTCGATGCCGCGTGGCGCGAGGGCGGGTTGCAATTGCTCGAACCTCTGCGCGGGGCGATGCCCGGCGCGGTCGCCCAGAAACAGCACGCGCACAATATCATTCGACTCGGCGGCGACCAGGCGTGGCATGCCGAATGGCAGCAAGGCGCAAAATAGCAGCGCAATTGGGATGGCGGGTTTCATGTTAGGTGGACGTATCCGGGCCGTCCAAGCCATCGCCAAATTGCGAAAAACATTTGCCATTTTGCGACGAAAGTCCCGTGAGGGCCTTTCACAGAGTGAACGCCGGGAGCTTCACGATCTGGCCGCCTTTCAGGGCCGATTCATGAGCGCAGAGACCAACGCACGTCCAGTTGGCCGATTGCCTGGCGTTCGGGAACGGATCGCGATCCTCCACGAGTGCCATGGCGAACTCGTGCGCCAGGTGCGGATGACTGCCGCCATGGCCGCTGCCTTGCGTGAAGCTCAGATGCGTCTTCTTGCTCGCGTCGTAAACGCCCTGCGTCGTGTATTTGGCGATGCTCTTCGGCAGGCGATTGGCGAAGTCCGGGCACTTGACCGGCTTGGGGATCTTGGGTTCGGGCAACTTGGCCGTGTGCATGATGAGCGGCTCATGCTCAACCAATGGCCACTCGACGGATTTTTTGGTCCCGTAAACGTCGATGCTCTCGCGATACTGGCGCGCGGTGTCGAAGAGACTGCGAATGATGCGGGCGTTCACGTCCGTGCCAGCAAACTTGATGTGCGCGGTTTCAACGGCGAACGGTGAGCCATACTTCTTGATGAGTTCTTTGCGAATCGTGCCTGATCCGAAACAACTGACGTATTCGGCGGGTTTGCCGATGAGGCCGGCGACCGGGCCGACGCAATGGGTCGCATACCACATCGGCGGCAGGCCGGGCCAGTAATTGGGCCAGCCATCCATGTCCTGCTGATGGCTCGCCTGCACGAATTGGAGTTTGCCGAGTTCGCCTTTGTCGAGCAGGTCCTTCATGAAAAGATATTCCCGGGCGTAAACCACGGTCTCCATCATCATGTATTTGAGACCGGTGCGTTTGGCGAGGTCCACGATCTTTTTGCAATCGGCGATGTTGGTGGCCATCGGCACAGTGCAGGCGACGTGCTTGCCGGCTTTGAGTCCAGCGATGCTCATCCATGCGTGGTCGGGAATCGGCGAGTTGATATGCACCACGTCAACGGCCGGGTCTTTGAGCAACTTGTGGTAATCGGTGTAGCGCTTCTCGACGCCGAAGTAATCGCCCACGGCATTGAGTTTGTCCTCATTGCGCTGACAGATGGCGTAACAGTTCGCATGGGGATGCTTTTGCCAAAGCGGAATGAATTCGGCTCCGAAACCAAGACCAATGACGGCGACGTTCAACTTTTTGCTCATGTTAAATGGGGTTGCGTGTTACGGGGGCGCATTTTAGCGAGGAAACGTTTTAACGCAATGGAGGATGATGCAGCGGTGCATTTTGAATAGGGAGGTGCATTTGCGACAGCCATCCTGGGAGCGCTGGCGTCCCGCCGGCGGGTCATCGCGACGCAGCTTGCCAGCGGGACGCTGGCGCTCCCAGGTCGCTCCCAGGGTCAGCCCAGAATTTCCGCCGGACCTTTCCAGATCAGTCGAAGCGCATCGAGGCGCAAACGGGATTGCTGAATTGCATTGGTGAGTTCAGTTTGCTGTGCCTTCGCGAGTTCGATTTCTTCCGGGCGAACGTGGTCGTTGACGCGCTGGAGATTTTCCAATCGTTGCACTTCGTGGCCGAGAAGGTGGTTCATTTGATTGAGTGCTGCGTTGCGCAAGGCGGCTGCCTGAGTCTCAGCCAGCTTTGCGGCCTGTTCCAGCATCGCCGGGAGGGTGCGGCGCGCGATTTCCGGATTGTCGATCAGTTTGAACGGAGAACCCTTCTTGAGTTTCCGTTCAAAGCTGCCGGCCGGATGAGTAGGGCTCGCATCCTCCATCTTGTGATTCACCAACACGCGAAGGGGCGTGACGGGCAGAAAACGATCCGTGTGCAATCGCGGAGCAGCGATAGCTTCCAGAACAAAAACAAGCTCCAGCAGCAGCGTGCGTTCGTTTGGAGTTGGCAGGACGGCGAAAGCGCAGTTCCCGGTTTCTGCGCCCAGTAGCAGGTCCATTGCGCCGGTGACCATCGGGTGATCCCACGTCAGAAAGGCAACATCTTCACGCGCGAGGGCGCGAGAACGATCACAAGTTGCGATCAAGCCTTCGGGCGGAATTGAGGGAAACGAATCCGTGATGACGCCTTGCGGATTCAATTGCCACGTGTGTGGCGCGAGTTCCTCAACGTGGACGCCGAAGTGGTCGAACGCGTCGAGCAGATAATCCTCAAGATCGGGCTGCTGGTCCTCGGCCTGGATTTGCGAAATGACCTTCTGCGCGGCTGCCGGGCGAAAGGAATTCATTTCGAGCAAACGGTCACGGCCTTGTTCGAGCAGCCGTCGGATTTCCTGGCGCGCTGCTTTGGTTTTTGTGAACAGGCCGGTCAGTTCCTGTCGAGCTTCGGCTGCGTCGGCGACGGGAAATTCCAAGGCGAGGTCGTGGACGGCCTGGCGAAAGCTGTGCAGCAGTTCGTTGCCACCTTCGAGATTTGTTTCGAAGGCGTCCAGACCTTCGTGATACCAGCCCACGAGGACCTCCTGTGGGCTGCGCTCGAGATACGGCACGTGAATTTCGATGTCCTGCTTTTGCCCAATGCGATCCAGCCGGCCAATGCGTTGTTCCAGCAACTCAGGATTGAGTGGCAAATCAAACAGGACCAGATGATGCGCGAACTGAAAGTTGCGTCCTTCGCTGCCAATCTCTGAACAAATCAGGAGTCGCGCGCCATCGGGCTCGGCGAACCAGGCGGCATTGCGGTCGCGCTGCAGGAGCGTTAACCCTTCGTGGAAGATGCCGGTCTTGATGCTGACATGACGCCGCAGCGCTGCGTCGATGGCTTCCGCCTTTTCAATGTTACGGCAAATCAGCAGCACCTTTTGCGGGTCGAGCTTTTGGAGCAGTTCAACCAGCCAGAGAATGCGTGGATCTTTAGTGAGATCCGTTTCGGTTTGCAATTTTGAGTCGCCGACGTCTTCCGCGAATTCCGTGGAGACGCGGTCCAACCAGTGTTCGGCTTCCGGGCCGGCGGCGAGTTTGATCAATCGCGCGTGGCGTTTCGGAAACCCGCTCATCGCTGTGCGGGTGTTTCGGAAGAGCACTCGCCCGGGGCCGTGGAGATCGAGCAAATCGCTGAGCAGTGCCTGGCTGGCGTCCGTGCTGTTGGCGGCGATGCCCGCGAGGCGGGTTTCAAGTTGAGCATCGTGTGACAACAAACGGCGGAGCAGGGTAATGTCTTCTGGAGCGAAAGATTTTCCTGTAAGCAATTTCTGCGCGACGTCGGCAGTGGCTTTGTAGTCCCTGGCTTCGGCTTGAAACGATGCGAGGTCGCGATAGCGGTCCGGATCGAGCAAGCGCAGTCGCGCGAAATGGCTTTGGACACCGAGTTGTTCCGGAGTGGCGGTGAGCAACAACAGTCCCTCAGCATGGCGGCTGAGTTGTTCGACAATTTGGTATTCGCGACTCGGCGCGGCTTCGGACCATTCGAGATGGTGCGCTTCATCCACGACTAACATGTCCCAGCCGGCTGCTACGGCTTGAGCGGCGCGATTTGGATTGGCGGCAAGAAAATCGATGCTGGTGAGCACGAGTTGATCGTCCAGGAAAGGATTTGCGCCGGGCTCGCCCTGTTCAATGGCGGCACAACGTTCTTCATCGAAGATGTGCAGCCAGACGTTGAAGCGGCGCAGCATTTCGACGAACCACTGATGCACGAGCGATTCGGGCACGAGCACGAGAATGCGATTCGCGCGACCGGTGAGCAGCAGTCGATGCAGGATGAGGCAGGCTTCGATGGTTTTGCCGAGGCCGACTTCGTCCGACAACATCACGCGCGGGGCGTGACGATTGGCGACTTCCTGGGCGATGTAGAGCTGGTGCGGGATCAGATCGATGCGTCCGCCAACGAAGCCGCGCACTGCCGATCTGCGGGAGCGATGGAGCAGGGTGAGCGTGCGATAGCGAAGTTCGAAGGCCGAAGCGTCATCAAATCTTCCTGCAAAGAGTCGATCCTCCGGTCCGTGCAGGCTGAGGCTGTCGCTCAGTTGCGCTTCCGGAACTTTGCCTCCATCGCCAACGTACGTGAGCAGGCCATGTTGCTCGACGATTTCGCGAATGGTCAGTTCCTTGCCCTCCTGTGATTTGATTGTGTCGCCAATGCGGAAACGCACGCGCTTGAGCGGCGCGTTGTCGGCAGCATAGGTGCGGGTTTCTCCGCTGGCCGGGAAAACGACTTGAACGCGACTCGGGTCGGCTTGGACGACAATGGCCAGTCCCAATTCCGGTTCTGACTCGCTCAACCAACGTTGGCCTTTGATGAACTGACTCATGAAACTCGCGGGCGGCGTTGGCGCGAGTTGAACTAAAGTGCGGCGAGCACTTCTTCCGCGTGTTCCTCCGGTTTGACCTTCGGCCAGATTTTCCGGATGCGTCCATCCGGGCCGATGAGAAAAGTAACGCGATGAATCCCCATATATTTTCGGCCCATGAAACTCTTTTGTCCCCAAACGCCGTAAGCTTCCACAATTTTTTTGTCCTCGTCAGCCAGGAGCGGGAAGGGGAGTTCGAACTTCTTCACGAACTTGTCGTGGGCTTTCACGGAGTCAGCGCTGACGCCAAGGATCACTGCGCCCTTTTTCTTGAAGGCAGCAAAGTCATCCCGGAAGGCGCAGGCTTCCTTGGTGCAGCCGGGCGTGTCGTCCTTGGGATAGAAATAAAGGATGACATTCTTGCCTTTGAGTTCGCTGAGCGAGATCGTTCCGCCGCCGTTGGTGGGTGCGGAAAAGTCCGGTGCTTTGTCACCTTCTTTGAGTTTCAATTCGAGTTCAGTTGCCATATTGAATTGTTAGAATTACCTGAGCGGTTGCGCTTTGGCAAATACCACCCCTCACCGGGTATGACTTGGACTGCCGAGCAGAATTGAATCGTCCTCGTCGTCGCCCTCGTTCTCGTCCTCGAAATGCTCTTGAAAGAAGCGAGGACGACGACGAGGACGAGAACGACGGTGAACTTGTGAACGGCATAATGGCCGCGGGAAAAACCGCAAAGCATTACGCATAGCCATGTCCAGGCGCCGTGCCGGGTGAGGCACGAGCACTAAGTCAGCCTCACATGGCAACGCACGCGCATCACACAGTGAGCGTGTGGGGCAGGGCAACAAAATGGATTCGGCGAACTCACAGAACCAAAAATGCGGGAAAATGATTTTGACTTGGCGGTGTGGGCATCGCTAGATTTACGACGCTTTGGTTGGGGTCGTAGCTCAGTTGGTAGAGCACCACAATGGCATTGTGGGGGTCAGGAGTTCGAGCCTCCTCGGCTCCACCATCCAAAGCGTTTCTGTGTTTCTCGTGCTTCTGTTGAGGTCATCCATAAACCGTTTTCTTTCGGGGGCGATAACTTGCTGCCCGTTTGTGCTGCTGTTGGTTGCGTTGGTGTCGGGGTGCAGTGCCCCGCGATCCAGCAACGCGCTTCAGCGTTACGAATTCCAGCAGCCGCACATGGGTACGCTGTTCACGATCAAGGTCTATGCCGTGGATGAAGCGACCGCTCGCGCCGGAGCGGATGCCGCGTTCGCCAAGGTTGCTGCCCTGGACAAGATGTTGACCGACTATGATCCGGAGAGCGAATTGATGCAGTTGTGTCAGCGACCCGTCGGTGAACCGACGCGAGTGAGCGATGAGCTTTTTGAGATCCTGCAGGAATCCCAACGCATCGCGAAGCTGACCGATGGGGCGTTCGACGTAACCATCGGTCCGGTCGTGCGCCTGTGGCGTCGCGCGCGGCGAGCTGAGATGTTGCCAACGCCCGAACAGTTGGCGCGAGCACGTGCGAGTGTGGGTTGGCAAAAACTACGACTGGACCCTCGCGCCCGGACGGTCACGCTCAGCGTGCCCAGCATGCAGCTTGATCTTGGCGGTATTGCGAAGGGTTATGCGGCGGACAAGGCGTTGGGAGTGTTGAAGGCCAGCGGGCTGGACCGCGCTCTGGTCGCAGCCAGCGGTGACATTGCGGTTGGCGCGCCGCCCCCAACACAAAAGGGTTGGCGGGTCGAAGTTGGCTCGCTTGCGACCCATGATGCCAGGGTCCGGACGCTGTGGTTAGAGCATGCCGCGGTTTCCACTTCCGGTGATGCCGAGCAATTTGTCGTCATCGGGGGCAAGCGTTACTCGCACATTGTCGATCCTCAAACCGGGATCGGGCTCACGGAACGATTACAGGTGTCGGTGATCGGCAAACACGCCACGCAGACCGATGCGTTTGCCACCGCGGCAAGCGTGCTGGGTTGGGAACGCGGGCAGGCGTGGATCAGAACTCAAGCCGACTTGAGGTCAGTGTTCGCAAGATTTCACGACGGAAAGCCGGAAGTGCGTTCGACGTTCTGATTTCCAGTGAGTGCCTGGCAAGCCCTGGAAACGATCGCCTGTTTCGATAATCGAATGGCTGGTTACTGCCGGCTGCGGCGATATGCCGAGAGCAGCGCCAGGATGCCGATACCAACCAGAGTTGAGGTTGCCGGTTCCGGCACCTGTGTGAACTCGATGCGAACCAGCGTGGTGTCAAACGAGTCTGCCGTGGTGGAGGCGCCGGAAGGGCGCAGGCTGAAGGTGTCGAACGAAAATGAGTTGGGCGTCGGGTCCGTGAAAGTCAGGGTGGCAAGGCCAGTGTTGTTGAGAGTGCCACCCGTCATGGTCACGAGGAAGTCGAGTCCGTCCAGCGCATTGCGCGTCAGGGTCATCTCAAAGGTGTACGTCGTGCCGCTGTCGTAGCCGTGGTTGCCGCTGGTCGCTCCGTTAGCGAGTCCGGCCCAGTCGGAACTGGTTCCCAGCATGGCGCCGCTGGCGACGGCCCGTTCCATCAGGCGGAACGGATTGCTGTTACCGAGAGTTTGCCCCATGTTCATGAACATCCCGTAGCCGGTATAAGCGGCCGTGCCGGGAGCGCCGTCGGCGGCGAGTCGGTCCGCGCCTGGAGTGTTTACGAGCGCCAGGCGAAAATTCTGGCTCGTGTTATTGAGGTTCACATTGGCTGGAGTGAAAACCCAGGTGAGTTTGAGAGTGTCACCGGCGTTTGCCAAGGTTGTCTCATTCCCTTCGTTTGCAAAATACGTGGTCCAGGAAGCCGAGCCGGTCGGCACGCCCATCACCAGATGGCCCACGCTTGGAGTGAGGGTGGCGCCGGTGCCTCCGTTGAACCATTGGGATTCGGTGGGCAGATTCTGCTCGGATCGAGAGCCGTCGGCCCAGGTATCGTTGAGCAACACATCTCCCTGCGCGGATAATCCAATGGTAAGCAGAGAAGTTCCTAACAGCGTGGAAGTAGGCAGTAGCTTCATAACGTCTTCGTCTCGCGTGAGCAAACGTCCGCACAACTCGGAACGCGTGCACACATTTTTGTTTGGGTTGGGCCAACCGTATCATGACTGGCCGTGCCGACAATCTTTTACCCTTGCAGGTTGATTTGAAAAAATGGCACTCCCCGATCTCCAGAGTAACGGCAGCCGCTTTTCGCCATTGCCGTAGAGTACCCGACGCGTTCATTTTGAAAGGACCGGAAGTTTTTTCCTTGAAGCCTCAAAATCGCTGTGTGACGATGCGCGCATCCGAAGTTGTAATTTGTAACCTGAAGTATGAAAGCCTTGTCGTTCCTCTCCGCATTAATCGTCGCTTCTACATTAACGTCGGCGTCGGCCCAAATAATTGCCCAATGGACCTTTGAAACGAGTATCCCGACGACGGCAGGTCCGCATGCTGCGGAGGTGGGAACTGGCAGTGCGTCTGCATCGCATGCTGGCGCGGCAGTTTACAGTAATCCGGTGGGAAATGGTTCAGCGGAGTCGTTTTCCGCAAACACTTGGGCGGTGAATGATTATTTTCAGTTCAGACTCGGCACGGTCGGTTTCTCCAGGATTGGCGTCTCTTTTGACCAAACCAGCAGCAACACCGGTCCTCGCGACTATGATCTTACCTACAGCACCGATGGGGTTAATTTTACGTTGCTCGCGAGCTATAGCGTTTTGGCCAATGCCTCGCCGAACCCCACGTGGAGTAGCGGCACCTACCAGAGCCTGTTTAACTTCAACTATGATTTGAGTTCCATCTCAGCGTTGGATAACGCTGCGGATGTTTACTTCCGCCTGGTGAATACTTCCACGGTGTCCGCCAACGGTGCGACGGTTGCTGCCGCGGGCACATCGCGTCTGGACAATTTCACCGTTTACGTCGTTCCCGAGCCCACCGGTTTGACGTTGGCCGCCCTTGGTTTTGGCTTGCTTCTCGCCGCCCAGAGATTCATCAGGCGCAATTGATTTGCTGCTGAGGTCTCAGAAGAGGCGCGGATGTTGCATCCGCGCTTTTTTTCATTTCAGCGTAGCCAGCAGCGAGCGCAGAAATACCACGTTGTCGCACTGCACGTAGTTCATCGTTCCGCCCATGCGGGCAAAGCTTTTGCAAAAGCGCAGATAGTAGGCCGGGTTGTCCTTGGGCGGCTCGCCTTTGGTCCAATCCCAATTGCCGCCGTCCTGAATGTCTACGACGTAAATGGTGTGACCGCTAACAACCTTTCGTCCCGCTTGCAGGCGCAGGTTGTTGACGCAACTGAGACTCTTCTCGAAAACCTGGGGACCCATGATCGCGGAACCGACGCTCAACACGACCCCACCATCCAGGCCCTCGACCGCTCGACCAAACAAAGCGAAATCCATTTGTGCGGCCCGGCCAATCGCGGCACCGTTGAACATGGGATGGTTGGAAATGATGTCGTAGCCGATGCCGGGATGGACCGTGAATGGAACATTGTGGCGAAACGCTTGCGCCAGAATCGAACTATGTTTGTGCGGATGCTTCACTTCGATGCGACCGGCAGGAACTTGGTGCCCGCTCATCGCCTGCAACAACTCGGCGCGGGCCGGTGAGAGGGGATGCGCTGGTTCGGCTCGAAGCTGGTTTTCCAACTCCTCGATTGACGGCAGTGTGACGCCGTGTTCCTCGATGAATCTACCAAGACTGCGGCCATAACCTTCTCCGCGCAATGCTCCCGCAAGCAACGCCAGGTGAATGTTGCGTCCGGTCTCATCCCAGGTGCCGAACGTTCCCGTGGCCACATTTGCGCGGACGCTTTCTTCCGTGCGGCCCTGGAAAGCGAGTTCCCAATCGTGGATCGTGCCCGCACCATTGGTCGCGAGATGCGTCACCCAGCCGCCCTGAATCAAAGCGTTCGCCACGTTGAGCAGTCCGTTCTTCACCAGGTGCGCGCCGTAAATGAGCATCACGGTTGCGCCGCGATTGCGTGCGGCGAGGATCTTCTCAACGCAATCGCGAATCTGCGGTTGCGATTCTGCGGGGCAAGGCGGAGGCGGTTGGTCTGGACCAACCAGAAGTCCTTCAATGGCGCTCAGGCTTTTTCGCTGGGCCAACGGATAAACTTTGATTTGGTTCAACTCAAGCGGAGTTGGGAACTGATTCATTGCGGCGGGATTAAAGCACGACAATGCCGACTTGCCACGTTGAAAGTCAGGCTGAATGGAAAGCGACTATCCGAACAAATACTTGATGAACCCGACCGCGCCTCCTGCCAGGACCAGCCAGACTGAGTTGAGTCGCCATAGCAGCAGCGCTGCTGTGGCGAGGATCGCAAGAAGAACGGTGATCCAGTCCACGAGCGCCGAGGCACTCAGTTGCCAGGTGACGACCGCCATTAGCGCCAACGAGGCGACGTTAACGCCGTCGAGAAAAGCGCCGGCTGCTGGAGCCGTGCGGAGTTTGGGAATGAGCGGAGCGCTCACGGCAACAAACACAAACGCTGGCAGAAAAATTCCGACCGTTGCCAACAAGGCTCCCATGGGGCCGCTCAAGATAAACCCGATGAACGTCGCGGTGGTGAACACCGGTCCGGGAGTGAATTGTCCGACGGCGATGGCATCGAGTAGTTGGTTTTCCGTCAACCAACCCCAGCGTTCCACGAGATCAGCGCGCAGAAATGCCAGTAACACGTAACCACTGCCAAACAGCACAGCCCCGACTTTCAGGAAGAAAAAGAACATCAGGTTGAGACTGAAGGGGACCGTGGCAGCGCCGGAGGCCACAACTGCTGCCGCGGCACTCGGAGCTCCGACCAACAACGGAAGAAAAGCAGCGTTCTGTTTTTTCGAATCGACTGCCTTGAGCGGAATCATTGCGAAGCCGGTTAAAAACAGGATGATCAGTTCATTTACCCCCAGAAAGCAGGCCACCAGTGCGACCATTCCAACAACCGCGAGGGTTTTGGTCTTCACCGCGGTTCGTCCCAGCGACCACAGGGCTTGAACAACGACTGCGATGATGACGGGTTTTACACCGTAGAGCAGCGCGTTGGCTTCAGGCAATTTCCCATAGCGTACGTAGGCCCAGGCGATTGCGGTGACAATCAACATTGCCGGCAGAATGAAGCAAACACCGCCAATAATCAGACCAGCCCAGCCCGCGCGGCGATGGCCAATGTGAATAGCCATTTCTGTCGAGTTCGGTCCGGGGATAAGATTGGTTGCACCGAGCAGGTCGAGGAATTCCGCATGAGTGAGCCATTTCCGCCGGCGCACGACTTCGTCCTCCATCATCGCGACGTGGGCCGCCGGGCCGCCAAAGGCAATCGTGCCAAGTTTGAGAAACAACCCGGCCAGCTCGCGGAGCGTTTGGTTGCTGGATCGTGCGGGGGGCATGGCCTGCCTGGTATTCGTGCCGCCAATCTTTGCCGAAGTGGGGTTCGGATGTGATACCGGAATTATTCCGGCCACTTTGCATTCGGATCGAAGTTGATGATGGGTTGGGGCGGGGACTGTGGAATTTGCGGCCGAAGATACGGTTTGCTCGAAGCCTTGTGACAGGCATAGCAGGCCTCAAGCGTCTGCTTGTAAGCGGTCACGAATTTGTCATGGTCCCTGGCTTCAATTGTTTTTTGCACCTGACTTAAAATGCCACTGTCCACGGCGTCCAGGATCGCTTTCAAATCCACGTTTTCGCCCGCGAGATCTTTACGCATCGGAATGACGCGCACCGCCCAGCGCAAGTGCGAGCGGGTTTCATCAAAGTAGAATTTCGCCAGCGGCCAGTTCTCCTTGTCTCCGGCAAACCAGAGATTTGCGAAATGGTACCCCACATCGGCCATGACGTGAGATTGGTCCGTCGCCTTTCCTTTCAAGATGTTGAGCTCGGCTTGCAGGGCGGCGATTTGATTCGTGAGGTCGGCGGGTTTGGTGGGTGTAACCGCCGACTGCGTTTGCGCTAAGGATTGGAGTCGCAGCGCTACCAGGCCGGCGGCCATCAGGACCGTAAGCGTCAGCCAGGGCAGCAGCTTTCGAAGTCCTTTCCGGGATGCGGGTGTTATCAAGTCATTGTTCATTTTTTCCTTTCTCATCTACGACGATGCTTCGCCATTCTGGCCACGTGCCAGCGTGATCCCGGATTCGCAATCGAAGTTTCCGCGAACGGTGCTTAGACGTCGCAGATTTGCACGCCTTGCTTGAGCGAGGCGAGGGCATCGGGGCGCTTTGGTATGAACTCCTGCGCAACGTAACCTTTGAAGCCGGTTGCGACGATAGCTTCCATAATGCGCGGGTAGTTCAACTCCTGGGTGGCGTCGATTTCGTTTCGACCGGGCACGCCGCCCGTGTGGTAGTGCGCAAAGTATTGGTGGTTGTCCTTAATGGTGGCGCAGATGTCACCCTCCATGATCTGCATGTGGTAGATGTCGTAGAGCAGCTTGAAACGCTCTGATCCGACACGCTTGCAGAGTTCGACGCCCCATTTGGAATAATCGCACTGATAATCCTTGTGGTTCACCTTGCTGTTGAGCAGTTCCATGATGACGGTGACCTTGTGCTTTTCGGCAATGGGTGCGATGCGCTTCAAGCCAATCGCGCAGTTCTCCAGACCCTTTTCATCATCCAGCCCTTTGCGATTGCCGGAAAAACAAATCACGTTCGGTGCGCCGAACTCGGCGGCGGCTGGCAAGGTGCGCTCCATGAACTCAACGATTTTATCATGATTCTCAACGCGATTCAGCCCACTGGTGATGCCGCCGGGCACACCACTGACTACGGCGCACGTGAGGTCGTATTTTTTGAGCGTCGGAAAGTCCTTCACTTCGAGAAGCTCGACCGATTGCAGGCCGATTTCGTTTCCCGCTTTGCAAAAGTCTTCGAGCGGAATTTTTTCGTAGCACCATTTGCAGACAGAATGGTTGATGTGGCCTTTGAGCTTGGGAGCGGCTGAGTCAGCAGCGTTCAGGCGATGAGAGAGATTTGAGGCAACTGCGACCGCTGCGGAAGCTCCAGC
>DASUGI010000094.1:0-35673 GCA_036274115.1 Verrucomicrobiia bacterium
CCGGAGTTCGTGGCCAACCGGCCCGCGACCCTGTATCTGGATAATCAAGGTAATGGCTCGCTGTTGATGCGGGGTTTGGGGGCGACGGCCCGAACCTATGAAATCGAAGCGACCGACGACCTGGTCAATCCGAATTGGACGGTCCTGGGCAACACCACGGCGGATGGCAATGGCCGGTTCATCTTCCCGATTTCGCAGACCATCCCGAAGCGTTTCTTCCGCGCGCGCGAAGTGATTCAGTAACGAGCGTTTTCATACTTTCCCCCCTCGTGTGAGGCGGGGCGAAGACCCTGGCGAAAAACTGTGTGTGCGCCAGGGTCTCGTGCTTTTATCAGCCCATTTTAGACTAGCCTTCAATTTTCTGGTTTTCGTTGCCGAACCAATGTGACAATTGCGGCAATGCGGAAGTGGCGAAAGTTTCTCATCGTCCCGACTCTACTTGTGCTGATTCCAATCGGAGTGCGGTGCTTTGCGCCGCAGCACCGTCCGGCGAATGAGCCCCAATATCAGGGCCGCTATCTTAGTGAATGGCTCAGCGATCCACGCGTATTTTTCCCCGATGTGGAGTTTGTGGACGAGGCCGGGAAGGAAGCGGTGCTGGCCATTGGGACAAATGGCTTGCCATATTATCTCAACTGGCTGTGTTACGAGCCGAGCGAGACGCGGATGACGTTGAGGGAGAAGCTGCCACAGTGGATCAAGCGGCATCACGCGGTCTCCAATTGGCTTAGCGACCCGGCGGGGTGGCGCGCCGGTTACGGCTATCGGGGGTTTGAAATCCTCGGCACCAATGGGGTGAGCGCCATCCCTGAATTGACTGTGATGTTGAACCAGACTAACAAGCCGTACCTGTCTGCGAGAGCGCTGGGAGTTCTCTCGAAGATCGGACCTCAAGCTATCCCGGTGCTGAAAAGCGCCCTTGACAATACAAACCGCACGGATCGCTGGAAAATTGCTGCGATGCTCCGGTACATGGGTAACAATGGATATTCTAATACGTGCGGGCCGATTCTCGTGGAATCTCTTTCCGATCATGATCCGGAAGTGCGCGAGCAAGTAGCGAAGGCGTTGGAAAGGTGGTCTCCACATTTGCTCACTAATTTACCTGCCAATTGACGCTCGGCGCGTTGCGGCTCCAATGCAGGTTCGAAACACTTCTGATGGAACTTTTGGCCCATTTGCGGCATCTCACTGATTCAATACCGTCTGGGTTTCATGCAAAGAATCCGCTGCCTCGACCTGTTGATCACGGCGTGCCTTTTGGTCGCGACCGTTTCGAAGGCCGACACCGTCACCCAACCGATGCGCAAATTCGGGTTGGGAGACTTGTTGCAAGTGGCTATTTCGCCGGACCAGCAATGGATGGCGACGTCCGGGTCCGGGGGCGCGTTCCTCTGGAATTTCACCAATGGCACGGTGGTGCATCGGTTGGAAGCGCATCGGACCCGTGTGGGAGCGTTGTGCTTTTCTCCCGACAGCCAGGTGTTGTTGACGGGTGGATTGGACCGCACGATCCGCGCGTGGGACGTGGTGACGGGAATGGAACTGCGTTCCTTCACGGGACACCTGGGGGAGGTCTCGGACTTGTCGTTCGCGCCGGATGGACAATCATTCGTTTCCGCTGGCGACAATTCAGCGCGCGTGTGGTCAGTGGCCACCGGTGAATTGCTGCATACCGTAGCGGTGACCAATGGCGGAATGATTCGGGTGAAGTTTACGCCGGATGGCAACCGGCTGGTAACGGCGGATCTGGCGTTCCCCTCCACGAACAACGTACGGCTTTGGGACCTCGCCACCGAACAGATGATCCGAAGTTTCAATCATCGTTCCATCGCGCTGGGTTTCACTGCGGGCGGTCAGTTGGTGACCGCCGGTGAGGATGCCATCGTGCGGGTCTGGGACCTTGAAACCGGGCAGTTAATTCGTCCGCTGATGGGGGCGTCGCCATTGATCATGGGACTGGTGGCAGCGACAAATAATTCGCAGGTGCTCGCCGGATGCAACAACGGGCATGTGATTACGTGGGATGCGACTACTGGTGATATCGCCCAGCAATTCTTCCACGAAAAGATCACCGCGCTGGTGGCGGTTCCCGGGACGAATCAGATTCTCGTTGCTCATGCCGAAAAACTCGTGCGTCTGAAGAACAGTCAGATCGGCGACAACTTGCGGGTGTTTGGCGGGCATACGACGAGCACCACCTCAGGTGTGGGATTCTCGCCGGACGGAAGGTATGTGGTTTCGGGCGGAACCGAGCCGCTCACGCGACTTTGGATTCGCACGAATGCGCTGCCGCTTTGGGTTTTTCCCGGACATGGTGCGGGCACGGAGGCGGTCCGGTTCTCTCCGGATGGCACGCGCTTGCTCACGACATTTGGTGCGCCGATCTATTCGGCACAATTGTGGAATGTGCAGACGGCGATGGTGGACCGCGAGTTCTTTGGGCATACAAGTTGGTTGCTGGACGCCAAATTTTCTCCGGACGGGCAACGCATTGTCACTGGCGCGCAGGATGGGACGGCCCGTCTTTGGGACGTGGCGACGGGCGCGCACCTGCGCACGTTCAATGCGCCCCCCGGCATATGGATTCGCGCGGTGGCCATCTCCTCCAATGGACTGTTCCTCGCCGGCGGCGGCTCGGATGGCATCGCGCGACTTTGGAATGCGACGAACGGACAGGTGGTGCGCACCTTCGAGCTGAATGCGGGTTCGGTGATCAGCGTGGCCTTCTCACCAGCGAACGGCGACCTGCTGGTGGCGTGGGAGGATGGTTTCTTAAGAACCTTTGATCCGATGACGGGTGAATTGAAATTGGATTCCATCACGCCAGCGGCCTTCCTGGAGGCGGCGGAGTATTCGCCGGATGGAAGATTTATTCTCGGCGGAGAAGGCTGGCCCTTCTTCACCGCGCGATTGTGGGACGCAAGAACAGGAGCAGAGATACGGGTCTTTGCCGGTCACGCGGCGCCGGTGAGCTCGGTCGCGTTTAACGCCACGGGCACAAGTATTCTCACGGGCGCGGACATCGTTCGCCTCTGGAGCATTGCCGACATCGCCGCGCAATTGGAGGGCGAACGCAAACCAAACGGACTCGAACTGCGTTGGCACGGCGGCACGTTGCAGCAAACGGGACCAGTTGACGGGCCATGGAACGACGTCAGCAATGCGGTGAGTCCATGGCTGATTTCAACCGATCAACCCGCGGCGTTCTTCCGAGTAAAAGTGCCTGCGGAGTGAGCTGAGTAGAACGCCTCAGTGCGTCATCAGGTAGAAGATGATGTTGATGCCGAGGGGATAGGCAATCTTCTCGGAGAAGCGGTCGAAATAGAGATCGTTTTCGCCTTCGCGCTCCCAGCCGTCGCTAACGTCACTGTTATGAATGACCAGGATCATGATGCGTCCGGCGTCGTCGAGCCAGGCGCGCACATGCATTTCTTCGGAACCAACGCCCCGATAGCGACGATGAGGTAACGACCGGGGATCATTGGCATCGAAGTCCTCGTTCCAGAATTGCATGGTGGGCACGCGCAACTGGTGCATGGGGACCCGAAGGTCGAAGACCGATTGGAAGACGGGGTGATCGGTGTTCAGTTCCACCCAGGCGCGACCGGGCAGCACGCGGGCGATTTCACGGGCGAACCCTTCCCACTCCTGAGTGCTCCAAAAGTCATTGACGAAGAGCGCGCCACCGCCCGCGAAATACTTGCGCAGAGCGGAGATTTCCTCGTCGCTTAGACGCAAGTAGCCCGCGTGTTCGAGATAGAGCAGGGGATAATCGCAGAGATCCGGGTCGGTGAGTCTCAACACGCGGCAATCCGGGTCCGTCCGGATCGAGGTGAGTTGTTGAAGCCGATAGGACAGGTTCAAGTCAGCATCAGGATAGTCCACCCACCAGCCGAGCCATTGGTCCGATTGAAAAACAACTCGAGCAAAGGTGAAGACGTCATGCTCGAAGCCGGGTGGATTGGTCCATTTGGGAGTTTCCGTGCTGTGCGAAGAAGTTTCACGCGCGGTGCGGACCGTGCCTTCGTTCACAAGCTGTCCGCCTTCAATCCTGACGTAACGACCGGAGTCACGACGCGAAGCAAACTGCGCAAGGCTGATTCCTGCCATCAACAGGACAATCAACAGGAGACTGGAGGTTCGCCGTGTCATCTTTGGAGTGACGTGCCGTAATCTGGTTCAAGCCGGCTCGAATGGGAAGCGAAGATAGTGAAGAAAACTTCCGTTTGCCGCCGTGGGGCACTTTGTTTAGCTTCCCGGCGCGTGTCCCGGAAACTTCGTCACAGCCTTGGTCCATCCATCATCATCGCTGCGGCGGTGGTCGGAACGGGTGAACTCGTCATCGCTCCTCGATTGGGCGCCACGGTCGGCCTCAGCGCGTTGTGGCTGATTATTCTGGGCTGCGTCATCAAGGTTTTCATTCAAGAGGAAATCGGGCGACACACCATTCTTACCGGCGACACGACTTTGGAAGCGCTCAATCGCGTTCCGGGTCGCATCGGTCCAATGTCCTGGGCGGTCTGGTGCTGGCTGCCGTTATGGTTCGCCGGAACCTTATCCATGGGCGGGGTATTGGCCGGCTCGGTGCAGTCCCTTCAATTGTTAAATCCTTCGCTAACCGGTTGGCTGGTGGCTGTGGTCATTACCCTCACCACGGCGCTGGTGCTCCTGGCGGGACGCTACGGAATCATTGAAAGCGTATCGGGATTAATGGTGGCGGGCTTTACGGCCATGACGGCGATCGCATTGGTGCTCCTGCAGCGAACCGAATTTCACGTTTCGTTCGAGCAGCTTGTGGGCGGTCTTGGATTCGCCATGCCGGAACACGGATTTGCCGATGCGGTGGCGGTGTTTGGTGTGACCGGCATTGGCACTTCCGAGATTGTGTTCTACGCCTACTGGTGTTTGGAGAAGGGTTACGCGAAGGATCTCAAATCCGGCGCGCCTCGCGATCCCGCCCTGGTGGCCGCCAAAATCCGCGGGATGCGCCTGGATATTTGCGTCGCGCTGGTCGTTTACACGTTTTCCACCATCGCGTTTTTCGTTCTTGGGGCAACCATTCTGCATGGCGCCAACGAAATTCCCAAGGGACTCGATATGATTCGCACGGTGTCACAAATGTACACGCGCACGTTTGGTGACTGGGTATTCTACGTTTTTGCCGTGGGTGCCTTTATCGTGTGTTACTCCACGTTCTTTGTGGCGATGGCCACCTGGGCGCGGATGATTGCCGACAACTTGCGCCTGGTATCGCGCGATGCCTCAAAATTCAATGCCAGGCGAGCCCTCACCTGGATCATTCCCGTGCTGTCGATCATTTACCTGACATTGTTCGTCTCCTTCCGGCAAACGCCCCAGTGGTTGGTGGTGAGCGGTGGTGCGATCCAAACGTTGTTGCTGCCGGTGTTTGCCATCGCCGTGCTCATCATCCGGCGCGATCGCGATCCGCAGTTTCGTCCGAGCCGTTGGTACGACATCGTGCTTTATCTCTCCGTCGCGATCATCACCATCGGCGCGCTCTACAGTCTCTGGGGATTGATTCCAAGGAAGTGAGCAAAAAGGACGCAGCACATTTTCGGAATACGGAGTTGACGGGCGGGAGAATTGAGACAAACAATCGGTCCTCTGATGGAGGCTGGCCAGCTCGATTTATCGCTGAGTGTTGCCGTTTGTGCCTGGTGTAAACCACGAGTGCCGATGGGTGAGATGGGTGCGCTCTCGCACGGGATATGTCCGCGCCATCTGCGGAAGGTGAAGCAGGAACTTCAGGGCATTCTTCCTCGACGTTACCCCCGCAACCGCACGGACCAGGCGGCGGCTGAAGCGCTATTGCCGCTTTAGAACGCGGAAGAGAAACTACGCGATCGAGTTTTCTTTCTTTTCTTCCGGTATCGGAGCTTTGACATGCTCCGCCAGCTCGGCCTGTTGTGTGCCGGTGACGCCCAGCCACTGTCCGCAGGCTTTCACCAGGTCGAAATCCGTGGGATAAAGCATCGGATTTTTGTTTTGCGACGCCGCTGTACGCTCCTCGGAGATGTCTTCGTGCTTGAAAATATTTGTGGAACGCGATCGCAGCAGGCGGGCGCGCCGATTGGCGAGCCAGCGGATGATGATGACGCCGCTGTCGGCCCGGATGTGGGCGCGGGAAATGTTCAGTTCTGCTCCCAGTTCCGACGCGGCAACATTATAGATGACCTCCCAGGGCGTCTTCGCGCCAAACGCGATTTGCAATTCCGCGCTGGAGAGCAATTCCATCGCTTGTTGAACTTCCGCCTTGAAGTCGGACGCGGCAAACCAGGCCAGGCCATCGCCGTACATGGAAAGATTGAGCGCCAGATCGCGCCCACTGATGAGTACTTCCTCTTCGCTCACCGAGCGTTCTTCCGGCGCCATCGCTTGAAGCTCGGCGGCATACATTCCGACAATGGACACAAAGCGCATCCACAGGTCATTGAACTCGCGATTGGCCATCACACTGGCGTCGCCGCCGGGCAGCCCGAAGGCGCGGGCATACACCGTCCGGCGCTGTTCCGTGGTGAGCCGCCGGTAATCGCCCTTCCAATACTTGTAGAGCATCGCCCCGGTGCGCTCATGACCGAGGGGCAACATCCCGCCGGCAAACATGGTGACGAGGCGATCCACCACATCAAAACCCTTGGCTTCTTCCAGGATGGCGGCAAAGTAAACGGGTTGCAGCGCGCGTAGATTTGCGGCCACGATATCGCCGGTGGCATCGTCAGTTTGCAGCCCGGAGCCAATGGCAAACTGGTCGTTATCGGTGTCCACGAACGAAGCTTTCGCTTTATGCTTGGTAGCCATCGCCCCTGAAATCAGCACGTCCTATTCCAGAAGAGCGCTTAACTTTGCCTCACGGAAAGCCACTTACGCCGTCGAAAGCGCTTCCTTAGAACGTCCCAATATCGGAATGGGACAGCACGGTCACGGGTGGCACGTGGCGGTTTTTGAGTTCCGGATAATGTTTCCACGGCGTGAACAGGCGTTCCGTGAACCAGTCGGTCTGAAGGACCTGACTCACGACCTTGTTGTCCGGGAGCACAAGGGTGAACAGTTCTTCGCCGGGCAGGTACGGCAGGTAGAAATCCGGCACGCCCGGGCCTTTGATGAAATGGCGGTTTGCGGGATGATGCACGATGCGCCACTCGCGTTCTTCCACAAATTGCAGTGGCTTGCCGAACTTGCGCTTGAACATCTGGCTCTCGATGGCTGCCACCGGGCGTTTCCGTTTGAGTGCCGGCTCGACTGGCTTGACTGCCGCCACGGTGGGCGTTGCCCTTTCCGGCTTGGCCGTTTTCAAGCGAATCATTTTCGCGAAGTGCAGGAGATATCGCAATTCATCGAAGGCCGAGGGGTCAGGCCGGGGCTTCCAAACACCGTCCGGACTGGCCTTGCCTTGTGTTGCCAACAGCTTGAAGACCGCCTGGAGAAAACTGCCTTTGGCATTGTGACGGAAATACGTTACCGACTGCCCACCACGCTCGATCACCCAGCGCTTCGGGAAACCCAGCCCGATGCGACCGTACTCCGCAGTGTGCGGCAGGCTTTCCCCGAGTGACCATTCGGTGAAGCAGGCGATGGGAAGATCGAGACTGAAGGAACTTCCGCGCAGTTCGAATTGCTCAGGATACCGCGGACGTTTGACCCACAATCCATGCTCCAGACTGCCCCGCAACTGTCGCAACACTTCGGTCACCAGCTCATCCCGCAGCAACTTGCGCTTGCCGTTACGGTCATCAATGGACCGTCCCATCCAATAAAACAGTTGTTGCCGGTGGATGTTGCCGCTAGGCTTCGCTTCCTTTCCAGTCTTCATGGTGTCGATTCGAGTAGTGCTTAAGACGGCGAGCCGTTGTCCTGGCTGGCACGTGCCACAACTCTATCAAGTCCACCGGACAAAAACTGTCCGAAGCGATGCAATTGTTTCAGGGGAGTTGCCGCATCCGATAGGTCCGGAAATTCACACCGGGCGCGGCATTGGTGACATTCAGGTAATACACATCATTCGTCGTGAGCGGCTCCCAATTGGCCAGATCCGCGGAATGTTCGACGACATACGTGACGCGATCGCTGGAAGTCGCCTGGAATTTGAACGTGTTTCCAGGGAGCATCTGCGGCTTGGCCAGCCGCAACGTCGCCGCCGGCGCGAAGTCAATCTGGTCGTTCCAGCGCGCGATGTAACCCGCATCGGACAGGCCTGCCGTTTCGAACACGCCGCTCACGTAGAGATCATTTCCGGAACTGGCCAGCGCAAAGCCGCGCGAAATCCCGGCGCTGGCTTCGTTGCCAATCCCACTGCCCAGGGCTTCCCATTTCGATCCGTCCCAGCGCGCGATGTTGCGGGTGACCACACCGCCTGCGTTGGTGAAGCCGCCGCAAGCGTAAAGATTGTTCCCCATTTTCGCCAGGCCATACACGTTGACGGCGCTGGAATGAAAAAATCCCTGCCCCAGGGTTGACCACGTGCTGCCGTTCCAGTGGGCGATTCCCCGGGCGGTGGCGCCACCAGCAGTGCTGAACGAACCGCCGACATAGACGTCCGAACCGTCCACCAGAATCGTGTTCACAGTTCCACCCAGTCCATTGGCCGCGCCAGCGCCCAACGACGACCAGGCATTGCCATCCCAGACGGCGATGCGGTTGGCCGTATTGCCGCCGGCGGTGGTGAATGAACCTCCGGCGTAGATCAAACCGTTTTGTTGCCGAATGACATTGACGTTGCCATTCATGCCCGAGCCCAACGGTGACCATCCTGTGCCGGGCTCCCAGCGCGCGATCCGGTTTACGACAAAACCGAATCCCGGCGCGTTGTAAGCATTGGTGAATCCGCCTCCCGCATAAACGGCCGTGCCAACCGTTTCAACGCTAAGCACGGTGCTATCGACGCCGTAGCCCAGGGGCGACCAGTTGAAGCCATCCCATTTGGCAATGTTGTTGGCGGTCATTCCACCGGCGTTTACGAAACTGCCGCCCACGAACACATCACTGTTTTGAGCCCTGATGAAACGGACGCTCAGGGTCACTCCGTTGTATTCCGTATCCACGCCGCTACCGAGGGGATGCCAGTCATTACCGTCCCAGCGCGCCACGCGTCGCGCCGCCGTCCCGCCGATGGCGGCAAAAAGCCCGCCCGCGTAAAGGCCGTCATTGCCGACCTCAATCGTATAGACGAAGAAATGCGTTCCGTGCCAGCCGACTCCCGGTATCGCGTGCCACGTCGAGCCGTCCCAACGAACAATGTGATTGGCCATCGTGGACGTGGGCGTGTCGTAGTTGGCGACGTTGAAGTCTCCGGAAATGTAGATCGAACCATTGTGGGAAATGGCGCGACTCCGGCTGCCATTTAGCGCTCCAAACGCCGACCAACTCGCTCCATTCCAACGCGCCAATCCGCTGGCCGTGACGCCGCCGGCATTGGTGAAACCGCCGAACGCATAAAGTTCGCTGCCGAGCGCCGCCAGTGCAGTCACCGGCGCACTGTTGGGCGGACCGCGTAATCCCGTGCCGAGCGGCGACCAGGCGCTGCCATTCCACCGCGCGACATTGGTTGCCGCCACGCCACCACCCACTGCAGTGAACCTTCCGCCCACGTACAAGTCGTCTCCGATGAATTGAAGCGCGCTAACGGGACTGCCGAAAATGCCGCCGGTTCCAGCCACGCCACCGCCCACCGCGGACCAATTGCTGCCATCCCAGCGTGCAAGGTTGGTGACGGCGGCAGCGCCTACATTGGTGAAGGAGCCGCCGGCGTAAAGTTGGCCATCATGCCACAGCAGGACGGCGACAACCTGCGAAAGGTTGTTGTTGAAATAGCCAATTCCAGCGCCCAGCGGCGACCAGTTCGTGCCGTTCCATTTCGCGATGTTCGTGGCAAAAACTCCGCCGCAATTGGTGAAACTGCCTCCCGCGTAGAGATTCGTTCCGTCCGTTGCCAGATTGAGTACCACGCCCTCAAATCCGCCAACGTCCGACCAGGTAGTGCCATCCCATTTGGCGAGGCCGGCTGCGGGAACGCCGCCCGCGTGATTGAAAATCCCCGCCACATACAGGTCATTTCCCAAAACGGCGAAGTCATACAAAATGGTGGTGGAGAGTCCGCCGCTGATGCCGCCCAGGGTGGACCAATTCGTTCCGTCGTAAACATTGATCACGGTGTTCGAAGAGACTTGTCCGTTGGCAAGGCTGTATCCACCGGCGTAAAGCTTGTTCCCAATGAACCGCAACGCCAGATTCACCGAGGCGGTTCCGGGCGCGCCAAACTGGCGATCCCAATGACTGTCGCCTGGAGTTGCTGAAGTCCGAATCAAAGTTGCAAGTACGCAGGCCAGAATGCAAAGAGAGATGCGGCGCTGCCGCAGAGGGTTCTGAATCATCCGACCACGAATAGCGACTTGCTCAAAAACCGTCAACACGACACCGACGGGAAAATTTACAGAGCGTGATCCAGTCGCTGTAGACAGTTGGACTGAGGCAGGCCTGCTTTTGCCTTGAACCGTCTTTTCGCTTCCGACACGCTGCGCGCGAATCCAGGCACTGCTATGAATAAACTGAATCGTCGGATGTTTCTCGGCGCGGCTGCGATGTCTGCCGCCGCGCTGTCCACCAGGACACACGCGGCTGAACCCGCAGCGGGATCGGTCAAAATCATCGGACTCGTGGGCAGCCTGCGCAAAGGCAAGTCCACCTTCAAAGCGATGGAACTCGCGTTGGAATCGGCCAAAACCGTCAGTCCCGCCATCACCACCGAACTCATCGAACTTTCCGGGCTCAATCTCGATCCCTACATCGCTGTCGGCGCGAAGAGTTCCGAGCGACCGGATGATTTTCCCGCGTTGCGCGAGAAACTGGAGGCGGCCAACGTTCACGGCATTTTAATGTGTTCACCGGTTTACATGGGCATCGTTTCATCGCCATTGAAGCAACTCTTCGAGCGCATGCTTGCGTTTCGTCAGGGCGGCTTTCCGCTGCGCAACAAGGTGGGCGGTGCTATTGCCGTTGGCGCCGGGCGCAACACCGGGGTGGAACTGATCCTGCAACAACTCATCATGTTCATGATCTCGCAGGAAATGATTCTCGTCGGCGACGGCAAGCCCGGCAATCACTGGGGCGGCACGATCCAGTCGGAGGGCGAAAACCTTTCGAAGGACGAAGGTAGCCTGAACACGATCAAAGGCGTCGGCAAGCGCGTTGCCGAAATCGCCTTGCGCATGGCGGCGTCGGCGAAGGAGCGGTGACAAACCGCGGGCTGAAAGCCCATAATGTGATAGCCCGGGGTGAAGCCCCGGGTAACGAAATTTCAAATAATAATTCCGGCCGGTTAGGCCGAAACATTGTCGCTCACACCGATGATGAATTATCTATCACAAGGCAATCTTGGGGAAATGTGTCGCCCTTTCAGGGCTTGGGAGATTTGTGGGGCGATTACCCGGGCCGTCAGCCCGGGCTATTTCATTTGCAGGCCTTCGGCCCTTCTGAATTGGCGCTGGCAGCCAGCCCCCTTACAAAAGGGGAACGGAATTACAATTGGCGGAAAAGCGAACGGTCTGGATACTCGCCGCGCAATGACAACCGAACTTCGTTCCGTGGCGCCTCAAGAACAAAAGGGCATCATCGGCGTTTGCATTCTCGCAGCGTTTGCTGATGGGCAACTGGGCGCCGCGGAACGCGGACGCGTTCAATCCATAGGAAGTGGCTTTGCCAGCGAAAGCCCGGACGTTGCCGTCGTTTACCAGCAAGCCATGGAAGGGCAACTCTCACTGGCCACCGCCGTGAACCAGCTTCAAACACCGTCAGCGCGCATGCTCGCTTATGAGATGGCCGTTTGCGTGTGCAATGCCGATGGTGCGGCAAACGAGGCGGAAAAGAGATTTCTCGCTGAATTGCAACTGGCCCTTCAACTCGACACGACCATGAAAAATTATGAGCAGACGGCTGAGGCTCTGATTACCCCAACGCCGCCGATGGCGACTCCGCCAATCATCCATTCCAATCGTGACGCCGAGCTGGACCAGATGATTCTGAATGCGGCGATTCTTAACGGTGCGTTGGAAATCATGCCGCAAACCCTGGCGACCATGGCCATCATCCCGTTGCAGATGCGATTGGTTTACCGCATCGGCAGCGCCTACGGCTATGAACTGGATCGCGGCCATGTCAAAGATTTCCTGGCTACGGTGGGAATCGGTCTCACGTCGCAGGTCCTCGAAGGATTCACGCAGCAATTGATTGGCGGCTTTGCGCGCCGACTGACGGGCCGGTTTATCGGCGGCTTAATCAGCCAGGCAACCAGTTCTGCGTTCGCGTTTGCGAGCACTTACGCCTTGGGGCAAGTGGCTCGAAAATATTATGCCAGTGGCCGGACACTGACCGCTGCGCAGTTGAAGGAGGTTTACACAAACATGCTGAGCAATGGCCGGTCGCTGCAAGAGCGTTACGCCGGCGACATTCAGCAGCAGTCACGAACGGTTAATGTTTCACAATTGCTCCCGCTGGTGCGGGGTGCGTGATAGATGAAAGGAAAATGACTATGTGCAAAACCTGGCATGCGTTTAAGTTTCTGTTTACCGGTCCGCTCGTGTTGGTGTTTCTTTTCGTCGTCAACGCCATGACGTCACCCGGGCATTGGTGGGTAAAATGGCCCGCTCTGGGTATCGGGCTGGCATGGCTGATCAGCTTGTTCCGAGTGCTGCGCCTGATGGTGCTCCTGGGCGGCGCGGCGGCGTTGTTCACCTACTTCAGGAGGCGATAGCGCAAACAGCTCCTGCGGTTTGCGCTGTCGCGTCAGTTTTCGTGCCGGCGCTCTCGAATCTCACGGCGACTTTACACGTGCGGACTGGCAAGCTTGACGATGGCGGCGATAATTCCGGCGATGCCGGCAAAGATCGAGAGTACGCTGATGAACCCGCCTCTCGTGCTGGGCAGAAATGCCAGCAACACTCCGATTACGCCGGCGAAGATTGCCACGAGGGCGAGCAACAACCCGATTCCCCCGCTCGTGAAAAAGCTGAGCACTGCGCAAATGAGCGCCACAATCGAAACAAAGCTGAAACTGGCTCTGGGTGTAACTTGAGTAGCCATAATTTTCCTTTCGCTTATTCCACAGGTTCAACCTGCTACGAAAAGGCTCGTTCGGTAAAAGGAAACTCTCTACTGCGGTAATGACCCCAAGTTGGCGGGGTTAAGGCAGGAGGGGATTGAGACACGTAGCAAAAATCCGGAGCGTGGCCCTCCCGGCCACAGCGACATCAATAGAAGGGCGGGTAAGATTCTGGAGGGCGGTTGTCTGGCCATATCGCTGCGCCCCGGGGACGGGCGCACTCCGGCGGTTTATTCTTGTTCAGTTCGCAGTCGGCCCCGCTTTGGCGTTGGCGGGTAGCTTGGCGACGTGTTCGTAAAGAATCCGGCGGACTTCTTCGATGGTGGGCGGCTGGCTCTGGCAGGAATGGCCACTGCGAACGATGAATTCCGATCGCGCGTAATCAATGTGAGCGCTCTTGTACTCCACCACGCCGTCATTACCGTCGTGGTAATCGCCACTGCCTTTCACCGCGATGATCGAATGGGCGCTCACGCCCGGAGCCGTCGGAATGTCTGCGAGCGTGAGCAGGAATTTATTTTTGGGTGACATGCTGTCGATGCTCGTGGGGATTTGACCCCGGAATTCGCGCGGCAGCTTGAGTTTGTCGCGGATTTGAACCAATTGCTGCCCTGCGTCCACCAGTTTGTTGGGAAGAGTAATGAAACGCCGGGCGAGATTGCGGACAAACGAGCCGGCCAGAAAACTACCACGATGCGGCGTGGCGATGAAAACGGTACACTTCACGAACGGCAGCGCTTCGTAAACGGTCAACTGCTGCAACAGTTTTTGTTGGTCGGGAGAAAGGCCGAGTTCATCGATTCGATTGGTGGTGACGACGCGCAAGAGTTTGTCGCCGGTATCCGTCGCCGTGAGTTTCGTCAGCAAGCCGCCTTGGCTGTGGCCAATGAGCACCATGTGTTGCAGCGCCGGGTCTTTGCCTTCCGGATCGAGTTCCTTGATGCGGTCGGCCAAAGCGGCGCGTAGGCGGTCCGCCGAGTAAGCCACCGGGTTGCCGCTGTTGTAGATGAAATACCAGATCTGACAATGCCTGGTCAGCTCTTCGTCTGCCTTGAGCGTGTTTGCCATTTCCGCCCACCAAACTGGACTGCTGAAAGTGCCATGCACGAAGACCACCGGCACTTTGCCCTTTTCGTAGGGTTGCGTGAGATAGACATCGCTCGGTACTTTTTCCTCGGCGGACAGGAACTGGAGTTTCTCGATCTCCCAAACCATTTGCTGGTTGAGGCCATAGGCCATCGGTGCCGTGGTGTCCGCTTCGAGCGGAACCGTCCGTTCGCCGATGGTGACGGCGTTGGTGGCGAAGGCGGAATAACATTCGAGCGTCGCGCGGCAACGGCCTTGATCGAGGTCGGCCATGCTCCCCTCAATTCGCAAAAATGCGGTGACCGGCGCGCAGCGTTTTAGTCCCGAGCGATCATTCTTGTGCATCACGGCAATCAGTGGCGCGCCCACGCCGTCGCGGCGATTGCGCACGCTCAATCCGCGAACCAGGAATTGATTCGCCAGCAAGAAGCTCTCGAACTCCTCAAGCTTCCACGGGAGCTGGGAAGTGCTGAGTTCCACTGGCAATGAACCAACAGGTAGCTTGCGTTGACCGCCGGCGAGCATGGCTTCAGCGTTCTTGCTCTTTGGTTTGGTTAACGCGAGACCGAGCCCGTTGTTGTAAAGCTCGCAAGCAACCCGGAAGCGCAGGTCGAATCCATCCGGGCGCGGCTGGTCCGTTTCGCCGAACAGGAAGAAGTAGGCGTAAACTGCCGAGGCGAGATAATAATCCCGGGCATCGCGCGGCTCCCACGGTTTGACACTGCGACTGATTCGCTCGGCAGCGAGGTAATTCAGTTCGGCGAGCGCGAAAATCTCGCTGCGATCTTTACTTTCGACCGCTTTCTGGTGAATCACCTGAAGCGCGGCATCGGGATTCTTTTCAAAGATTTCCTGTTGATTGTAGCGCAGGAGAATCGTGTGGGTGTCGGGCGTCGGCTCTTTGCGATTGAGCGCGTTGACGTGGAGTTGGCGATAGGTGATCGCGGGCGGCGCCATGCGCGCGCCGATCGGGGCCATGCAACCCGTCCCCAATACCAGGGCGAGGCCAAAACTCGCGGTCCACACACCAGCGATTTTCATTTGAGTGAAAGCAGTGTGCGCAAACCATCCAAGCATGTCACCTAAAACTAAAAGCATTTCAAGCAGCCCGCCGGAAAGTTCTTTTCAGTCGGCATGCGCGTAGCTACAACTGGCGCATGCAACCCCGGCGATTTAAACGCGCGTTTGTGGTGCAGCTTCGATTTGTCCGTCAGTGTGGATCTGAACCAACTGTCCCGCTTCAAACTCCGCGAAGGTATGAGAGTTACCCGTCATTTTGGCGACACAACAAATAACAACGTCAGCTTTCGACTTTTGGACCTCGCTGCGTTCGTGGTGATTGCCGTGATCGTGGGGTTGCCGATCGCGGTTCGCGCCGATGACACGGCGAGCCAACTGCGGGAAGAATTGCGCCAGCTCAAGCAGGACTACGAGCAGCGGATCCAAAAAATTGAGGAACAGTTACAGAAGCTCGAGTCGGCCCCCGCAACGAATCTGGTCGCAAAGCCGGCGGTTGAACCTGCGAGCACGGCGAATACCACCAACGCTGCGCTGGCGGTCAAGCAGTTCGCGGATGCGATGTTTACGCAGAATACCGAGTCATGGGAACGGGCGGTAAGCGTGAGTGGGTCGCCGCTTCAAAAGCGAATGGAACAGGTGCTCCAGAATTTCGTGGAGATCCGTGGCTACCTGCGCGCCGGCTACGGTCGGGACAACGAGGGCGGACCGCAGGTGGCGTTTCAGGCGCCGGGAGCCTTCGCGAAATATCGTCTTGGCAACGAAGCCGAGACTTACGGCGAATTGACGTTCGGCAAAAACTTCTATGTGCCGGGGCTGTTCAGTTTGGACCCAAAGGAGCGACCCGACGGCACGCCGGAAGGACCGGTGGCTCGAGTGCAAGCCACCATGTCCATGTACAATCCCTATCAGGATTTGCTCTCGTCCAGCGACACGACTTTCGGTTTGCCGGAAGCATGGGCGGCGATTGGCAATGTTATACCATCGCAGCCGACGCTGAATTTCTGGGCGGGCAACCGGTTCTATCGGCGGCGCGACATCAACATCAACGATTTCTTTTTTTACAACATGAGCGGCGCGGGCGGCGGGGTGGAAGGCTTTCAGACGCCGTTCGGCAAGCTGGCACTCGCATGGATTGGCGCGGCCTCGCAAAGCGGATTCAGCGACGTGCCGACTCCGGACGCGAACAACGAGGCCGGGTTCAGCAAGGCCAACTGGGATTTGCGTCTCTACGATGTCCCCTTGCCGCTTGGGACCGGCGAGTTCGGAATCGTTTACGCACGGGCTGACAGCGGGCTTGATGCGGACGGGAACTCGGCGCCGAATTCCGACGGGGTCGCGTTTACGTTCGTGCACACGAGTGCCCCGTTCATCGACAAGAATGGGGTAAACACATTCTCCCTTCAGTTTGGCACTGGCGCGGCCCGGACGTTCACCTCCGGCTTCGAAACGGTTACGCAAACCAACGGGGTCTTCATTGTGCCCGATCAAACAGACTCGTGGCGCTTTCGCGTCACCGAGAATTTCACCGCCAATCTGAATGAATATTTCTCCATCGGTCCGGCGTTTGTCTATCAACTCACCGATGATGGCAGCGGGAACCAACAGCAATGGCTCTCCAGCGGTGTGCGTCCGCTGGTGCATTTCAATAAATATTTGAGTCTGGCCTTTGAAGGAGGCGTTGATTGGGTGAGAGACGAGGCAGCGGGGACGAGTGGCAATTTGTACAAACTGACCCTCGCGCCGCAGGTGTCTTTGGGAAATCTCTTCATGAGCCGGCCGGTGCTGCGGGCCTTTGTAACTTACGCGCACTGGAGCGACGACTTTGTCGGGCAGGTCGGCGGGAACGATTATCTGAATCAAAACGATGGCTGGACTTACGGCGTGCAAATGGAAGTCTGGTGGTGAAACGGATGCGGGGAATTCACTAAATACATGAGCAAGAAAATTGGAATCGTCACCGGCGGGGGAGATTGTCCCGGGTTGAATGCGGTGATTCGCGCGGTCGCTAAAGCGGCGACCAAACGTGGCTGGGAAGCGATTGGCGTCCTCGGAGGTTATGAGGGCCTGCTCAAGCCACAACAATTCATTCCGCTCGATTACAAGGCGCTCAGCGGATTGTTGGTGCGGGGCGGGACCATTCTCGGCACGGCGAATCGTGGGAAGTTTTCCGCCAAGGTGGGGCACGGTGAATCGCGCAAGTTGCCGCGGGAGCTTCTCGATGAAACGAAAGCCGGCATGGACGCGCTGGGTGTTTCCGCGCTCGTTTCTATTGGCGGCGACGGTTCGTTGAGTATCGCCCAACAGATGCACGAGCATGGCATTCCGATTGTCGGCGTTCCCAAGACCATCGACAACGATCTGGAATGTACGATCATGACGTTTGGATTCGATTCCGCGGTGGCCTGTGCAACCGATGCGCTCGACCGATTGCACACCACGGCGGAAAGTCACAGTCGCGTGATGGTGCTCGAGGTAATGGGGCGTTATGCCGGCTGGATTGCACTTTATGCCGGTGTGGCCGGAGGTGCGGACGTGGTTTTGATACCGGAAATCCCATTCACCTACGACAGCATCTGCGCGAAGATTCAAGAGCGTGAAGGTCAGGGAAAGAAGTTTACTCTGGTGGTAGTGGCTGAGGGAGCGCGGGAGAAGGGGGCGGATTTTGTGACGTCGGCGGGACAGGAGGCGAATCGTGAAGCGCGACTGGGCGGGATCGGTGCGGTGGTCACGGCTGAACTGGAAAAGCGGACCGGCAAGGAAGCACGCAGTTGTGTGCTCGGTCATCTGCAACGCGGCGGTTGTCCCACTACCTTTGATCGCGCGCTGTGCACCATGTTCGGCGCCACGGCAGTCGAATTGATCGCCAATGGCGAGTTCGGGAAAATGGTGGCCTTCATTGGCCCGCACGTCGGCGCGGTTAACATCAGCGAAGCCGTGGGCAAGTTGAAGACCGTGAAACCGGACGGCAACCTGGCACAAACGGCGCGCGCATTGGGAATCTCGCTGGGTGACTAAGTCTCTCGCATGTCGAACCCTCCTGATCAGCGCGAATCACTTCAGGCAAACCGCAAAGGGATCGGACATCGATTGCTCTACTCGGCGGGTGTGTTGTTGGTTGCGTATCTGGCGATGGCTTATTTCCTATTGCCGCTGATGTGGCGAACTGAGACACGTCGGCATCGGGCCGACCTGACTAATGGGCCACGGATCACTCACACGGCGAATGGAATTCCTGGCGACCCAATCAACGTCGCATTGGTTGGATCACAAACCGACGTCATCCACGCAATGCTGGAGGCAAAGTGGTTTCCGGCCGATCCGATCACGTTCGACACGAGTATTCGGATTGCCGTCGACTCGGTGTTTCGGAAACCCGATGACGAAGCGCCGGTCAGTTCACTTTTTCTTTTTGGTCGCAAGCAGGACCTGGCGTTTGAACAACCGGTAGGTGATAGCCCTCGTCAACGCCATCACGTTCGGTTCTGGCGTTGGGACAAGGAGAGTGATGGTCGGGAAGTTTGGTTTGGTTCGGTAACCTTTGATGAGCGGGTGGGGCTGAGTCACACCACCGGTCAAATTACCCATCATATCGGACCGGATGTGGATGCCGAGCGTGACCGGCTGATTTCCGAATTGCAAAAGGCAAACCAGGCTCAGGAAGTTTACTGGGTGGCTGGTTTTCACAAGGAACTGAGCGGAAAGAATGGCGGCGGTGACTCGTGGCAGACCGATGGCCGCCTTGAAGTGGCGGTGCTCGGGTTGCGCACGAACTTGCCTGCCGCCAGGCCGTGAACGAACTTGCGCCAGATTTGAAAGACGCCAGCTATGAAAGACAAAGATCTCATCAAGCGCGCCTGTAAACTCGCGGATCACTATTGCGTCACCAACGGCGAAAAGTTTCGCCTCAAGGACGTCAATCCTGGCGACACGCTCGATTTCGAATCGGACGACAAGGACCGTGCGAAGGAAGCGCTGGCTTCGGGAGTCGAATTGCTCGCCGAACTGCAGGGTAAACTCTACGCGCAGGACCGCTGGGGTGTGTTGCTCATCTTCCAGGCGATGGATGCCGCGGGCAAGGACGGCGCGATCAAGCACGTCATGTCCGGAATCAATCCTCAGGGCTGCCAGGTGTTTTCCTTCAAAGCGCCGACGAGCGATGATCTCGATCACGACTACCTGTGGCGCTGTCAACGCTGTCTTCCCGAGCGCGGGCGCATCGGCATTTTCAATCGCAGTTACTACGAAGAGACACTGGTGGTACGCGTGCATCCAGAGTTTCTCAGCAAACAGAAGCTGCCGGCTGAACTGGTCACGAAAAACATCTGGGAAGAGCGCTTTCAGGATATTCGGGCGTTTGAGCGTTATCTCTCGCGCAACGGGATTCTCGTCCGGAAATTCTTCCTGCACGTGTCCAAAAAAGAGCAGAAGCGGCGTTTCCTCGCTCGCTTGGAGAACCCGGAAAAGAACTGGAAGTTTTCCTCCGCTGACATCAGTGAGCGCGGCTTTTGGGATGACTATCAGAAAGCGTACGAAGACATGGTCCGGAACACGGCGACGAAGCACGCTCCATGGTATGTGGTGCCGGCGGACAACAAGTGGTTCACGCGCGTCGTTATTGCTGCGGCCATCATTGATGCGCTGGCGTCGCTGGACCTCGCCTATCCGGAGGTGACGAAGGATCAACTCAAGGAACTCGCGGCCGCAAAGGCAGCTTTGCTCAAGAAGTGATGTTTTGGTGGCGGACTCACGAATGCGTCCTGATCTGATAAACCCAGGGCCGTGGCGCAGTGCGTTTCCGCCGGGCTGGAAGCCTGACCGCTACTTCCGGTGATTACTCCGCCTTGATCCAGACTTGTGAACTGGATTCGCCGAAGCGACCGCGACCTGGCCGACTGCCGCCAGCGGACGGTGTGTTGGTCGTGGCTCCAGCCGTGCCGGGTGCGTAATTGACGCCGCTATCACCGCCAACTTCTGAACTGCGAGGAGCACTTTGTCCCAGCCGATTGTTGCGCGCATAATGCGGAATCGCCACGAGCGGCGTGCCGTCAGCCCACGAACCTTTGATCACCTTCACGCCTTCCAGCAGGTCGCCGCGCCACTCGGCAGTCAGCGGCTTTGAGCTGATGACGCCATTGATGTCCGGTTGGTCGGCGCGCTCAACATTGTAAACCAGCGGGCCGTAACGCAACGCGACCAGCCCTTTGTTCGTGACGATTCTTTCGTCGGACTTCACGCGCTGGACTTCCAGCGGCACTTCAAATTCAATCTTGTCGCCCGCTTTCCATTCGCGGGTCACGACCGCGTAGCCGTTTTTGATCCTGGGCCTGGTGGACTTGCCGTTAACGCTGAATGACTTCAATCCCTTCACCTCGGGCGTGCTCGTGTAAAGTTCGCTGGTGGTGCGATCCGGCACGCGGACATAGACGGAAAACTTTTTTGACTCTTTGGGATTCACCGTGATGGCGACCTTGCCGTCCCAGGGGTAATCCGTCTTCTGAATCATCTGCACGTCCGTGCCAGCCACGCGTTCGACGTTGATGGTGCTGCCGATGAACAGGTTTACATAAATGCCATTGGTGGCCTTCACATAGGTCCACGTCGGAATCATCAGCAACGTGCGCGGAATGTTGCCCACGCAACACGGACAGGCGTGCCAGGGCGTGCGCCGTCCGCCAATGAGCGGGTTCGTGTAGTAGAACGTTTTTCCTTCCAGGTCCGTTGCGCCCAGCAACGCGTTATACATCGTCTCCTCGTAGAGATCGGCATACTTCGCATCGTGATAGGCGAGGTTGAGTTTGTATTGGAAGAAAATCAGACCGCAGCTCGAGCACGACTCGCAGTATGCGTTGTTGCGCAAGGAATAGTTGGGTCCAAAGCCTTCCGAGGTCTCACCGCTGCCAATGCCTCCGGTGACGTAATATTTCTTGTTCACCATGTTGTCCCAGAGCGACATCACCGCGCTCTCGTAATCCTTGTCGCCCGTCTCCGCTGCCACGTCTGCCATGCCCGAATAGTTGTAGACCGCGCGCACGGCATGGCCAACAGCCTCGTACTGTTGCTGAACCGGCACGTGGCTTTGGTCGTACTCGCTCCCGTTGTTGCGGCAATCGAGCAGGAACTTGGCGAGCTTCACATAACTGTCGCCGCGGCCATTGCCTTCCATGTCATTCACAAATCTACCGAAGCGCACCAGCGCCTGTTCCATTTCCTGGTGGCCGTCATACCATTCCTTCTTGCCCGGGCCGATGTTCGCCACCCAGCAATCCGAGAGTTTCTTGGCGGCGTCGTAAAGGCGTTTGTCTTTCCCTTCGGTGAGCGTGTAGTGATTGATGGCCGACTCAATAAAGTAACCAGCCACGTAGCCTTCGTGGTCCGCGCGGTTGCGCGTGCCCCAACGCTCCGGCCAGCGGCTGCGATCCGCCAACGTGTAGGCAGTTTGCAGGTAACCATCCGGTTCCTGTGCGGCAAGGATCTTGGGAATCCAATCCTCGAGCGTCGCCTTCATCAACTCCTGCGCCTTGATGATTTCCGGGTCGCCCTTCGGGTCCACCATGAGCGCGATGCACATGGCCTCGACGGTTTGATGCACCCACGCATTCGCGAACACATAGCCCTTGTGCCGACCCGCCGGTTCGCCGCGCAACTTCTTCGCCGCCTCGACGAAATTATCAATGCCGCCCTGGCCCTGGGTCAGGTTCGTGCGATTGATATGGTCAATGCAGTGCGGAATCCAGCTTGTGATGAGTGACTTCGCTCGCGCGTTCCACAACGGATTGTAAATCCAGTAACGCTTGGTGTAAACGACATCAAGCCGTTCGGCCGGTGGCGGAGGCTCGACCTTCACCTTCAGGGTGGACGAACTGCTCAACTTGCCTTTGCCGGCCGTGAGCTTGAGCACATAGTCTCCCTGCTTGCTGAACGTGGCAGTGGTTTCAGCCGCGTTGGCGTTCTCAAACTTGACGCTGCCCGGCCCGACTTCTTTCACCCAGGTTACCCGACTGGCGGCTGTGCCCGGCTTGAGCGATTTCACCTTGCCACTCAGATAAGTTTTCCCGCCGAGGATCACAATGCGATCTTCCCCGGCCACGACAGACGGGGGAAACTCCGGCGACTTGCCGGAATCCAGCACGCGCCATTCGAGAATGCCCGTCGAGAATTCGCCATCACCGTCCATCTCCAGGCGCAGCTTCGCGGTGGTAACTTCATCAAACGTGGTCACATTGAACTTGTTGCCCTCGACGCCCAGGCCCGAGGAGTTTGCCACCGGAACAAATTGCTTGCCGTCCCAATACTGCAAGCGACTGGTTTTCGGCAAACGCACGCCCTGGTTGTCGTCCCACCAATACACCTCGATCTGCTTGGTGCTGATGGGCTGGCTCCAGTCGTATTGCACCCACTGCGTGCCGCGGCTGGGCCAGTTGCCGTAGGTGCCGCGACGATCGCCGCGAGAGCTGCGTGGATTGCTGCCATCGTTGAGCGCTTCATTCCGCGTGTCGCCGGAAACCGACGAACTCGACGGCGTGGCTACCACCGCCAAGTTCGCGGCGGGCGCATTGGAATTCTGGGCGGACAAATTGGATTGCGTCAGAACCAGCGTGGTAACGAAGAGAGCGCCGAGAAGGGCGGGGGGTGTTTTCATGACACTATGTCGTACATCGAGGTGTTTGATTGGCCGCATAGAGCATTTGGTTATCGAGTTGACGGACGTAACTCAAGTCGTCATCAAGCTCTGGCATGCTGCAAATCCACCATCAGCTATCCGATTTCATCCTTTGGCCCGTCTATTCGAGGATTTGCTTGGCGACCCGGGATTCGTCGTCTATTTCTGCTGCCCATGATTTCACTTCCAAAACCAATCCTCACATCAGGCGCGGGCATTTTGTTGCTGGTGGCTATCAACGCGGCCGCCCAGCCAGCGGCAACTCTCACGCACCGTTATAGTTTCAGCACTGATGCGAACGACGCTATTGGTTCGGCGCACGGTACGTTGCAAGGCGTCGCGAAGGTTAGCGATGGCCAGGTCCATCTCAACGGCACGCGCGGAACGTTTGTGAATCTGCCGGGCGGATTGATCGCCGGTTATCCCGCGGTCACGTTTGAGTTCTGGGCCAGCTTTGGCACGAATCGCAACTGGGTGCGCGTCTTCGATCAGGGCTCGACCAATGGCAACAACGGTCAGTACGATTTGTATTTCTGCCCGCGCAGTGGCGGCCGCGATTTCCGTCTCACGGTAATGGACCCGCAACCCAGCGAACGCATCGTGAAAATTCCCGGCAACCTCGACAATCAGACCAACCTCCATGTGGCGTGCGTTCTCGATCCGTCGTCCGGCTTCATGGGCATCTACACGAACGGCGCGTTGGCTGCTGCGCGTAACGATCTCAAGTCGCTCGCCAGCGTGCACACAAACTATTTCTTCCTCGGCAAATCGCTCTTTGCCGGCGATGCGCCGTTGAACGGCTCGATTGATGAGTTCCGGATTTACAACGGGGCGTTGAATGCTGCCGACATCGCGACCAGTTTCAAAAGCGGGCCGGATGCAAAGATTCGCTGAAATGTAGCCGACGACGTGAACACTGACTTGGGGAGCAAAGTTGTCGTAATCACCGGCGCCTCCGGCGGAATCGGTTCGGCCGTAGCGCGGAGGTTTGCCGATGAAGGCGCGCGATTGGTCCTGCACTATCGAAGCGGAAAAGACCGAGTGCAGAATTTGCGTCGGGAACTTGCTTCGGTTGAGGTGCAACCAGTTCGCGCCGATTTGACCAGGGAGTCGGATGTCCGTCGTTTGTTCAACACAGCGCTCAAGAAGTTTGGACGCGTCGATACCCTCATCGCCAACGCCGGTTCATGGGAAACGCGCGACGTGCCGTTGAACGCAATGTCACTCAAACAATGGCGGGCAACAATGGATGCCGTGCTCACCTCGACTTTTCTTTGTGCGCGGGAGTTCTTGAAGGTTGTGGCCAGCCAGAAACGCGGCAACGCCGCGCTCATCGCTTCCACGGCGGCCGTGTTTGGCGAAGCCGGTCATGCGGATTACGCGTCGGCCAAGGCGGCAATGGCCTACGGCGTGACGCGCACGTTGAAAAATGAAATCGGTCGTCTCGCGCCACACACAAAGGATTACTGTGGCGGTCGCGTGAATTGCATCTGCCCCGGCTGGACGGTCGTTCCGCGCAACGCAGGCAAGCTCACCGATGCCGCGGTCGTTCGCAAGGTTACCGCGACAATGGCCTTGCCGAAGATCGCGCGACCGGATGACATTGCGAATGCCGTAGTCTTCTTGTCCTCGGACAAATTGGCCGGTCATATCACCGGCCAGACACTTGTCATTGCCGGCGGCATGGAAGGTCGTTTGTTGTGGCAGCCGGGCGAAATTGATTCCACAATTGCGTGACGTAGCCGCCGACGTGAGGAGGCGGACTTGTCTGAATCTATGAAATCCACCTCCTCACGTCGGTGGCTACGGCTGCGGTTCAGTGCTGGCCGGGCTTGCCGTCCACCAAGCGCCATAAGCCAAGCGGGTTGGCGTCTTTCAACGCATCCGGCAGCGCGGCTTCGGGAAAGTTTTTGATAAACAGGCCAGTTTTCCAAAGCAAAAAGCAAATGCATTACCTCCAACGGACTGAGTACAAAAACCGTTGGCTCTCGCTGTCTGCTTTATCGAAGCCCTTTGAAAAGCTAAGGAAGAGCACTTCATCGCCCGCGCGCTGCCGGACCATTTCTGGCACGTCGAACCGAACTCGAAAGATGTCTCCTTCAGGTTTAATTTCCCGCAATCGAAGGAACTTATTGTCAATCATGGCGCGATAAACATCCGGTCGCGAAGCCCCGGCTGAATCATGCTGCCGCTTGCTGACGACCAGTTCAAGGTGCGTTGGACGATCAAGCGCCAAGATTACGATCGTCGAAGCGCGCCCGGCCTCGGAATGCCAACCATAGCCGTTATAAGCGATTTGGGTCTCGCTTGGGTCGCTAGGCCTGTAAGCACCGCCAAAGTCCTTAATTCTCCGACCTTTGACTGGGAATAGTTCTGTAGAAATCTTATCTCGTGTCAACAAGGGGGCAGGCGGTTGGTGAACTTCTGCGGTTATGCCTTCGTAGCCCAACCACGCCAGCAGCGCTATCACGGAGATTAAAGGTCGCGAGCGAAGCATGGGAATCCAAACCAAGAGAGCGAATCCGGCGAAGGCCGGAGCGAAATCCAAGAGGTATCGCGCACTGAGCGTAGGAAGGTAAAGATAGAAACAGAAGAGCACCACGCTGCTCAGGGCCGACCATGCCAAGGTTCCCACCACGAACGCCCCATTCCCTCGGCGGAAGAACCGGAAAGCCGTCCACCCCGCTCGCTTCTTTCTCACAATCCAAGATGTGGTGACGGCCACTGCTGCAAGACAGATGACGGCCCAGATTAAATCAAACGTTGTTAAATATGGATCCCGCCACCGCGCATATGGAGACTCCCACGGATTGGTCCTTGGAGCGGGAGTGGGTCCCGTGTAAATCCTTTTCTGCAGGAAAAGTGCTCCACACAATTCCTGTGCCGCTTCAATCGACGTAGCATCGCGCATTGGATTGTCGATCCTAGTCATGAAAACGATGATGCGAGGTGTGACGGAGAGTCGATGACCGAACTCAGTTGGTGACCCGAATCGGATCCAATTGGTCAAAGCCAAAAAGACTACCCCGGCGATGAATATGGCATTCCCCAAAAAAACGCATTTTAGATGTCTTCTCCGCGCCAGCAGAATTGTTGAACACACGAGCATCGCTGTTAAACCGTATATCCCGTGAGTCGGACGAACGATGGCAGACGCAGCAGACAGGAATGAACAAATGATGAAGTCGCGGTGCTGGTCAAAGAAAGCTACCCGGATGAGTGCAGTTAAGATGCACAACGAAACCAGACAGGCATACAGCGTAGTTTCTTCGTAAATCAAACGCGGGCCTTGATTTAGCGTCCAGAGTGCCGGACACAGTGTCAGCAACCAGACGTAGCCGAGGCCAGCTGCGGGAGATCTTAATCGCTCGGCGAATTTCCAGCCAGTGCTAGCGCTGTACCATGCTAGCAGCGCAAAAGCTGCACCAAGGGCCAGCCGGTCTGGAAACCAAGTCTGGCCGAATAATCGCCAAAGCACTTCAAATGGAACCAGCCACATGCCCACGCCTAAGCCCCACAAGTGATTCACTTTGCCGTCGTGCCACGCCAGATCGTGGCCCATTTGGTAAATCGAATCGCCGATGTGTAGTTGCCCTCTCAATAGTGCGTCGGCTTGGAGGCGGTGATAGGGGGATGGTGCGTAAAGTTCTTGGAGACTGGCTCCGCCGAGGAGGAACATGGCGGCGGCATAACCAAGGGAAAATGCGGCGAGGAGGCACCAGCGAAATCGAATGTTTCGCCGGCCAGCGGGTTCCGGCTGCGCCTGCGGTTCAATTTTTCGTCCCGTTGTTTGTTTGTTACCGTGATTCACAAGAAGGCGCGGTAAGAGCGACTGCTTCATCACCTCGTGAAGCGGAACCACTGTTTTGTTTCATTCCGAGCGACGAAACCAAACCTGTCTCCGTGATAGACCAGCCTTCTTGGTAGGTGTCGTAATCAGCATTGACCGTCCACAAATCGTGCCCGGCATTCTCAAGAATGTTTTCCGCCGCAAGGATTCCCATCAAAATCGAATGATCCTGATTGTTATACTTGAACGAGCCATACCGGCCAATAACGTGCAAGCCGCGAATCTCGCCCAGATGTGCTTGAATTGGCTGTAACAGATTTTTGTATCCGCGACGATAGACCGGATAGCATTTCGGAATTCTATGCACAATGCCTTTCATTACGAGCGATTGGCTCTCGACGAGGGTGGTAGCCATCAATTCATGACGAGCCATAGAAATCAACTCGTCATCGCATTTTTGCCATAAGTCGTCTCCTTCGTTGCACCAGTACTCCATCGCCAAGATGGTATTGGGGCTGTCACCGTAAAGTTTAGTCGTCCAGTTGCGGAAATTTGTGATCCGGCCAGTTCGTAACTCCGGGCTGTGGATATACATCCAGTTGTCTTCGCACACGGTTGAACTCGCGATTTCCAGATAAACCAGAATCGTGTTTCGGAAAGTTAATTGGCGGCTTGCTTCAATCACCGCGGATGGCGCTTCTTGCAGCCGCGCCACTAATTGCGTCAACGGCATCGACGAAACCACATAATCGTAATTCCGCGCGGTTCCGTCCGGGAGTTCAATTCCTTTGATTCGGTTGTGCTCGGTCAAGACGCGATGGACCGGTGTCCGCAGCAACACTTGCCCGCCTCTTTGGCTGACTGATTCTGCCATTCGCTTGTATACCATGCCCGTGCCGCCATTCGGGTATGCGAACTCATCTGCGAGAGTTCTGTGTTTCTCGGCAGTTTTGAAGAAGGCGTTTTTGATAGCCGCCGATAGCGAGAATTGCTTGATGCGTTGCGCTGCGAAATCTGCATCCAGTTCTGTGCATGGGATTCCCCAAAGCTTTTCACTGTACGTTTTGAAAAAAATCTCGAATAGGCATCGTCCAAATCGACTGCAGGCCCAATTCTCGAAGGTTCCGTTCTGATGTGTGGGTCTAAGCTGCTCCAGGCCATAGCTCGTCAGACAACGGATAGCCTCCAGCGGCCCCAGTTTGGTTAGTGCATCAAATGGTTGAAGTGGATATTTATGCAACTTGCCTCGGTAAAGAATCCGCGTTGATCGCTGAACCATTGCATAATCGCGCTTGACCACCTCCAACCAGAGTTCATTGACTCGCCGATCATGACTAAAAAATCGGTGTGGACCAAGGTCAACGGTCTGTCCCCACAATCGGATTGATTTGGCTAAACCGCCGACACTATCGCTGCCCTCATAAACGTGGGCTTCAACTCCCGCACGACTTAAAACATATGCAGCTGTCAATCCAGCGGGTCCAGCCCCGACGACTGCGACCCTGATACCGGATTTAGTTGTAAGAGGCATTCTCTCCCATTACGTGACGATTAGAGCCAGCACGTAACTTGGAGCGCGCCGGACAGGATCTGGTTTCGCACTTCATGTTTTCAAACGGTCGTTTCTCAATAAAAGTAAGCCACTTAGGAGAAGCCATCCCCCCAAACCCAAACTGATCCATTCCATTGTCCGATCCGGAATCCCAAGCCAGTGCCACATTGATCCCAAGCATGGACACCCCCCACCGGGAGATGCCAAGTGGTAAAGCACAAACTCTGCGCCCAGACCTCCCAGTATGATCCCGCGAAGCCACATGTTCGGGAGAAGCAACAACACCGCCAGCACCACGGTTTCAACGATCGCGCCTCCGAGCATGACGGTTCTGTACGAGATGCCAAGCATCGGGTCCAACCCACTAAGCGCCGGGGAGTTTTCCCATACACTTGCCAGCTTTAGACCCGCGCTAATTCCAAGAATCCACAGCGCAATGCGGAATAAAAGTCGTTGTGCCATTTGTGATTCGACTCCTTTCTGAAATCCGACATCGCGAGGAGGTCGTTTGGCATATTCAGAGCGCAGAACGTCAGCCATCGCATTCTTGGTTCCCCGCTTCCTTGTTTTCCAGTCCGGGTCTTTGCGCCATGTTTTGGGTTCCACAAACCGGACAGGTACCGGTGCATTGGTAAATACATCTCTCACGGCTGTTGCAATCAGTCCACCCATGCTGGCCTGCAGTTGTAGGATTACAAATATCGCGGTAGCCAGGGTCAGTGATTGTGCCGCCGAAGCCGCTAAAGGTACATGAATTCATGCATGCGCTGACGGAACACCCAGCGCCGGAGGCCTGGCACGTAGTATTATTTTGGACATAGCAATTGTATGAAGCATAGCACGCAGCAGCACATAACATCAGAACGATGCATAAGTTTTGTCGTTTCATAACTACCGTTTCTTTCAGTTAGCTGGACGTTGGTTTCCTGCGTCGCACTTTTGTCGCAAGAACTGCTATGGTGGCCAGCACCATCACAGCAGAAAATAGATAAATCGTTTTCCGTCTCCCGACGTCGAGATTGTTGAATGCGGGAACCTCTTCTGGCCGCAGTTGTCGTTTTAGCTTGCCGCCGCTTGCAAAGTAAATGTTATCATTGCTCAGAAATCCCGTCACGATCTGCTGATCTTGAATAAACGCAGTGGGCTTGAATGCTTCCACAGACTGGTGTTCAAAGGAGGCCTTCAAGATCGTGTACCGCTGCAATTTGCGCACCTTGTTACCTGCTTCTACGAGGCCGAGTTGAATAATACGCGGCATCCAATCGGGCTTATCTGAGTCGCCGTATTCGTAAGAGATTCGATATTTGCGGGCTTTGTCCGAACTTATCGTAGTCGCAAGTTCGCGAACTCGGCCACTCGAATCGGAAGACACGACTCCGCTGAAGGACCGTTCCCCATCCACGTATTCGAATTCGTTGTCGCGCCAACGCACACTTCCCGGCTTCAAGTGCATGATTCCCATGGATAGTACTGCGTGAGGGAAGAACAGGAGCGTGTCGACCGGCAATTTCACCGCATTTGTCGGAGAACTTTGATCTTCAGCGCTATTCCACTCCAAGAGATTTGGTCCCAATCTGGGGTAGTTTTTCAGTCGCCAGTAATTGTTTCCATCTCGGCCACCGACATCAGCAGCCTTTAACTCGAGTCGGCTTTCAAATAATTCCGAAGCTTGCTTTGCCTTTCTAACAACGAACGCGTTAACCCCCCATTGGTAGCTATAGAATTCTTCGTGCCCATTTGCGAACGTCACAGAAAATCCAATCATGCCGCTCGGCGGCGCTTCGGCCATGAACTTCTTGAAATCGTTCAGCGGCAGTGAATCCTCCTGTGCGGCGCACGCAGAAATCATTGCAACCATCATGACTAGCCAACTTGCCAAGGGTGTCAAACTGCTGGACGGTACTGCCTTCGTTCGACCGATTGCATGTTCTCGCAGGAATATTTTCATTCCATGGGCCTAGCGGTATTTCTAGCGGAACGATAGTGATAAACAATGACCATGGGCAAGACAAATCTCGCGCCTGAATCAAATTCCAAGACCCGGTGATGACAAAATGATTCTGTTAAGTTCTGGAAGCCAGAGAAAGGCGCGACATTTTGAACTGCCTTCTTCAGCGCTGCCCAAGCTTTCCGTCCACGAGTCGCCAGAGACCAAGCGGATTCGCGTCCTTCAACGCCTCAGGTAACGCTGCCTCAGGGAAGCCTTGGTAACACACCGGTCGCGCAAAACGGAAGATGGCCCGCGTGCCGACCGAGGTGGAGCGTCCGTCTGAAGTGGCGGGATAGGGTCCGCCATGCGTCATGGCATGGCAGACTTCAACCCCCGTGGGAAACGCGTTGAACACGAGGCGTCCCGCTTTGGTTTCGAGAAGGGCGATGAGGTCCTGATTGGCGGCCAGTTCTTCGGGCGTGCCGTGAATCGTTGCCGTGAGTTGACCTTCCAGTTTCGCGGCGGCAGCGAGCATTTGATCGCGCGACCGGCATTCCACAACGAGTGTGGAAGGGCCGAACACTTCTTCCATGAGATCGTGGTTTGCCAAAAAAATTTCTGCCTGCGTGGCGAATAGTGCCGCGCCGGCTTGCGCATTGCCAGCCCCGGCTTCGGCTTTGGCACTCGCCGCGCAGGTCACGCCAGAAACTTTGGAAAAGCTCTCCACTCCTTTGCGATACTCCGCGCACAGATCCGCTGTGAGCATTGTGCCCGGCGAAGTCGCTAACATCAACGATTCCAGCTTCTGGCGGAATACATTTGCGGCCTCGCTGTTTTCAACAAAGACGAGGCCGGGATTCGTGCAAAACTGCCCGACACCTAACGTCACGGAGCCATGCAAGCCGGTTGCGATGGATTCCGCGTTCTGTTTCAAAGCGCTTGGGAGCAAGAAGACCGGGTTGATACTGCCCATCTCGGCATAAACGGGAATCGGCTCCGGACGCGCTGCCGCAGCGTCCATCAATGCGCGCCCACCGGCGCGTGAGCCGGTGAAGCCTACCGCTTTCACGACCGGATGTTTCACCAGCGCGATGCCGACTTCACGACCAGCGCCATATAGCATGGAGAATGTTCCCTCTGGCGCGCCGCAATCTTTCACCGCTTGTTGCACCAGGAGTCCCACCATTTCGGAGGTGCCGAGATGTCCTTGGTGCGGTTTGACAATTACCGGGCATCCCGCCGCCAACGCGGACGCCACATCGCCACCGGCAACCGAAAATGCAAGCGGGAAGTTGCTCGAACTGAAAACGACCACCGGCCCCAGCCCGATGAGCAATGAACGAACGTCTGGTTTGGGCAGCGGCTTGCGATTCGGATCAGCATGGTCAATCCGCGCATCCTGCCACCAGCCTTCTTCAACCAACGACGCGAACAAACGCAACTGTCCGCAGGTGCGTGCCGTTTCGCCTTGCAGGCGCGCCAAAGGCAGAGCGGTTTCCTGATTTGCTCGCTCTTGAATTGCTGCCGCGTTCGCTTCGATCAATTCTGCGATCCGTCGTAGCAATTCCGCGCGGCGTTTGCCCGACCAATGTCGGTATTCCGCAAACGCCTTCGATGCGAGGCGCGCCGCGGTGTCAACATCGTCGGCGGTTGCCCAGAAATAATCCGGACCAAGTGCCGCACCGGTGGCGGGATTGAGGGCGGGTGTCGCCGGGCCGGCCACGGGAGCGCGGCTTTGTCCTATGATGGAAAGTCCTTCGAGTTTCATGACTGCTTAGAAGTCTCCCAAAGATTTGGGGCGAACAAAGATTTTTCCGCCACATTTTTGTGAATCTTTGTCCGTCGCTGATCTTTGGGTTAATGGCTGTTGGACTCAAATCTTGGGCCGCGTCTTCAGCGCGAGCTTAAGCGTCTCCAGCGCCACCTTGCGTTCGGCACCGGCCATCACGCAGCGCGGGGCGCGGACGCGTTCGTGGCCCATGCCGATTTCCTGCTGTACGAGCTTTATCAATTGTACGAATTTGGGGACGGTGTCCATTCGCAACAGCGGCAGAAACCATTTGTAAAGTTCATCGGCCTTCTTTCTCTCGCCGCGCATGGCGTAGTTGTAGAGCGCCACGGATTCGCGCGGGAACGCATTGACCAGTCCGGCAATCCAACCCACCGCACCGGCGCGCACGCCTTCGACAATCAAATCGTCCACGCCCACGAACAACGCCAGCCGGTCGCCACAGAGCGCCTTCAACGCCGTCACTCGCCGCACGTCCGCGCTGGATTCCTTCACGGCCTGCAGATTGGGATGCGCCGCCGCGAGTTCCTTGATTTGCTCGGGCAGAAAATCCGTTTTGTAGGACACCGGATTGTTGTAGAGCATGCACGAGAGTTTGGTTGCGCGAATGACCGGCTGAACGTGCGACTTCATTTCGCGCCAGTCGCTCGAATACACGTAGGGCGGCAGCACCATCAGGCCCGAGCAACCCGCGTCCTCAGCGGCGCGGGCGAGGTCCACGGCTTCCATTGTGCTCAACGAAGCGATGCCGGCGACGACGGGCGCTTTGCCACCGAGTGCATTTACCAGCGTTTTGAGGATCGCGATCTTTTCGTCAAATCGCACCGTGGCGCTCTCGCCGAGCGAGCCGAGCGCGACGATGCCGGTGCAACCGTTGTCCACGAGCCAGCGCGCGTGGCGTCCGATAAACGCGTGGTCCACACTGTAATCCGGCTTGAACGCCGTGGTCATCGCCGGGATGACGCCTTGCCATTTCATGTTTGGTTTTTTCATTTGGGTTGGATTTCAAATTCAAATTGCCAAGAGGGTGAAACGTCAGATTTCTGCATCATAAAATGTGTCGCCATAGTTCTTGAATTGCTTACGTAACTTCTCCACCACAACGGTCGAAGGGATTCTTCCTTCACAATCCGCCTCGTAGCTGGCCAGAATCTCGGGAGGGAATCGAATCGCTTCCAGGTTTTCACCTGAATCGAGTCGATTGCAGAATGCAGAATGCAAGTCATGAAGCAATTCCCGGAGGTGCATCCATTGAGCTTCGGTTAGAGGGCCGAACTCCACCTCAAAGTAATCAATCACGGCTGCGATACGCCGAAACATGTGCAGAGTTTTTGGTTGTTCGAACCAAGCGTCACCCTTTTTCCACTTTGGGTTTTCCAATGGAATTCGAAGTGCTTTTGATATGCGAACAAGATCTGGATTCATGGGCTTAATTGTACCGATCTGGCGAAAGCATCGCGATGTCCGTCTTTGGTTTCTCGCCCGCAAGAATTTCGCTCGCCAACTTGCGGGTGTTTGTTTTTTTCATTTTGGGATCGTCACTAAAGTTTGTTTTCAACTGAGCATTTCCAGTCTCTATACGCTTCCGCCATCATCACTGCAGCGTCTTCGGGCGGAACAGCGCCGACTCCCGTTGCTAAACCTGGACAGTAAATATCCCGTCCGACTTCAGGGTTTGTACCGCCGATTCGCAGCACTGCTCTCATCGCGCGATAGCAATTTCGACTTTCAACCGCTTCGGGCATGACCATTGTTGGGGCCACGATCAAAAACGGAACGCGAGTATGGCTGGTGCGAACAACCAGACTGGCACCAATGGGCAGATGGCCTTCAGGCCGTTGTTTGATTGCATCTTGCATGGTTCGCTCAATCTGCTGACCAAAAAAGGCACAATAGGCCGCATCAATTCCACCATCCATGAAGCCGTGGCTGTTGGCTGGCGAAACCAAGCAATTCTCAGCAACATCGAGAATGTTTGCGTGCTTGATGTTAACCTCGGGAAAAGTCGCGAACCTTTTCGTCCAGGCTGTGACGAGCTCTTCATTGGAATCAATTAGGTGGAGTCGCATGAAGTGCACTGTGCTCAACCGTAACGATCCGGTGAGAGCATCGCGATATCCGTCTGCGGTTTCTCGCCCGCAAGAATCTCAGCCATCAGCTTGCCTGTGATCGGCCCGAGGCTCAATCCCATCATGCCGTGGCCCGTGGCGAGGGAGAGGTTGGTGAATTTTGCCGTGCGGCCGAGGTAAGGCAATCCATCCGGTGAACAGGGACGCAAACCGCGCCACGGTTGAATGCCTTCGAAATCCTTCGGCTGGAATTCCGGAAAGTAACGACAGAACGAATCAATGATGCCCCGCACGCGAATGGAGTTGATGTCTTCGTTGAGCCCGGCAATTTCCATCGTGCCGCCGACGCGAAGCTTTTCACCCATCGGTGTCACGGCCACGCGTGCTTCGGTGCAGATCGAGCAGATTTGCGGCAGTTGACGCGGCTTTGGCAGTGTGAGGCTGTAGCCTTTGCCTGCTTGGAGGGGAATCTTGAGCTGAAGTTTTCTGGCCAACTGCGGCGACCATGAACCGCCGCACAACACGAATTCATCGGCTTCGAGTTCCTCGCCCTTGGAAGTCTTGATGGTTTGAATTCGACGAGCGCTCCCAGTGGTGAAGCCAGCCACCTCGCTTTCCCAAATGAATTTCACACCGAGGCGCTCCACTTCGGCTTGCAGCGCGGACATGAAGCGGTCCGTGGTGAGATGGCAATCCAGCGGGAAGTGCACCGAGCCGGCAATGTCCATTCGCGCGCCGGGGTCGAGCGCGGCGGTTTGTTTCGCATCGAGAACTTCAGCGGGCACGCCAAGCGCGCGGGCTTGCTCGGCGGTCTTGGCTTCCTCGTGCAGGCCATGCTCGGATTTGCAGAGCATGAGCAGGCCGTTTTTGACGAGACCAAAGTCACCAATTCCTGAACGTGCCGGGTCGGAGACCGGCGCTCCCGCCAATTCCTCGAAGCACTTCCGGCTCTCGAGCGAGAGGTCGCGAATTAACGGTGCCGAGCTGCCGACATGTTCGGCATTAGCGGCGCTCCAGAACTTCAATCCCCACCCGATCAAATCGGAGTCGAGTCGCGGCTTGATGTAGAGCGGGGAGGCGGGATTCCACATCCATTTGAGCGCCAGCTTCACCATGCCGGGCGCGGCCAGGGGAATGAAATGGCTGGGCACGATCATGCCCGCGTTGCCGAAGGAGCAACCGTCGCGTTGGGCGGGCTTGCGCTCGACGATGGTGACATCGAAGCCGCGCCGCGCGCAGTAATACGCGGTGGAAAGGCCAATGACGCCTGCTCCGATGATGACGACGCGTTTGCTCATCGTTCAGGGTTCGCCCAAAGATTAGGGACGGACGAAGATGGTGACGAGACAGGAGGCTTGGGTTCGCCGCTTTTATCTTTGTCCGCCTCAGATCGTTTGACCCCAATTGGAGTGCGCTCAGAATTCCCCCAAAGATTTGGGGCGGGCAAAGATTGAGGCGAGACAGCGGGTTTGATCTCTGCACCTTCATCTTTGTCCGCCTCTAATCTTTGGGCCTCAATTGGAGTGGGCTCAGGATTCTCCCCAAGATTAGGGGCAGGCAAAGATTGAGGCGAGACAGCGGGTTTGATCTCTGCACCTTCATCTTTGTCCGCCTCTAATCTTTGGGCCTCAATTGGAGTGGGCTCAGGATTCTCCCCAAGATT
>DASUGI010000095.1:0-43558 GCA_036274115.1 Verrucomicrobiia bacterium
TCCAACATCCAACATCGAACATCCAACATCGAACATCCAACATCGAACATCCAACATCGAACATCCAACATCGAACATCCAACACTCAGCTTTCGAATCACGGTTGGGCTTCGAGGCGGAAGAAGGAGGGAGCGCCGTTGGTGGGAGCGGGGAGGGTGAGGCTGGTGTTGAAGGTGGTGGCGCGAATCCAATCGGTATAGGGCGTCCATGCGGACTCCGGCTGCCCGTTGGTGCTGGCGAGGACGCGATAGCCGTGGCCCGGTGCGCTGGGCCACGTGAGTTTGATTTGCTGGTTGGGCAGCACGGTGGTGGTGAGTTCGAAAATCGCGGCCAGGGAACCGACGGGCGGCGCGGCTTCAACACGGAAGAATCTCGTCGGGCCATTCGTCGCGACGGACAAGGTGTAACTGGTGTTGGTGCCGGCGGCGTTGAGCCAGTCGGACACGGGCAGCAAATTGCCGACGGTGCTGCTGGCGTGCACGCGGTAGGTGTGATTGGTCACCGAGGGCCATGAGAGTTGAATGAGGTTGTTGCTGACGCGCTCGGCCTTGATGCGGAAGGGCGGCGGTGGGTTGTTGGGATCAGTGCCGGCAATGAATTCGCCCCAATCGCTCAGGCCGTCGCCATCGGTGTCCGTGGATTGCGAGCGCAAGGGATCGAGCGCGCCGAACTGGGCGTTTTCCCAGGTGTCGGGGATGTCGTTGGCGTTGGCGTCAGGCGCGGTGTAGTTGCCGGTGAAAGCGATGTTGCCGCCGGCCACCAGGGTGTTGGTTTGATTGGCGGGTTTGGAATACCAGGGGACGTCTCCGTATTCGATGGAGTATTGGCCGGGGGCGGCATTGGTGATGAGGAGGAAACGGCCCGTGCCGAGCCGGCCGCTCGGGCCGGAGAGGACATAGGTGGATTGCCAGAGGTTGTTGGAGACGGCGAGCGTGCCGATGGGCGTGTTGCTGACGGTGATGCTCACGTCGTCCACAAGCCAGCCGGTGCGCGGCATACTTTCGAGCGAGAACAGGAAGTAGTGCCACGCGATGTAAACGATTTTGCCGAGGTAAGGGGTGAGGTCCACTTCGACTTCTTCCCAGTCCACGATGTCATCGGAGAAAACGCCCAGCGAAATCGGTTCCAGTGCGTTGTCGGTGAGCAACAAGACTTCGCCGGCGTGGAAGATGTCGAGGTCGGAGGGCGCGGTGAAATCGTAGGCATGCCAGAAACTGAGTTTGGCGGTGTTGCCATTGGTCAGGTAGATGGCAGGGCTGATGAGGTAACTCTCGATGGCACTGGCGTATTCGCCGCTGAGGTTGCTGCCCCAGGCGTTGGTGGGCGAGTGAGCGGGCGGCGAGAAGATGCCGGGCACGCCGAGTTCCCAGCCGCGCTCGGATTCATCGACGGTGTAAACGGTCCAGTTGCTGTTGCCATTCTCCAGGTTGTCGGTCCAGGGAGGCAAGCGGGGTTGCAAGGTGGCGAAACTATGGAACGCGCCGTTGTTGTCGTCGATGGTGATGTTGCCCGCGCGGTCCGTAGTGACAATGCGGAAGTAGTAGGTGCGGGCGGGCTCGAGCTGGGGCAGCGAGACGGCGTGCGAGTCGGTCGGGGTGTCATTGCGCGCGGTGCGTCCCAGCAAGGTGGACTCGCCAAACTCAACTTGCGAAGTGGCGAGTTCGTCGGTGTCCCAATAAACGGTGGCCTCCACGTAACCGGGTTCGACGGTGATGGGCCCGGTGATCACGGGCGGCGTGTTTTCGACGGGCGCACTGGCGGTGACGGTGCGGTTGGACGAAGCGTCAAAATAGGCGGCGTAAACGAAATCGCCGGGATTGGCGCGCAGTTCGGTGAGCAGCCCGCCAGTGAGAGTCGGGGCAATAGCGAACGAACCGCGGAACACGCCACGACGGATGGTTTCCTGCAAGCTCAGGGTTACCGGCGTGGTTTGCGTGGTGCTGGTGAGGTTGATGTTGATTTGTCCGAGCCCTTCCAGATCCGAATCCGCCACTTCGACTGTCGCCTGGCTCGGAGTGGCGTAAACACTCCGGTTGAAAGCCACGCTGCCCTGGCCGTTCAAACCCGGCGCGAGGAACTGGAGAATCCGCCGGAGCAGTTCCGTGCGGTTGTGCGGTGCGGGGTCGTTCAGCGGCACGGTATCAAACGGAAAGGACAGGAAAACAACCCGGCCAGGACTGTCCACACCAACGCGCGGGAAGCGAAGGCCGGCGAACTCGTCCGTGTCGATATCCATCAAAAATCCTTCCGCTCCCGGGCCCGGCGACATGGTGTCCGAGAAGTTCAGTTCGAGCACACCCAGGTAGGTGTAGTCGGTGGCATAATCAAGGTTGAGCGACAGTCCGCCGCCGATGGGATCGTTGGGAACGCCCTCCACACCCGTCACCGTGATGTCTTCGGTGAAATCGCTGACGTGCAGCACTTCGCGCACGAATGGCGAGTTCGGGCCGAGCCGTGAGATCAATTCCATCGACGCCATGAACAGGGAGCCGCCGGAGTTCAGATATTCGCGAATGGTCGCTTGCTCCGGGATGGTGAGGCCGGTCGGCGCGCTGGTGCTGAATTCCGCGATGCGCCAGAGGACGACACGGTAGGTGCGCAAATCCGCCGCGGTGGGCGGTCCCAGCGTTTCCACGTCCCACACGTCATGAGGCAGACCGAGTTCATTCAGCGGGTCGGTGTAATTCGCAATTGGCGGTTGGATAAACAAATCGTTGTAATAGCCGTCCACCATGAGAATCGGCGGGGCAAACGGCACCACGTAGCTGAAGAGCTGGCCGGCATTGTTGTTGGTGGTGACATTTCCCGCTTCATCCAGGCACACCAGCGCAAAGTAATTGGTCTGGCCGGAAACCTGTCCGTCCGCGGTGGCGGTGTGATTGGTCAACAACAGGAGATTGGTTTGCACCGAACCAAGCGAAGGTGTGGTGCCGTAAAGCAACAAACTGCGCGCGGGTTCGTCGGTGACCCAACGCACTTGCGCCCGGCCAAAGCGATTCGTGGTGGACACGGCGCTGATGACCGGCGGGAGCAGGTCGGCCCGCGCGGTAAACAATCGTTGCGCCGGTGGCGCGGCGTCCTGATAGACCGCGGTGATGGTGTTGCCATGTTGAATCTGCAGGACGCCGTCAGTGATCGCCGGGCCCGTGGCGGTGGCAACCGCGCCGGTGAACAGGCCGTACGTTCCGTTGGCGAAAAGGGTGACGATCTCCCCGCTGGTTTCCAAGGAACTGCGCAGAGTGATGGCTGCGGTCGGTTGCCCAGCCAGGTTGTAATCCACGAGTCGGAGTTTGATGGTGGCGGGCGCGGTATATACGGGGCGATCAAACGTCACGATGCCGGTACCCGGCGCGGCGAAACTGCCGGAGACGACGAGGGCAAAATCCTGGTCAATGATGGCGGCGGTGTCGCGGCGAGCATCCATCGGCACATTGCGAGCGCGAATGCGAACGAGGTATTCGCCAGGGACCGGCGCGGCCAGATGCACCGCTTCGACGTTGTTGAGGCTGTCGAAGGCGAAGGGGTCCTGAAGCGATTCACCGGCATTAAACTGGTTGCCATGATAAACGTGGCCATCGGGCGCAAACACTTCGAGATCGAGATCGTTGACGAGCGCGGGCACGGAGACAGGTGTGCCGGGCACGTCCGTGTAGGCGAGCGTGATTTTGAGCGGCTCCGCGGAGCTGCCAAGGAGAATGCGTTGTTCGAATTGCTGGCTGTTGGTCAGCAAGACGGATTGATCCACGAACTGGTAGTTTCGGGTCGAGCCAATCAAATTCGGCAGGTCCACGCGACCCCAACCTTCGTCCATGTTCGGCACGGGGTTCGCATCCTGCGGGAAACTCACGTTGATGGGGTCATCGTCATCGTCGATTATCACCGAACCGATGGCGGTTTCATCCATGTCGGTGGCCGAGTTGATGAGCGCGGCTTTGACGAGGGCCGGTGACGGCGTCGCGTTGGTGTGCATCTGCCGCCAATACTGCACAAACACCGCGGCAGCGCCGGATACATGCGGTCCGGCCTGGCTCGTGCCGCCCTGGTACATGTAGTTCTGGGAAATCTCTCCCCAGGCGTTGTTGTCATCCGCATACACCGAGCGCAGCGAGGCGATCCAGGTTCCCGGCGCGGTCAAGTCGGGCTTGATGCGGCCATCTTCGCACGGGCCGCGACTGGAGAAATCCGCCATCGCGTCCGGACCATCGCCGTAGATGAGCAGGTCGGGTCGATCGTTTTGCGCCGCGCCGGTCGCAATTACGTTTTTGGCGACTGCGGGGCTGCCAATGGTCTGGCCGCCGGGCCCGGCGTTGCCGGCCGAGAATTCAATGATGTAAGGCTGGTCGCCTGCCGCGAACGCGTCATTGACCGCGTCCCGGACGAGCGCGTCAAACTCCATCGCACTGAGATCATAACGGCCCTGGGTGTCGTCGCCCCAACTGTTCGAGGCGATGTCGGCGCCGGCGCTCTTGGCGTCGCGCGTGAGTTTCTCGAAACTGGCTTCGGTGTAAGTGTAGCCGCCGGCGGCGTCGAAGATTCGTTGGCCAATGAGACTCGCGCCCGGCGCGACGCCGAGGCCAAAGAGAAATCCATTATCGTCCACTTCGCCGGTGGCGCCGTTGCCGGCGATGATTCCCGCGCAGTGCGTTCCGTGACTGTGTTCGTCCGCGGCATCCGCCAACGCGCCGTAATGAAACAGCGCCGTCACGCGACCGGCGATGTCGGGATGCATCACGTTCGTGTCGCCGCTATCGAGACCGCTGTCAGCGACGGCAACCTTGACTCCGGCGCCGGTAAAACCGAGTTGATGCACGCTCGCCAGGGTCCCGGCGTTGCCATTGTCGCCGGCGACAATTTTGGTTGCGATTTCGTCATTCAACTTCATGCGCGGGGCCGGTTCAATCCACAGGACGGCGGGTGATTCGGCCAGTTGCTGGAGTTTACCCGGCGGAATGTTACCGCGCAGGATCGTGCCCTGACGCAATTCGCTTTGGCCGTTGATCCGGGAGAATTGATTCCGGGCGGCCGAAGCGTCGTTGGGTCGGGCACGCGGCGCCAAAAGGACGCTGACTTCCAGGTCAGCGCCGGCTTTGGCCGCAACCTGGCTGGTGAGTTTTCCGTGGATTTTGTGTTCCGGCATTAACGGCCCAACCCAGCGGACGAAGGGCAGGGCGCGGAGTTGGCCCGGCGGGACATTGCTGACGTCCGCGATGAAGGCATCGTCGGGAACGTAGGAAAGCAGGTCAACGCCAAGGTTGGTCAGCTCCTGGCGCTGCTCCGATGTAGGAGCGGATTCAAACTGGACGAGGAACAGCCCGTTGAGCGGCGCGCCAGGGACGGCCGATGCGGCGGCGGCACTGGCGGGAGTCGTGGTGATGCGCTGGTTGCGCAGGTGAATGGCCTTTTCAGGCGCGGCACTCGCGGCGGAAATACCCAGGGCGCAGATTACGATGAAACTGCACACAGGTCGCACCAATGACCGGGACTTCACGGAGCGAAAGTAGTTCCTCAGGTGGCCGAACTCAAGCCAGCGGTGCAATTGAAACCGTTTTTTTTGCGGCGAGGAAATGCAACCAACAGCGTGTCACGCGTCGGCGATAAATGCGCGTGAGTGCGGCGGCATAGATCTTCAGTTGTGGCTTGTAATGTTCTACTTTTGCCGGGAGTTCGGCGGCGTTCGCCTGGTCGGTCTTGAAATCTAACAACCAGATTTCTTCCGGCAGCAGCACGGCGAGGTCCAGGGCGCCCTGAACGATTACGAAGTCCGCGGGATCGTTGTGGTGGACAAATCCGCCGACCAGCTGCTCCAGTTCGCTGGCATCAAAGCGCGCGGTGAAAGGCATCTCGCGATTGATGTAGTGGTGCGGCACGGCGCGAATCTGTTGGCCGACTTCGGAATTCCAGAACGCGGCGAGCGCAGCGAAATCCAGCGCGGCAAATTCGTCTTCACTCAGCCCGCCGGCGTCGCGCAAGCGCGCGGCTTCATTGCGGAGCGTGGCTTCGCTGCCGACTTGTGCAAGATCCACGAATTGCAGAAACGCATGATGGGCGGTGCCGATTTCCGCGGCGGAAAGTTTGTCAGTGGCAACACGAGGCGCTGTGAGTGCGGGACGAGTGAAGGGAAACAATGGCCGAGCTTCGTCATCCGCTTCGGTGGCGCGGCGACGGAGGGCGGTGACCGAGGATTTTGCTGCCTCGCGAGTGGCGGCAAGGTGAGCGTATTGATAGCCAATACGCGAGCGTATTTCGGCCAGCGCTTCCGAAGAAGGTAATTGCAGTCCCGGGGCAACGTTGTTTGTTGCGGTTGGTTCGGGCGCAAAGGCGGGATCGTTGACCAGGTAAAAGCGCCAGCGCAACAGTTCGTTCGCGCCTTCAAAATCATTCTGCCATTCGAGCGGTTGGCCTTCGTTGGTGAACCACAACCGCAACCAATCGAGGAAACAAGTGGCTTTGGCCAGGGCGTGATCATTGATGGGTGAGGGTTCTTCCCATCGCGTCACTTCGTCTTTGCGCGAGGTGGCGCCGGTGAGGATGAGCGTATCCCGGGCACGGGTCATGGCCACGTAGAGCAGGCGCAACTCTTCACCGAGCAGGGCGCGACGTTCGCGTTGCGCGGCCAGCCAGTGAACGATGCTCGGATACCTCGTGCGCGTCTCGGGCGGCAACACTTTGGGGCACAACCCGAGGTCTTCGTGTAGCAGGATATCGTTGCCGAGATCGCGCACGTTAAACCGCGTTCCCAAACCGGCCAGCACGACGACGGGAAACTCAAGGCCTTTGCTGGCATGAATGGTCATGAGGCGGACGGCATTTTCGTTGAACAACTCGGCGGGTTCGTGGCGCGCCTCGGTTTCCTCCTGTTCGGCAATGAACTGAAGAAAGCGAAAGAGACCCGCGCGCTGAAACGGATCAAACCGACGTGCCAACTCGATCAGGCGATGGAGATTGGCGACGCGTTCCGGGCCGCGCTCACCGGCCAGCAGCAGGGCTTCGTAATAAGTTTCGGTCAATGCGCTCTCGATGCATTTGGTGAGCGAGGTATGCCGGATTAATTCACGCCAGCGATGAAACGCGCTGACAAACGTGCGGGCCTTCAAGACGACGCCTTCGGCTGGCTGCCGGGCCTGAAGTTTCAGGAGCGCGGTCCACAGCAAGTCGTTGGGACCTGCCAACCGCAGTTGCACGAGTTCCTCTGGTGAAAGCCCGACCAACGGCGAACGCAGGACCGCGAGCAACGGGAAGTCCTGCAACGGATTGTCGAGCAGGCGAAGCAGATTCAACACATCCTGAACTTCCTGGGCTTCAAGAAAACCGGCGCGGCTTGCGTGCAGGGGAATGCCCTCGTGATGAAACGTGCGGGCGAATACCTCCGCGCGCCCGTTGGTGCTGCGCATCAGAATCACCATGTCGCGATACTCGACCGGCGCGAAGGCTTTCTCCCGGGGACGCCAGACGCGATGACCCGAGGCGCGCAATTGTTTCAGTCGGCGTGCTACGAGCAACGCCTCGCGCTCCGTGGCCGGAAGGTCCGGCACGTCGTTGGTTGCGGGATCGCTGTCAAAAACCTCTTCGCCGGAATCGGCGTCGTTGTCCCGGGTCAGCACGTGCAGTTCAACGCGCGGAGTGACTTCGCCGGGGTCGGGCCACTGTTGAGGTTCGACTTCGGATGGTCGCTCCCGCCGCGCCGCAATCGTGAGCGGCATGCGCTCCTGGCGATTGCCAAACTGCAATTCCGCCGCCGCATCATACGTCAGGCCGCCAATGACCGGACGCATCAGGACGCGGAAGACGGGATTGATAAATTGAAGCAACGCCTCGCGACTGCGGAAGTTTTCGGTGAGCGACAGCGCGCGCGCCGAGACCGTTGGCGCTGGTGCTGGCGGAGGGCTGGCCGGCTTGCGTTTGCCGCGAGTGACGGTTGGGGGCGCGGGTGCAGCGAAGAAATCGAACTGCAGTTCCCGTGGTTCGTTCGTCGCGCTGGGGGCTGGGGCTAATTCGCCGCGCGACCAGCGTTCCTGGTACTCCTGAAAGATGCGGGGATTCGCCAGGCGAAAGCGATAGATGCTTTGCTTGACGTCGCCGACGAGGAAGCGGTTGGCATCAGCGCCTTCGCGGCTGACGGCGCGAAGGATGGCATCCTGCGCGGCGTTGATGTCCTGGCACTCGTCCACGAAGACATAACGGAAGCGTTCACGGCAGGCGCGGGCGATGGCCGTGGGTTGTCCGGCATCGAGTAGCAGGCGCAGGGCAAATTGTTCCTGGTCGGAAAAATCGATTCCGCCCAGTTCGCGTTTGGCGCGGGCGAACTCATCGCTGAATTCGCGCGCGAGTTCCAGCAGGGCGAGCATCGGGCGACGTGACCACTCCCAATCTTCGGCGAGCGGCGCGCCATCGTTGGCCATCAGGTCGCGGAGGAAAGCGGCGCTGGTGAAGAAGCTCTCGATCGGTTTGCGCAGTTTGCCTTTGGTGCCGTATTCCCATTCGCGTTCGTTCGCCGCCGTCACTTTGGTGAGGGCCGCAGCCGCATCGCGAAACGTAGAATTCTGGCCCAGCGACTGAAGGGCCTCGGCGCACGCGGCGAGGTTGGCGCTGCGTTCCGCCAATTCTTCGATGGAACTTCTCCAATAGCTCGCCCAGTCGAGAACGGCTTCGAGGAATCGGGTTCGCCACGTGTCGGCTGACGGGTTGTTGAACAAGGCACATTGTTCGGCGAGCCATTGGGCAGGCGCGGCGAGCGTTTGCGCATGTTCGTGGATCTTTAATACCAGTTGGCGGATGGCCTCATCGCGACCATTGCCATAGCCACGAACGAATTCCGCCACGGCGCGAGCGTGATCCGAAGCGTCGGCATAATGTTTTTGAAACAAGGCATCGAGTACTGAGTGAATGAGCGGTTTGGTTTGCTGTTCATCCAGCACGGTGAACTGGGGATCAAGTCCGAGCACGTGAAAGTTGCGGCGCACCAGTTCGAGGCAAAAACCATGCAGGGTGGAAATGGGCGCGGTGTCGAGCAGCGCATTCTGCTCCGCGAGCCACAAGGCGGTTTCAGGGTCGGGCGGGGAGGCGGCAGCCTGATGGAGTGCGTGGCGGATGCGTTCGCGCATTTCGGCGGCGGCGGCTTCCGTGAACGTGACCATGAGGATCTCGCCCACGGAACAGCGCTCCCGAATGATGAGGTCCAGGCAACGTTCCGTGACGGTGCTGGTCTTGCCCGTGCCCGCGCCGGCGGCGACCAAAACATTGCCGCGTGCGGCGATGGCGGCTTGTTGTTGCGGCGTGGTCATCGGAAGTGCCGGTTGGGCTGCTTACTCCTTCGTGGTTTGGAGAGAGCGAAACGGTTGCACCCAGGGATCAAAGCGGCAGATGGCGGTGTACTCGCAGAAGTCGCATGCGGTTTCGCCGCCTTTGCGGAAAGGGGTGGGCGCAATGACGCCGGAATAGATTTCGTCGCCGAAGCGGACGAGGTTTTCCACCGCACGATTCAGCAGCTCGCGGAATTCAGAGGAGTTCATGCGGTCGTAAGCGCGCCCTCCGGTTTTGAACTGGCTGCTCTCGCCACGGGGGTCAAGCTGTTGAATGTGGCCGGCGTCAAAACGCCCGAAATGAGTGTAACCCTTGCGCAACGCTTCGGCGCGGTCTGCCAGGACGTCCGCGCGGGATTTGGCTGACGCGAACTCTCCGCGAAGGTTGACGTAAAATACACCGGCCGGCACGAGGCGTTGAGCGCCCAGCGAGGCGTGGGCTTCGGGCAATTGTTCCAACGCCGCAAGGTAAGCGGGCAATTGCAGTTGGAGTCCGTGCTCAAGCTTGAGGCGATCCGGTTTGCGGCTGCTGGACTTGTAATCCATGACGACCGCAAGCGCCGCGTTGGTGGCAGGATCGCGCCACACATCCACGCGGTCGATGCGCCCGCGCAAAAGCAGAGCGTGTCCGTGGTTCAGCTCCAGTCGCCACGCCGGCCACGGCGTGTTTTTGAGTCCGAAACCCACCTCGACCAAAGCAGGATCGAATTGATAATCCCGCATCCAGCCCACGAGCACCGCGATGAGCGTCTCGAGGGAGCGCAACAATGTTTCCGCGGCGAAGCGCCGTCCCGCGTCGGCGTTCATCAGACCATTGCGGTAGTTGGGGAGCAGGTTTTCTCCCAGGCGACGGATGCGGGCCCGCGCGGCATCCGGGGTGAGATCGCGCCAGCGGAGTTTTTCGGCGAGCAACTCGCCGTGAAAGGCGCTGAGCACTTCATGCTGGAACGAGCCGCGTTCGCGGGCATCGAGTTCGAACAACTTGCGTTCGGAAGCGCGGAGGCCGTGCCCGATAAAAAACTTGAACGGGCAGGCGGCAAAATTCTCGAGGGCGCTGACCGACGTGGCGAGTTCGGGCCCATGGAGTCGCTCGGCCAGGGCCGGAGAAAGCTGGTCGTGCGCGGCGGCGAGCTGACGGGCTTTGGTGATTGCGGGGGTGAGTTGCGGAAGGGAAAGCAAGGCCGCGACCTCGGCGGCGTCGACGTTGCCTGAATGCCGAGTGACTTGCTCGGCGAGTCGGATCGCCGGGGCAGTGATTTCGCTGACGTGCTCCACTTCGGTGAATGCTGGTGGCGGTCGCCACGGCTGTGGGCTGAGCTCGGGGAAGAGTTCTGCCAATCGGGTAAAGAAGGGCGAGGGATTGAGTTTGTTTCCGCGTGAGTCAGTTTGGGCGTAGGTGAGCACCAGTTGCTGGCTCGCGCGCGTGACCGCGATATAGCCATAGAACCACTCATGGCCGAGTCGTCGTCGGGTGTTGCTGCCGAGCCGTGCGCCGGCGGTGTTCAACGCATCGCGTTCGAGTTCGTTGAGCAGCGCGTCTTCCCTGGGGCGGGCGGGAAAGATGCCTTCATTGAGACCGAGCACCAGGACGAGTTTGAGGTCAGGGTTGCGGGAGCGGTCAATTGCGCCGACGAGTACCTGGTCAATGGTGGGTGGAATGACGCCGATGCTGAGATTGGCCAGGCCGGCTTCGAGGATGGGCAACCAGTCGCGCACCGAAAGCGCTTCAGTCGGGAAGGCGCGCTCGAGATTGTCGAGCCAGGCATGCATCTGGTCGAACACCGTTGCATGCGGGGTCTGGTGTTGAAGCGCGGATGACGAACTCGCGTTGACGCGAGTGTTCCACTGGTCCAGTGAGCGCGCGATATTTAGCGTCGTCCAGAATTCCCGTATGACGTGGGCAAGTTGAACGCCCGTGAGCGGCTGGGCAGCGTGTTTTGCCACAGTGACAAATGGCGGGATAACCCGGTTGCGCAGGCGTTCAGCGCGCTCGGTCCAGGTGGGGCGTTCCGGGACGGGCAGTGCTTGCGTCCACGTGTTCCCGGTCCAGCCAAACTCCAGCGCCAGATTCTCGAGCCAATCCACGTCGTCCTCAGCGATGTCCACCAGGCCGGTTTTGAGCGCACCGAACCAGTCGGGCGTTTGCCAGTCGTAAGCGGCCAGGCGCAGGGCATAGCGCGTGAGTTCGGCCAGCGGGTGATGCGTGACCGGTTCGCGCCGGTCGAGAAAGAACGGAATTTCGTAACGCGTAAAGACACGTCGCACGATGTCAGCGTAACGGTCTAACGAGCGAACGAGCACCGCGGTTTCGCGGTAACGGCCGCCATCGCGAACGAAGTGGCTGATCTGGCGCGCAGCGAGGGTGACTTCGTCTTCCGGGGTGGCGCAGGAAAAGGGTGTGATGGTCGCACAAGGGCCGGCAAATCGTTCCGGGTTTGCCCAGTGATGTTCGAGGTGGGCCAGGTCTGGCGAAGTGAAACGTCGTTGCTGGCTCAATGACTCGACAGAGGTTTGGGCCCGGGTGACGTCGGCGAGGCGCTGCCGGCAGCGAAGGTAGGTCTGGCCAATGACGGACCAGGTCGAGAGCCACGAAGGTTCGTCGGTGATTTCGTCAGGGAGACAAAATGCCAGCGTCGTAAGGCTGGAGAGTGGGGCGAGCGCGGACAACAAATCCAGTTCCTGGGCGGTTAACTCAGCAAAGCCGTCCATCCAAAGGCCCGCCAGTTGAAATCGGCGTTGCCCGGCTGGCAATCTCGCTTCCGTTCGCAGAAGAGTGGTCGCTTGATTCAGCAAGTCTTCGGCATCCAAAAGGCCGCGCGGTTCGAGCCAGTCCAGATAACTGCGAAGCAGAAGCGCGAAGTCGTGAAGTTTGTCGCGCAATTGCTCGGGCCCGGAGATTTTTTCAGCGAGAGCGAGGAGTTGCCTGGGCGAGATTTGTTCGTGCTGCAGTTCGCGGAGCAGCAGGCTGAGCCGGGTGGCGAATCCGGGCAGGCGCGCGGTGGTATGGAAGACGCGCAGACGGGAGCGATGTTGGCTCAAGAGCGCGCGCAGGACCATGACGCGCCCCTGGTCATCCAGCGGCTCGGGCAAGTTCGCGCCCAGTTCGCGGAGAATGTATTGCGCCAGGCGATCGAAGGACAAAATTTGCAGCCGGGTGTAACCGTAGAGGTCCGGATGGGAAAGTAACTGGCGTTCGAGCTGAAAGGTGGCCTGCTTGGGTGCGAGCAGGAGCAAAGGCGAGCCGGCGGGGTCGGCCAGTAATTCCTGACGGATTTCGGCCAGGCAGCGGAAGGTTTTACCGCTGCCGGCGGGACCGAGGAGGAATCGCACCTGCATCGCGGGATGGTTTCTGCAAATGGGATTGTCGGAAAGAAATTTCTCGTTTACAGCCAAGCGGGAACGAGGGTTTGAAGGTGACGATTAGTGGGTCGTTGCCTACCTGAAAGTAGCCCAATTTTTTTGAAGATTTTTGTGGATTATTTGCATTCGTTTGCTAAAGTCGCGCCCCCCTGTGGAATAGATGTTCCGGTCAGGAATTAAAAGATAACGAGCGTAAGCTCGAAAAGATTTTTGCGTGTGACTACGAAAAAGAAAGAGATCAGGAAAAGTCCGGCGAACAAGGCGCATACGACCGCTTCGGCGGCGGCGATCCTGGGTCGACCGCTGACGGCCAAGTCGCGTCCGGAACACGGCCCCAAGAAAGTGAAGGCCGAGTGGCAAAAGTACTACGATCGTTTGCTGGAATTGCGCGAACAGTTGGTCCGGCAGATGAATGGCCTGGCCAAGGAATCGGCGCAGGAGATTGCCGGCTACAGTCTGCACATGGCGGATTCCGGCACGGACAATTTCGACCGCGATTTTGCCCTCAGCCTGCTGTCATCGGACCAGGACGCTGTTTACGAAATTGAAGAGGCGCTGAAACGAATTGAGAAGAATACTTATGGCACGTGCGAATTGACCGGCAAGGCGATTCCCAAGGCGCGCCTGGAGGCGATTCCCTGGACGCGCTTTACCGTGCAGGCACAGGCTCAGTTGGAGCGCGATGGCGCGTTGCGTCAGCGCCGATTGGGTGCGCTTGGGACGGTGGATGCCGCCGGTTCAACGGAAGTTGAGGAAGAGGGCGACGAAGCACCCGCTGAAGAGAAGCCAGCGAAAGAAAAGGAACAATAATTTATGCCGCGCGAAATCATCACCATTGAATGCACGGAGGCGCGCAAGGAAGGCAAGTCTCCGTCGCGTTACACCACCACCCGCAACAAGAAGCTGCAGACCGAGAAGCTGGAGATCAAAAAATACAATCCGGCGCTGCGTCGTCACACGGTGCACCGCGAAATCAAGTAACCGCTTATGCCTCGCAAGACCAATACCGACAGATCGGACCGCGGTCGCCGCGGTTCCACCGAGAAACGCACCCCGCGCCCGAAGCCGAAGATTGACTTCACGGTGGACGCGCTGGATTTCAAGAACACGAATCTGCTTCGTCAGTTCGTGACCGACCAGGGCCGCATCCTGCCCCGGAAATACACGGGCCTGCCGGCGCACTATCAGCGCCGTCTGAACCGCGCCATCAAGCGCGCGCGTCAGATGTTGCTGGTGAAGTAATCGATTCCGCCCCGCCCCATGCGGCGGGGCTTTTTCGGGCCGCCAATTGCAAATGATTTGCAATTGAGGATGGCGGAGCTGCGGGCATCTCATGGACTATCTCATCCTTCTATCCAGCATTGTACTGGGGGCATTAACGGTTTTTGTCTTCCGTCTTTACGATGCGAAGCACATCCGGCTGCTGAATGCGTTCACGGGGGCGTTCCTCCTGAGCCTGACCATGCTCCATCTGCTTCCGGAACTTTACCGCGAGCACGGGCCGGAAAGCAGCCACGCGCATGGGGCACTGTTGATTGGCGCGCTGATGCTCGCGGGGTTCTTCGTGCAGGTCGCGCTGGACGTGATTTCGATGGGGGTGGAACACGGGCATTCGCATGCATTGCACGGGAAGATGCCGATCGGGGTCGTGGCCGGGCTTTGCCTGCACGCGTTTGTCGAGGCCATGGCCCTGGGCGACGGTCAGCATCATCACGACCTGCAGTCGCGACGGTTGTTGTTGTTCAGCATCGTGGTCCACAATTATCCCGTGGCGATTGCGTTGTTGGGGATGCTGTTGCATTCGGGGATGAGTCGGAAGGCTTCGCTGGGAATGCTGGGGCTTTTCGCGGCGATGGCGCCGTTGGGGATGCTCATCAGTGCGCATACACCGCTGGTGAATTATTCCCGTGAGTTGATGGCGATCGTCATCGGCATTTTCATGCATATCTCGACGACGATTTTGTTTGAGGCCAGCGATGTGCATCGCTTTAATTTCGCCAAACTGGGAGCAATCGTATTTGGGACGGCTCTGGGCGTGTGCAGCGTCCTCATTCACTGACGCATGCCGAATTCCCGAGCCAACCCCTCTGCTTGCATGAGTGACTGCGTCGGCTGGCACGAACGGCTGCATCGCGAATCCCGCAGAATGACCGGCCCGCGCCGCGCGATCCTGCAAGTCCTGGAAAAGGAACGGCGACCATTATCGAATCAGGAAATTCACCAACAGCTTCCGCGGGGTGCCAGCGATCTGGCGACCGTTTATCGCTCGATCCAGTTGTTGGAACGGATGGGAGCCGTAAAGCGGTTTCAGTTTGGAGATGGGGTGGCGCGTTTTGCCCTGGTGGACGAGCGGCATCAGGGCCATCAGCATCATCTGGTTTGCACGCGTTGCGCGAGCATGGTGGAAATCGGTGATTGTGTTGTCCGGGAATTGGAACGGCGTGTCGCGATGCAAAGCAAGTTCAAGGCAGTGACGCATCGCCTGGAGTTCTTCGGAATTTGCCCAGCCTGCCAATAAAAAGCCACGCTGCGAGAGCGTGGCTTTAATGGTTAAACGATTTTGTAAATTCTTTCCCTAGGTTGCCTGTTCCTCCTGCCAATCGGCCAAATGCAGGTACTCTTTAATCTTGCGTCGTTCGTACCGGTGCTTCATGGATTTCTTTGGCTGATTATCCGCTTTGCGAAACGGGTGCTTCGGATTGCGGATGGCTTCAGTGATGACTTCGAGTGTTTTGATCATGGCTCGTGTCGCTATGGAGTTTGTTTTGAAGACAGCCTGACCTTCGGGCGCTCCTTGTTGCGCCCACGGATGGGCTGTAGCTGAGACGGGCATAAGCTCCTCAGACGTTTCAGACAATGGGACAGGGTTGTCAGGGTGTCATTCAAAAAAACCGAAAACTTTTTTTTCGCAGCGTTCGGCACAGCATCTGCCTCACAGTGAGTTCTGCCTTTGTTCGCTGGCATGATTTACCTAGCTTGGTGACGCATGGATTTGCCTCCACTTACCCCGGGCACGCTTTATCTGGTCGCCACCCCCATTGGCAATCTGGAGGACATCACGCTCCGCGCCTTAAGAGTGTTGCGGGAATGTGACCTGGTAGCGGCGGAGGACACTCGTCGCACCGGGCAGTTGCTCAAGCACTTCGAGATTTCCAAACCACTGTTAAGTTACTTCCAATTCAACGAGGCGAAGCGCAGCGAAGAGATCATCGAGCGATTGAGGCGCGGGGAGAAGGTGGCGTTAGTTACGGATGCTGGCAGCCCAGGCATCAGCGATCCCGGCGAACGAGTGGTGAAAGCGGCGATTGGTGCCGGCTTTCGCGTGGAACCCGTACCCGGCCCGAGCGCACTGATAGCCGCGTTGACGGCCAGCGGGCTGGCGACCGAGGAATTTCATTTCATCGGGTTCCTGCCACATAAGTCGGGTCAAAGACGGAACAAGCTCGAATCACTCAAAGCGTTTGAAGGAACGCTGGTGTTGTTTGAATCGCCTTATCGAATTGAGAAATTGCTCGGCGAGTTGAAAGAAGTGTTTCCGGAACGCGACGTTGTGCTGGCCCGTGAACTGACGAAAAAATTTGAGGAATACCTGCGGGGCAAACCGGCACAACTCGAGGAACTGACGAAGAAGCGGAGTTTGAAAGGGGAGTTTGTGGTGATGATTGCCGCTGAAAAGGAGCGATAGCCTCGCAACGGAACAACGGGTTGCGTCAACGGAGAGCGTCCGTGGGCGCGGCCATTCACACAAACTTTCCCGGATTGAGAATTCCCTTCGGATCGAGTGCCTGCTTGATGGTGCGATGAAGTTGACGAACGTCCTTCGAAATCGCCAGCGGCCACCAGCGTTTCTTGGCGATGCCGATGCCGTGCTCGCCCGTGATGGAGCCGCCCCAGGCCAGGATTTGACGGAACAACTCGTCCAGCGCGGCTTCGCTGCGCTTTTTTGCACCCGATTGAGTAAAGTCCACCATGATGTTGGTGTGAATGTTACCGTCGCCGGCGTGACCGAAGCAGGCGAGTTGCAGTTGGTGCTTCTTTTGCAGGCGCGCGGCGAAGTCAAAGAGGTCTTCAAGCCGGCTGCGTGGAACGACAATGTCCTGGTTGAGCTTGGTGAGACCAGTATCGCGGAGGGAATACGAGAATTCGCGGCGGATTTTCCAGACCTCCTCGCATTGTTGGTTGCCCAGACCGGTTTCGACAAACAAGGGGCGGTGCATGCGGATAATCCGTTGAAGGGTGCGGATTTCGTTTTGGACCGACGCGCGTTGGCCGTCGAGTTCCACAATCAAGTGAGCGCGACAACCGCGGAGGCGTTCGCTCCGGGTGCGTTGGTAGGCGGCGGCGAGGGTGAAGGAATCCGCGAGTTCGAGCGCCGTGGGCAGAAAGCCCGCGCCGAGTATGGCGTGCAACGCCTGGACCGCGTGGCGCATCGAACTGAATCCGATGGCGAGGTTGGCGCGATACGGCGGCAACGGCAGCAACTTGAGCGTCGCTTCGGTCACAACCCCCAGCAATCCCTCCGAGCCCACGAACAAGCGGTGCAGATCGAAGCCGGTTTTATTTTTGTGCGTGCGACCACCGAGGCGAACGATCGTGCCAGCGGCCAGGACGACTTCCAGGCCGAGGACGTAATCGCGAGTGACGCCGTATTTCAAGCACCGCGGTCCGCCGGCATTGGTGACGATATTGCCGCCGATGAAACTCTCGCCGCGGCTTGCTGGATCGGGTGGGTAAAAAAGATTTTGCCTCTCGACCGCGTCCTGAAGCGTGGCGGTAATGACACCGGGCTGCGTTACCGCGACAAAATCTCCTGCGTTGATTTCTTTGATGCGGTTCATGCGTTCGAGCGAGAGCACGATGCCGCCGCGCAACGGCACGCAGCCTCCCACGTAGCCGTGTCCGGCCCCACGAGCGGTAACCGGAATACCGTGCCGGTTGGCAAAACGCAGAATGGCGGCCACGGATTCAGTGGAGCGGGGCAGGGCGACGGCATCGGGTTGGTGCGTGGCGAACCACTTGTCTCCCGCGTATTGTTTCAGCACCCGCGGCTCGAGAAGGAGTTCACGCGGAAGCAGCTTTCTTAGCGCGACCAACCGACGGGCAAACGACGAATTCATTCCGGAAGCGATTCTGATGAGTTGAGGAATTCCCTGGCTTCAGCGGCTTCTGCATCGGGCACCTGCACCTGGATACCGCCGGCGGCGAGAGCATAGCCTTCCATGCTGAGGGCCGAGATTTCATTTTTGACCACGGGATGGAACTCGGCGGCCTCGAGGCGCGAACGCACTAACTGGGCTTCCGCCGGATTGAACGCGGTGAAGATGGTGACCATTTCCATAAGCTTTTCAGGTTGAACTGCCCGGGCGCAAATCGGCGAACACAATCACGCCCGCGCCCGTTTGCAACAAACTTTGAACCTGCACCTCGACCTGATGCCCGATGTGTTGCTGCCCGTTGTTGACGACGACCATCGTGCCGTCGGGCAGATAAGCAATGCCCTGGCCTTTGTCTTTGCCTTCGCGAACGATCTTCAGCGACAACGCCTCTCCGGGAAGCATCACCGGCTTCAGGGACCGCGCCAGCTCGTGCAGATTCACGTGCATGACATTCTGCAACGAAGCAATCTTGCCGAGATTGTGATCGTTGGTAAAAAGTTTCGCGCCGAGATTGCGGGCCAGGCGCACCAGCTTGGCATCCACTTCCTTCTCGTCAGGAAAATCGCCGTCGTGAATCTTTACTTCGTTGCGTTGATTGCGCTGGATGCGGTTGAGCATCTCCAGGCCACGGCGGCCCCGCGCGCGTTTGATGCTGTCGCCCGAGTCGGCAATCTGCTGCAATTCTTTCAAGACAAACCCGGGAACCACGATGGTGCCTTCGAGGAAGTTGGCTTCAATGAGGTCGGCGATGCGCCCATCAATAATCGCGCTGGTGTCCAGCAGAATGAGGTTGTCCGGCCTGTTGCGGGGGGCGAACCGCACGTAGGGAATAATCAGTGAAAAATCCTCTTTGTTGCTCCGCATGGCCAGCACGATGCCAATGTAGCTGAAGGCCAGAAACAAGGCCAGGCGCACCAGTAACCGGGTATCCGCGTCAACGCGGTCGAACAGACCGGAATGATCGATCAGTTCCGCGACGGCGATTCCGAGCAGCAATCCGAACGTGGTGGCCGAAAACGCGCGCAACGAAAAGCCCTTGATCATTTCGTCCACCGCAATGAGCAAGCCGCCGAAACCGAAGCCGACGATGGCGCCAAGCAAGCCGCCGTAGCTCGCGACGACATAATCCGGACGGACCTGACTTACGGCGAAGCCGGCGATAGTGCAGAGTCCGAGGAAGAGAACGCGGATGGCCCAAAGAGCGGAGATCATGTGTTGTCGGCGACCGGTTGGCCGGTTCGCGGTGGAGGTGGATTGGTTTGTTTCCCGAGGATACCCACCAACCCACGGGTGTTCAGGTTGCTGGTAATGAAAGAGCGATCGTTTGCGATGTCCGCGAGCTCGTTGCGCCCAGGTCGCCGGGCGAGACTTTCGCCATTCTGCAAGTCTGCCATCAGATTGATCAAGGTGGCTGAACCAGCCTCGAAGTTTTTAGTTGCAGTGGTGATTTCCACACCGTTGTTGGTGGTAGTTTGATGGGTCAGCCCGGCGCGGCGGGTAGCTGGTAAATACGTTCCGGTTGCCGACCTTCCTGGGCTTCCGTTGTGCCAACAGCAAAGCGTCCCGGGCCGCGGACCCAATCTGTCAGGAACTTCTGCGCTGCTGAAATCATCGCGCGAGAAACTAACAAGCTGCCGGGCGATTGGCGAGAGTACTTATGCGCCGCTTTGCGCCTGGAGTGCGGCCAGCTGCTTTTCCAGCTCGCGGGTGCGGCGGATCAATTCCGGAAGCTGTGATACCGCAATCATTTGGCGCTTGGCCTGTTTGTCTGGTGCGGCGGGGATGCCCAGAACCGTGCCGCCGTCCGGGATGTTGCGCATTACGCCCGACTTCGCACCTACCGTCGCTTGTTTTCCCAGTTTGAGATGACCGGCGATGCCGGATTGCGATGCGATGACGCAATAATCTCCGAGTTGGGTGCTGCCCGCGAATCCCGCCTGACCCATGATGAGGCAATGCTGCCCGATGGCGACGTTGTGCGCGACATGGACGAGGTTATCAATTTTTGTCCCCTGACCGATGACCGTGTCGCCGAGCGCACCACGATCAATGGCACTGTTGGCGCCGATCTCAACGTCGTCGTGAATGATGACCCGGCCGACCTGGAGCACTTTGCGATGGCGGCCTTCGTCAAAGGCATAGCCATAACCATCCGAGCCAATGACGCTGCCGCCGTGAATGTTCACGCGATTACCAATTTGCGTCTTCGGATAGACGAGCACGTTGGGGAACAGGCAGGTGTCTTCGCCCATCTGAGAGTCGCGACCAATATGGTTGCCACCCATCAGCGTCGAACGAGGACCGATGCGCACGCGATCACCCACGACACAATGCGGGCCGATGTGCGCGGTGGGATCGATCTGGGCCGATTCAGCAACCACGGCGCTTGGGTGGATGCCCGGTGGCGCTTTGTCGGGCGGGAAGAAGAGGGGCAATAACCGGGCCACGGCTACGCGCGGGTTGCTCACGCGGATGAGTACTTTGCGCGAAGTGCTGAACTCTTTCGAGACCAGGATAGCGCTGGCCTGACTGAGTTCAGCGGCTTTGAAGTAAGCTTCCTGATCGGCAAACGTGAGATCGCCCGGACCGGCGGCATCGGCCGGCGCGATGCCGGTGAGGTGGACCGAACCGTCGCCGAGGACTTCGCCCCGGAGTTGTTCCGCGATTTGCGCTGCGGTGATGTTCATAGGCGTGGAACCGGGATGCCTCCGTCACCAGGACTGCAGACTCGTTTCGGCGTGAGCAGCAATTCGGTGGTCACGTTGAGTGGAGACCGACCAGGCGTTGTCGTTCGACATCATAAACCTTCAACTGGAGGCAGCGAAAAATGTCCCTGGGGCTGAGGGAAGTGGTCCTGGGCCGCTGCAATTCCGGCACGGCTTTGACGACCTCCGGCAAACGGTAGAACGGGATGCGGGCGTTCAAATGGTGCACGTGATGATACCCGATGTTGGCGGTGAACCAGGCCATCAAGGGGTTCATCTTCATAAAACTGGAGGACTCCAGGGCCGCGCTCTCATAGGTCCAGCCGGCATTATCCCGGAACGACGCTTCCGGAAAATTGTGTTGGGCGTAAAACAGGTACGAGCCTACCGCAGAAGCGACGAAATGCGGCCCCACTTGCGCCACCAGCCAGGCTTGCCAGCCCAGATAGACAATCAAGGCAACGGCGATGAGGACGTGCACCACAAAGGCGATGAGCGAATCGAGATGCCGGCGCGGGCTGTTGAAGAATGGGTAAACGCACATCCCAAACAGGAAGATGAACACATAGCCGAACAGAATTGTGAACGGGTGACGCATGAAAAGGTACTTGAAACGCTTCCCTCGGGAGCTGCGCCCGTATTGCTCCTTCGTCATGATGGGAAACGAACCGATGTGCGAGCCGCGCAATTTGGAGTTGTGGTTGTGGTGATGGTTGTGCGAACTGCGCCAGATGCTGCTGGGGCTCAACGCCAGAATGCCGAAGATTCTCATGATGACCTCGCCTGGGCGGGAATGGGCCAGGATCGCGTGATGCTGTTGATCGTGGTAAATGACAAAGAATCTCAAGATCAGCAAACCGGCGAGCCCGCTGCAGACGAGTTTCCCGGCCAGATGAAAATTCCAGAGCGTTCCGCCAATCGCCGCGAGCAGAAGAAACCCGGTCGAGAGCACGTACCACCAGCTCCGAGCCGTATCCTCCATCGCGTAAGCTTTGGTGCTTCGAACGAGTTCTTTGCCTGCCTTCATGCCTTGAACGTGACTTTTGCCGCGCACCCTCTACAAATGCCTCGTGGTTGTCGAGGCTTACTTCAAAAAAGTTCAAAAGCAGCAGGACGAATTAGCAGGCCAGCGATTGTACCGCGCAATCATTAGCGTCATTCGGCCGAAATCCAGGAGGCGTAGGCGCGCTCACCGAAGTATTCGTACCCTTGGTTTTCCAGGGCGGTCCCGGTGAGTAAGGCATGGATCAAGCCGTTGCGCTCGACTTGCACGGTGTGAAGCACTTTTTTTTCAGGGTTTTCCCGGAGAAAAAACTGCAGGCGACCGCTAAGGGCCGAGTGAGTTTGCAAGCCCGAGGCATTAGTGCGGCTGGCGAAGGTAAACTCGGATTTGAAATCATTAAGCATCGCGTGGCTGCGTCCCCACGTGCCGCCACGCTCGCTGACGAAGGTTTTGCCGTTGAGCAACGCTATCGAATCGTGATAGGCGAGGACGCAAAGTGAATGTTGCGGGGACGTTTTCAGCCAATCAGCAAGCTTTCTGAAGTGGTTCGTGGTTTCGTAGGCGTAGTTGCTGTCAAGAAAGGCGATGCGCTGCACCTGGTTCGGGATTTTCTCCTGCGTGTTGAGATATCCAAAAGTGAAACTGCCGCCCCCGCTATGGCCCGTGAGCACGAGGTCGATCTGATTGGTGGGAAATGCGGCTTTGATGCGGTCGATGATCTCGGGAATCCGCTGGTTGCCGTGCTTCTGTCGCCACGCCGGCCAGCTCTTCATTTCGGCCTCGAGATACGCGACCACAATGGTTTGATTGGTGAGAACCGCTCTAAGAAATCTCGTCTGCGCGCCGATATGTTGAATGTCAAAGTGCCAATCGTCCCCGGGTTGGAGTTTCCTGCCAACCGTCTGTTCGATCGTGTTCCCGTTGGGCAGGGCGTAAAGGATCAGTAGCATTCGTTTATCGGACGCAAAATTCTCCGCCGCGGGAGTGTTGATTTGAATCCTGACTTCCGGATCAAATTTGAATTCCGTCACGTGTTCGTTGAAGGGGGCCGGGGTGCCCCTGGGATTGGTGGCCATGGGAAAGCTTTCACGCGCTGAGGTTGGGTAGCGCGCGTTGGTGAACACACCTTCATCGCTCAACAAGCCGGCAAACCTGGGATCGGCGAGGACCCGCGCAACGGTCGTGGTTTCGCCATTGAGAATCATCCGTTGTTGCACCAGTCGGATGCCATGACTGTAATCCACCCAGGAGTTCGTGTGGCCCGGATAGAGCGGTTGGATTGGCACGCCATTGGTTTGATGCCAGCCATAAATGGCAACTTTGCCGGCGTTCGTGGCCAGTCGCGGGGTGATCACCACATCCTTCTTGTGGCCCGCGAGCAGTGCCCCGGACGTATGCGGAGGCAACTTTTCAAGCTGAGCCCGGACCATTGAATTGTGTTGTTCAAAACAGCTGACATGGGTCATCGCCGGGCCTGGAGGAATTGGAGAGGGCGCGAGCTTTACCTCCGCAACGGCGTAAATCGCATCAACCATTTTGCGCGTGGGCAGTGTGCAGTCCAACCGGTCGGCAATGCGCTGTGCGGTCATTGGCGTCAGGGGGATGCGGAAATATTCCAGGTCCGATCCGATGGCGAGGTAGTCGGGAGTGACAAAGAAAGTGGCTGAGTTGGTTTTGCCTTCGAAGATATTGGTGACGGTTACCGGACAAAGTTGCCTCAGAAACTCCGGCGCATTGCCAGCGAATACCTCACGAAGAACAATCTCCTCCCGTGCGGCCACTGGTTGCGAAATGATTTCCTGGGTGAAGTCGCGGACTGAAAACGCATTGGTCAATCGGTCGGGCAGGGGCAGAGTCTGCGCTCCCGATTCAACGGTGATCAATAACGCCAGGGCAACGGCAACGCGCAGAACTTGCATGGTCAGGGTTTTGGAGTGGCCATTGGGTTCATCGCGGCCCGAACGGCGGCAAGATTCGTTCGGGCTTCGGCATAATCCGGTTTCAGCCGCAGCGCGGTTTCAAAGGCGTGTGCGGCGACGTTGAGTTGCCCAATCCTGGTGAGCGCCACACCGAGATTGAAGTGAGCGCGCGGGTAATCGGGCTTCACCATGATGGCTTGTTGATAATGCTGGATTGCCTGATTGAGCTGGCCCATGCGGTCGTATACCACGCCGAGACTGTTGTGGGCTTCCGCCAGATTGGGATTGATCCTTAACGCCGTTTGAAAGGACACCACTGCTTTGTCGAGTTGCCCGAGCCGGCCATAGAGCAGACCCAGGTTGTAATGCGCGTCCGCATAATTGGGTCGTTGGGCGACGGCACGGGAATACTCGGTGACGGCGTTGTCGAATTGGCCGGCGTTTTCGAGCGCCACCGCGAGATTGAAGTGTGCTTCGGGATAACGCGGTCGCAGTTGCAGCGCGCGTTGATAGTGTTCCACCGCTTTTGCGGGCTGGCCCTGACGTTGCAGCGCCACGGCCAGATTGTTGTACGCATCGGCGTAGTCCGGTTTGATTTCCAGGGCGAGCAAGTGTTGGCGCATTGCCTCCGTAATGGCGCCTCGCTTTTCCAGTGCGGCGCCGAGCATATCGTGAGCGAGGTAATTTCCCGGCACCACCGCGATGGCATGCCGGCAAAGGGATTCGGTGCTTTGCCAGACCCGGGCTTGTTGCCGGGTTAAAATCAGACAGCCCAGTGCGGCGACGCCAGCCACAACGCCGAGTGCTGTGCTGGATTGTGGAACTCGACTGGCCAGCGCCCCCATGCCCCAGATTACTGCGATGAGAATCCCGACGGACGGAATATACGTGTAGCGATCCGCAATGGATTGCTGGCCCACTTGAACGAGGCCGATGACGGGGATCAGTGTTCCGACAAACCAACACCAGCCTACGAGCAGGGCCGGATCGCGTTGGCGCAGACGCACGGCCAGCACGGATAGGACCGCCACCAACACGACGGCTCCGGCAACGAGGAGCGCCGGCCACTTGTTGGGATGCGGGTAGAAAAATGCCAGGTCAGTCGGCCAGAACATTTTGCCCAGATAGCGAGTCAATGCGATTACGGCATTGCTCAGGCGATAGCCTGGGGACATGTATTCGTTAACCGCGCCCGCAGTTCGTTGCACCAAAAACGTCACGACACAGGAGGCGAGCGAAAGGAGAAAGAGCGGCACTTTTTCGAGAAGGAGCGACGTCAGCTTGCTCTGTTGGAAGCGTTTCAAAGGCCAGAAGTCGAGCAGCAACAGAGCGAATGGCAAGGTCACGAGCATGGGTTTGGCCATGAGCCCGCAGACGAAAGAGAGCAGGGTGAGTGCGTAACAGGTTTTCACCTTGCGAGTTCCCGCAGCCGGTGCTTGCGCGTACCCTGCGTACGCCAGCAGGGTCAGAAACCAAAATACCGTGCTGAGTGCATCCTTTCGTTCCGCCACCCAAACGACCGATTCGGCGCGCAACGGGTGCAAACCAAAAAGCGCCGCGACAATGAGGCTTGGCCATGTTGCGCCCGTCATCAGGCGCAGCGTGAGGAATAGAAGCACGGAACTCAACGTGTGCAGCAGGACGCTGGTCAGATGATGGCCCGCCGGGTTCAACCCGAACATTTGCACATCCAGCATGTGCGAGAGCCAGGTGAGCGGATGCCAGTTCGCCGCTTCCGTCGAAGTGAAGGCCCACTTGATGCCGGCCCAGTTCAACCCTTGTTGCACGGTCGGGTTGGAGGTGACGTAATCGGGGTCGTCGTAGCCGACGAAGCCGTTATCGAATGCGGGTTGAAACGCGGCAAAGACGAGCGCCGCCAGTCCCAGGCTGACCACGGCGAGTCGGTAAGGTTGATTCCGCTCTGAGGCCGTGAGTTGCGGCTCGGGAGCGGTCGGAGCGGCGTCAGAGGGATTCGACTGGCTGCCGGCGTTCACGGGCGTTTTGCGAGCACGAGCGGTTTTCCGGCGACACTGGCGCGATCAATCGGCGTGACCGCAATTACGTCCGGAACTTTCTTGAAACTGAACGCCAGTTGTTCGCTCGGGATGACTTCGGTCTGCCAAAGGCCTCCCACTCGCGCTTGCAGCAACCAGAGATTTGGTCGCTGACCAGCGGCAGCATTGCAAATCAGCCGCACGCCTCCCGTTTTCAGGTCACTGATGAAATAAGTCGGTTTCGCGAGCGGGTTGGTGGAAAGCCACGGGCAGGCCGGAACCAGCGCCGGCTCCGCGTAAGCGCCGCGCTGCAGTGCGGTCGTCAATTCGGGCGAGCGCCACACGGCTTTCATATTCCAATGAATGTGACCGGCACTGACGGGTTGGCGTGCGGCCAGGCGGATTTGGTTCACGATTTCGTCCGGCGTCCACGGCGGCGACGTTTCGCCATCAAAGCTGCGGTTGGATTGCACTTTGGTCGTGTTGATGCCGGGCCAAATGTGGCGTTGTTTGGGGTTCTGCTTGACCCACCAATTAAGGAGCACCGGAAAACTCTGCTCGCGCTGGTCGATACCCCAGTAAAGCTGCGGCGCAAAATAATCTGCCCAGCCATTGATCATCCATTTGCGGGCGTCTGCGTAAAGCCGATCATACGCATCAAAGCCCCGGATTGGCGCGGGATTACCGGGACGCCAGATGCCAAATGGGCTGATGCCAAATTTCACCCAGGGTTTCGTGGCCTTGATGGACTTGTAGGTGCGCTCCACAAAATCGTTCACATTGTCCCGTCGCCAATCGCTGCGACTGAGCCCGGACTTGGCGCCGAATTTTTGCCAACTCGCGTTATCGGGGAAGTTGAGTTCCTGACCCCGACCGTCCTCCTCGGGGTAAGGATAGAAATAATCGTCAAAGTGGATGCCATCCACGTCGTAGCGCTTTAACACATCCATGACGACGCTCAACGAATACTCCTGCACCTCGCGTTCGCCGGGGTCGAGCCAAAGATAGCGACCGTACCGACGCACCAATTGCGGGCGCGTTTTGCTGATATGGCTCGAAGCAATCGGCGACCGGGCGTTGAAGTGATGCGCGCGGTAGGGATTAAACCACGCATGCAGTTCGATGCCGCGTTTGTGTGCTTCGGCAATGGCGAATTCCAGCGGGTCGTAAAATGGGGACGGGGCTTTTCCCATCGTGCCGGTCAAATACTCCGACCACGGTTCGAGTTTGGAGGCGTACAGCGCGTCGCACGAGGGACGCACCTGGAAGATCAGCGCGTTGAGCTTGAGTTGGGCCGCACGGTCCACGATGGCCACCAACTCGGCCTTTTGCTCCGAAACGGGCAAATCGGGTTGGGACGGCCATACGCTATTGCCCACCGTCGCAATCCACGCCGCACGGAACTCCCGGCGCGGCGGCGGTGGTGTGACGTTGGAAGGTACATAACTGGTCGCGGCCACGGACGAAATGGCCGTCAGCGCTGCCATTAAAATGCAAGTGAATACCCGGGAACGCACACGCTTATTTGAAACGAACCTGCCGGGTGAAGCCAGACTAGAAACAAACATGTTTGGGTGAAGAGCCTGCCAACCAGTGTTGGAAAGTTGCCCGGGCGGATTATTGCCGATTCGACAATTCTCTGCCTTTGCCGTTGGTGAGCGGTTCACCGATATCGCCCGGTTTGAAAGGTGACGTCATCGGGTCCATGGGCTTGATAGTGCCATCCGGGTTGAACTCCATTCGAGCAAGGCATACCTGTCGTTTGTAACCACTGCCATCCGGGATGGCGTGGCGATGGTAGGCGACATACCAGCGGTCTGTGCCTGGAACATTCACGACGCCATGATGGGCTGTGGCCACCGCCGGGCCGTTCTTTTGCAGCACAATGAAATCCTTCTCGGGCGCTTTCACCGGGCCGAGCGGTGAATCGGCAATGCCCCAACCCACGCGGTAGTTCGGACTGCGCGCGTCGTCGATGGACCACATAAAGTAATATTTGCCGCTGCGCTTGAACACCACGATTCCTTCGCGAAATTCCTTGAGCCGGAACTCCACCGGCGGCCCATCGAAGGAAATCATGTCGCGATTGAGTTTGTAAACCGTGGGAGTGCCGTTGCCAAAATACAGGTAAGCTTGTCTGTCATCATCGATGAACGCGTGCGGATCAATGCTGAAGGTCTTGATCTTCGCGTCCTCGATGAGGGGGCGGCCCAGCGCATCTTTGAACGGACCGACCGGTGTGGCGCCCACCGCGACACCGATGTTGTGATTGGCGCAGAAGTAAAAATAGTATTTCCCGTCGCGCTCGATGCAGTCCGGCGCCCAGGCTTTGTTCGTGGCCCAACCGAGGTCCTTGCTGATGTCCATGAAGACACCCTCCTTTTTCCACTCGACCAGGTTCTGCGACGACCAGACAGCAAACTCAGTCGTATTCCATTCCGGGCGATCGGAAGTCGGGTAGATATAGTAGGTATCGCCAAAGACGCGGATGGCCGGATCGGCGGTGAATCCGTCCAGTATGGGTTCAGGCGCGTGCGCGCTGGCGACGGCGTTGGTCGTCGCATTCAGGCTAAGCGCCTGAATCAAGACGATGAAAACGATAACCAGGCGGCTCGTCAGTGACATGCAGAAGCTTTGCGGGGTAACGGGTGAAAGTTCAAGCTGATCGTGTGGTTCGGCGATCCCCCATTACTGGTGATTGTAGAGTGATTACCATGTGCGATGATGGGCGGGTACATTCTGCAACCACATGGCGTTGAAGTTGACGACACGGCTCCGGCCGATTCTCTCCAGCCGAGTGTTAACACTGGTCTTGTGTTTCGCGACGATCGCTCCTGCCTTTGCCGCAACCTATTACGTTGCCACCAATGGGGCGGACACCAACCCGGGCACGAGTAATAGTCCCTTTGCGACCATCATGCGGGCGCAAACGGCGTCGAGATCCAATGACACGGTTTATCTTCGCGGCGGAACTTACTTTCTGAACAACGCCCACCTGACCAGAACGAACAATCCCTGGGCCATCGTCAATTACATTACTACCAACGGCGTGAAGTATCTGGCGTTTCCGGGGGAACGACCGGTCTTCGATTTTTCGGCGGTCGTACCCACCGGCTATCGCGTGACGGCTTTCCTGGTTGCCGCGAGCGATTGCACGTTCCTGGGCTTCGATGTTGTGGGAGTGACCATCAACGTGACGGGCGTCAATTCGCAATCGGAGTGCTTCCGCGTCACCGGCAGCCGTAACCGGTTTGAGCGTCTCGCCATGCACGACGGCATGGGCATCGGTTGGTATCTGACCAGCGGTTCGAGCAATCTCGTGTTGAATTGCGATGCCTACAACAATCGCGGTTTGGATGGCTTTTCCATGGGCAACATAGACGGCTTTGGGGCGCACCCGAATTCCACCGGCGGACGGGGCAATGTTTTTCGCGGTTGCCGCGCGTGGTTCAACAGCGACGACGGTTTTGATCTCATCAATGCCAAGGCGGCGGTGGTGATCGAGCATTGTTGGGCCTTTTACAATGGCTACTTCACGAACTTTGCCAGTTCCGGCGGCGACGCCAACGGGTTCAAGTCCGGCGGTTACGGCGTGTCCGGGGGCGACTATCCGACGCCAGTGCCGCGGCACGTCACGCGGTTCTGTCTGGCCGTGCGCAATCGGGCGAGCGGATTCTACGCGAATCATCACCCGGGAGCATTGGATTGGTTCAACAACACGGCCTACCGGAATGCTCGCAACTTCAACATGCTCGGCAATCTTGACGCGGAAAGCAGTACGAACGACGTTCCCGGATTTGATCACGTGATGAAGAACAATCTCGGCTATCGCGCGACCGTGAGTGAAGTGGTGAACCTCGGCGCGACCAATGACGTGACGTTTAACTACTTTACGTTGCCGGTCACGGTGACCAGTAACGATTTCCTGTCGCTGGACGAAAGCCTGCCCACGGCACCGCGCCGGGCGAATGGTGATTCGCCTTACATCGCTTTCGCGCAACTGGTCAGTGGCAGTGATTTGCTGAACGCCGGGACGAATGCGGGTTTCGGTTTCGTTGGTGCGGCGCCGGACCTGGGGGCGTTTGAGTACGGCAAGGAACCGCCACCAACGCTGACGCTGGCGCGAGACGGGACAAACCTGGTCTTCCACGCCAGTGGAGGGCCGGCCGGCGGAACGAATCACCTGGTCGCGACAACCGACGTTTCATTGCCAATGAAGGACGGGCTGCTGATCGCAACGAACGTATTTGACTCGGTGGGAACGTTCGTTTTCACCAATGCGGTTCCGGAGACGCCCCAACTCTTTTATCGGATTCGTTTGCCATAAGAAAGAAAATGGCGGCAGCCATCACAGCCACCGCCAATCGCGGGGTTTGCAATTTTGCTTAATCCGGATTTCTCGGGCTACCGACGACCTGCATTGAAAGAATCTCGAAGTTGCCGCTGCTGGATTCTTTGTAGGTGCCGCTCACTTGCTGATTCGGTTTCAAATTCGTCAGCGTTGTTTGCTTGCCATTCGGCAGTGTGAGCGTGCTGGTGGGCAGCATCTGGTAGGTGCGGTTTCCAATCGTGACGCGCTGTCGGCTCATATCAACGTTGGTCACCTTGCCACTAAACCTGGTGCTGCCGCCGCCGGATGCGCCGCCGGTACTGCCGGTATTGCTATCTGAAGTCCCGCCTACGGCTGACGAAACACCCAAAGTGAGCAATTCAAGGTTGTTCTCAGCTGATTTCTTGTATTGTCCGCTGACCTGCGTGCCTGCTTTCACATCCGAGATGCTTGCCTGCTGGTCGTTCCTGGTGATGCGAGTCGTCGGCAGTACTTGGTAGGTTTGGTTTCCGATCGTCACGGTTTGTGATGCGGAATCAACCTTGGAAACTTTGCCGCTGAAATTGTTTCCCGATTCGGCGGACGAACTGTCACTCGTGCCGCCAACCGCTGGAGAAACCTCCAACGAGGTCAGCTCCATTTTGTTTTCAGCCGATGGCTTGTATTGCCCGGAAACCTGCTGGCCGGCTTTTATATTATCGATTGAAACCTGCTGATCGTTGCTGGTGACCCGGGTGGTGGGCAACAATTGAAACGAGCGGCCGTCAATCATAACGGTCTGGCTGGATTTATCCACGGAAGTCACCTTGCCTTTGACGGTGCTTTCGCCGGCGGTGGACTGTTGGGCCGTGGTGTTGACGGTGAACAGGGCCAGGCTCGTTGCCAAAGCGGCTGTCAAGGTCATGCTGCGAATTGTTTTCATGCTGATACTCCTTGGTTGATGGTTCTCAAATCAATGAGCTAGGTTCGAACATGGTGGCGGTGCCTGACATTGGGGACCTTCCCGCAGTTTGACTGCCGCAGGTGCCCCATGGGGCGGTTCTCGTGCAAGGGTTGAGTTGCCCGGAACGCCCGGAAGCGGCACTCTTCGCCGCGATGAGACGGTTTTGGATGTTCACGGCAGTGCTGTGTCTCGCGATGCTGTTGCTGTTCTTTGTGGTGCAAGCGCTGCACCTGCCGTTTTTAGTCGAAGACACCTCGTTCCTGCTGAGCCAAAAGAAATGGGCCGCAGGCCTGGCTGGTATCGGATTGTTGATTGCCGACGTCATTGCTCCGGTGCCTTCGAGCATCATCATGCTGGCCAACGGAATCCTGTTCGGACCCGTTGGGGGAACGCTCCTTTCCATCCTGGGGGGCAGCGGCGCGGCATGGGCCGGCTATTGGATTGGCGCTCAAGGCGAGCACGTTGGCCGGCGATGGTTGGGTAACGACGCCCTCACGCGAGCGGGTGCATTCTTTCGGAAGCACGGCATGGTTGCTGTAATCGCTTCACGCCCGATTCCGATTCTCGCCGAGGCCGTCAGTGTCATTGCCGGAATCTCCCGAATGCCGGCGGGAAGGTTTCTTTTCGCGACATTGCTTGGACTTCTGCCAACGGCAGTGATTTATGCAATAGCGGGAGCTTACACCGCGAGTCTTAACGGGGGACTCTATGCTTTCCTCGCGGTGATGCTGCTGGCTGGAGCAGTTTGGCTCGCGGGCAAGTTGATGACGCGCTCCAGTTAGGCTTCAGTCTCGGGAGATTGATCCCGAGGATTCACCAGTAGCGGGTTGGGCTGATGCGAGAGGAGGCGTTTTTGATAAAACGGGAGAGTGTAAGTCGCCGCTGACACTCTCCCGGACGCCGCTTAGACTGAGGGTTGGAGCAGGCTAAGGGGCACAGGTCGAATCGCTGAGGCGTCACCTTCCGCTAACCGAAAGTCCGGAAAATACCGCGTCACCAGGCCGCCGCAATGTTCAGCGATTTTGGCTTCAAGAAATTGTCGGTCCACTTTGTCCAGCAGGCCAAACTTTTTCCGGGCTTTGAAGGAGTGTGATTTTTCCTTCTTCAGCCGTGCTTTCGGTAAGCCCGCAAACGACGCGATCTCATCAAGCCGCTCCGTAAGTTGATCGGTCCGGACAATCAGCAATTGTTCTTCCGGCACTGCGGCGATGGCTTTGCGGTTGTGCCAGCCCCAATAAGACAGGTAGCCATCGATCGTATAAAGGCCGTGATCCTTTAAGATCATTTCTTCCGGCCGATGAACATAGACGTCGGGACGAAACCGAAAGTCGCGAAATGCCAGCCATCGGGCCGAAGCGCTGTGAGTCAGTTGGTGGTTGATGAAGGAATCCAGCCACGAGTACGGATCCCGAATCGTCAGGATAAACCGGGCCGCCGGGAACAACGGGACGAGTTTATGCAGGAAGAAGATGTTCAAATGTGAAGCATCCAACTCCAGTGACAAGCGCCGATCCCGCAGCAAGAGGTAGCAGACCATTTCCGAGTCGTCCATTCGACCGGCGGCGTTGGCCATGATGACGTCGATGACCTCTTCGCACTCTGCTTCGTGAGCTGAACGCAAGTGGGGGCGTAACATTTCATGCATCGAATGAGTTCCGGACTTGGCAGTCCCGATGCAATACAGTTGCGTTCGCCGATGACTCGCTTGACCAGGCACAAAACTGGTCTTAAACGAGTCGAGCAATTTAGTCATTAGTCGGTGCATGGCAGTTGCTTACTGATTCATCTCGTGGATTCATTTCGCCCGACGCGCTACGCGCTTTTCCTCCACACGCGTTCGAGTTTGTCATGCGGTTACGTTCGAACAAATCAGGCATCCTGCTGAATTCCATCTCAAGGTTTGCGCTATGGGTTCGTAAGATGGTTTGCCCTTGCCCGGCATCCGCTATCGACCAGGCACTCAGAGCGTTCGCGGTCACGATACGCCGAAAGCAGAGACGACCTGGGCCACCTGCCTGGTTGGCTGGTCTGTGGACTTCGGACGAACGCGGTCAACAAATCACCGCGCAATGGATGTCGTCGGCGGAGGAACGATGCTCGGCCTGAGTCGATCGGTGGGTGGAATATGAATTCCCGCTATGTGGCCAGACCTCGGGGCTCGGAAGCAGCTTTCAACCTGATTCGCGAGCGAAGAGCGGCAAAACTCGCCCGCAGCGAGTGTAATTTCCAACGGTCAAAGTCATAACCGCTTACCTGGGGTTGCGCGGAATCCGCAGTGCCCGATTCCTGGACAAAATCATTCATCGCGAGCCCTCCCGGCTTTCGTCGGCTTCAAAGCTGCTTTTTTCAAGCGACAACACTTAACACGGTGCCTGTTTTGATGAAAAATCCGCTGGCGCAAATTGCCGGCGGTGACTATCAGGTAAGCATTGCAACGCAGCCATGAAGATCACCGACATTTTGCGGGCGGAACATACGGTGTTCCATCATTTGTTCGACCATATTGAGTCCACGGCGCCGCGACTCAAGACCCTGGCCGAGGTCAAATCGCTTGCCGTGCTGGTGGACAAAGTGATGGCGCCGCACGCGGAAACCGAAGACCAGCTCTTCATTGAGCCGCTGGAGCATTGCTTTGAGCAAATTGGCCAGTGCGACACCTTTCACGACGAACATGACGTGATTGAGGACACCTTGAACAAGGTAAGCAAAGCGCGCGATCTAAAAACCGCCAGGAAGCTCCTGGTCGCGGCCATCACCGCTTCGCGAAAGCATTTTGACAAGGAAGAACGTATCGTGTTTCCCCTGGCAGAACGGGTCTTGAAGGCCGACACACTCAAGGCCCTGGCCGGTGAGTGGATGTGCCGGCGCGAAGCCGCCTTGAAATAGAGTCGAGCGGAGAGGGTCAGGCGAGTTTTGCCAAAGCGGCATTCACTGCGGCCACCAGTGCGTCAACACGAGTGCCGAGCGGAAAATCGGAAGGCGCTTCCAGCGTATAACTCAAGCGCGTCTTGTGTGAAATCAGCCAGAATGCTTCGGGCCATTGGGGACGAGTTTGCGGGTCGAGATTGGGACGAATAATTCCTCCTGCCGCTGGCCGGCCTTCAATGGTTTCCGAGAAATCAATCGGACACACCGGTTCGACCCCCGCGACGATTGCCTCGGCGAGTGAAGGTTTGGCATCCGGGTTGAGCTCATAAACGTAGAACCCCTGTGATTCCCAATCTTCGTGCAGGCAAAGTGCGAGATCGAAACGAGGTTGTGCTTCCAGCCAGGCAACGTGCGCGCGAATCTCCGCAGACTGAAAGTGCAGATAATCCCGGTTCAAATCGATTCCCTGTTCATTCGTGCGGGTATTCGCGGCAAAACCAACCGGGTTCAGGCACGGACAGAAAACAATTTCCGCAGGCTTCGGCCATCGGTTTTCCTGAAGGAGGCGCAAGGCCGCAAGTGGCCCGGCGGGTTCGTCGCCGTGAATCCCGGTGGAAATATAAACACGAACCGGCGGGCCGGATGTCGCCGTCCGCTGCAGTCCCAGCCATTTGAAACCGCCTGCCGAATGAAAGGTGGTGGATACCCAGCCGCCTTCCAGGGCCGCTGTTTCGATTTGGCGAAGGATTTTGGCGATGTCAATCCGCTCGCCGAAATAGCCACCGAGGTTCTTACCGAGGCGCTGCACCGTTCAATGAATCTATTTTGCGAGAACGGGAGACTCCGTTTCACAGTTTTCGGCGCAACCGCAGCCACTTTCCTCCTGATCAGAAAACCCGTGGCTGTCCCAAGTGGGGTCGAGACCGAGGTCCTTGATCATTTGCAGGTCTTTTTCGACCGGTTGATTCAAGGTGGTCAGGTAGTTGCCAACCATCAACGCGCTCGCGCCGGCCATGAAAATCATGCTCTGCGCGTCGCGGAGGTTCATGGTGCGACCACCGGCGATCATGATTTCCTGCCGTGGCAGAATGAAGCGGAAGCACGCGATGGTTTTCAAAATCTCCATCACGGGCAGCCGCGGCTTGTGTTCGAAGGGCGTGCCGGGAATGGGGTTGAGAATGTTGATCGGCACCACATTCGCCCCAATCTCCTTCAGGGAAAAGGCGAGGTCGCACCGGTCCTCGCGCGTTTCGCCCATGCCGATAATGCCGCCGGAACAAATCTTTATTCCCGCCTTCTTCAAGTAGCCAATCGTTTCAAGGCGATCGTCGTAGGTGTGCGTCGTGCACGTCTCGGGAAAAAAGCGGCGCGAGCTTTCAAGATTATGCCCGTAGCATTCCAGCCCGGCGGCTTTCAATCGGTCTGCAACCTTTTGGCTTTTGATGATACCCAACGATGCATCAGGCCGCGTTTTGCCACTGGCTTTTAACTCCTTGATGCGATCGCAGACTTCATCAAGCATCGGACCTTCGTTAAGACCTTTCCACGCGGCGACCAGGCCAACGGCGGTCACATTATTCTTCCGGGCTTCATCGGCCGCTTCCTCGACGGGTTCAGGGTCAATAAAGCCATAGCGCGGCGAACCGGTTTGATAAAACGAAGATTGCGCGCAGAAGCTGCAATTCTCTGAACACGCGCCGGCCTTCGCATTGACGATGGAGCAAAGGTGAACCTTGTTGCCCTTGAACTTCTCCCGGATGCGGTTGGCCCACGACAGCAAATCGAGAATGTCTGCAGAATCCTCCAGGGCGAACAGTTCCATCGCTTCGGCTTTCGTTAGCGGGCCACCGCTCAACACCCGTTGGCCCAGCTCGGCGATGCGCTGATGAATCGTCACGTCAATGCTCGTCGCAATCATTGTTGACAGAGTAACGGTCTGGCAGGCGCACGCAAGTTTTGTCCGGAAACTGTCGCGACACCGCTTCCTGCGCATGGAACGGCGCCAATGCGTTTGCCGGTTCAGGCGGCGTGCGCGGAACCTAAATTCGATTGACGGCGCGGGCTCGGCGCGATGGGCAGCACGATATCGCAGTGTTGTTCGTCGAATCGAAGCACGATCTGCATCCCGGTCATTTTATTAGCCGCACAGAACTCAATCGCTTGAGTGGAACTGAGAAAATCCATGGCCTCGGTGCGGTTTTCGGTCGTGACGCCCTGCTCTTTCAAATAAAGCCCCGATTCTTTGTGCTGAAGCAGAACTTTCATCGTTGCAGCTTTATTGGTTTACGTCGTCCAACCAGAAGCTGACCTGCCACGCACAACAAATTGTGGCCGGGGTCCGGCTGGGGTCGCACTAATGGTGCATTTTCCGGGCTCGGGCGCAACGCCTAAATTCCGGATTCTTTGGTAACCTGTCAGGAGGGCGCCGTCGTCGGAAGTGCTGCCTACGCTACAAATTCCAGTTCCTGCCGGTGCGGGATGAGCCCGCGCTCGAAGGCTCTTCCCAGGAAACGCCGAATGGATTCGCGGCCGCGCTCACCGTAATCCAGGGTCCAATGGTTCACATACATGCCCACAAACTTATCAGCCAGGTCGCGTCCCATATCGCGCGCAAATTGTAAGGCGTGCTGTACGGCCTCGGGACGATGGTCGAGACTGAATTGAATGCTTGCAGTCAGGATGGTTGAAATGGTCTTGCGCACCGGCGGCTCAAAACGCTTGTGAATCACGTTACCACCGAGCGGCAGCGGCAGTCCTTCATTCTCGCGTCCCCACCACACCCCCAAATCTTCACAAACCATCAGACCTTCATTTTGATAGGTCAATTGACCTTCGTGAATGATCAAGCCGACATCCGCACGACCTTCGCGAACGGCCGCGAATATCTGGTCGAACGGCACCACCACGAAATTGAATTCCTTTGCTGGTTTACCCAGCCATAATTGCAAAGCCAGAAACGCACTGGTCATGGTTCCCGGGACGGCAATTTTCTTCCGCGCTATCTCTTCGCGCGACAACTTTTGCTTTGATACCAGCATCGGTCCGTAACCATCACCCATGCTCGCGCCGCTGGGGAGCAATGCGTATTGATCGCTGACGTAGGCATAGGCATGAATACTAACGGCTGAAATATCCAACTCCCCGCGCGTCGCGCGTTCATTGAGGGTTTGAATGTCCTGTAAAATGTGCTGGAAACTGAATCCGCCCGTGGGAATCAACTCCTTCGCCAGGCCATAAAACATAAAGGCATCATCGGGGTCCGGTGAGTGTCCTAGAGTTAGCGTTTGTGTTCGCATTGGAGTCATCTTTTCGACTCGTCATCGAGCTGTCGAACAAAATCCTTGGCCAGCGACATGCTACCAAAATGGACACGTGAACAGTTCGCCCACCGGCTTTTACCCGGACATTGCGCGCTCGCCTGATGTTTGGCAAAGGTCATCAAAGCCTTTGCCAAAAGGGCAACCGTTTTCTCAAACTCACACCCGAAAAGCTACTGTTGCGGCCCCGGCGGTCGCGGCGGCTCCCATTGCCGACAAAGATCCGTTATCCGGTTTGCGCCTGCGTCTGGTGGCCACCGTTTTCGTTGCTACCGTGCCTCCGCTGGTCCTCATGTACGTTTTTAATCTGGGGGATTGGGCGGGATTTCTCGTCGGTCTGCTGGCGCTGGCCGCGGCCTGGTATGGCGGAGAACGTTTTATTTTGCGCCAGGTTCGCGTCTTGTTGAAAGCGGCGGAACAACTGGCCGCGGGCGATCTCTCCAACCGCACGGGTCTGGAAGACGTGAAAGGCGAACTGGGACAACTCGCCGGAAAACTCGATACGATGGCGGAGTCGCTCGAACAACGGTCGCGCGAACGACAGGAAGTTGAGAAACTGTTGGTCAGTCGTGCCCAGCAACAAACGGTCGTGGCCGCCCTCGGTCAGTTTGCCATGGTCAGCATGGATTTTGGCACACTGCTGAGCCAGGCCATGCAGTTGGTTTCGCAAACGCTCGATACTCCCTTTGTGCAAATCCAGGAACTGCAACCGGACGACGAGACGCTCCTCTTGCGTGCCGGTCTGGGATGGAAAGAGGGGCGCGTGGGGGCAAACGTGACCAAGGTTCGCGGACGATCTCAAGTCGGTTATGTGTTAAGCAGTGGTGAACCGCTCGTCATTCCGGATCTGCGCGCGGACCATTCTTTCATTGCTCCTTCACTGTTGATCGAACATGGCGTTCTTAGCGGCGCGTGTGTCGCGATTGCCACGCGACATCGTCCTTACGGTGTGCTGGGGGTTTATGCCGGCATTGCCCGGAACTATTCGGAAGATGAGGTGCAGTTCCTCATGGCTGTTGCGAATGTCCTCGGCATGGCCGCGGAGCGAACGCGCACGGAAGTGGAGATCCAAAAGCTTGCTGCGTTCGCGCAGTTGAATCCCAACCCGGCGATGGAACTCACGCCGGACGGAAACATCACTTACTTCAACGACACCGCCTTGAAGCTGGCGCTCTCGGTGAACGAGGACCATCCGCGCGCCATCCTGCCGCCAAACATCGGGCTCATGCTGAAGCGCTGCATTGACGAAGGCATTCCCAAGCTCGAATACACGACACGAATCGACGGTCACACGCTCTCATGGTCGTTTCATCCCGTGCCGGCCAGCCGGGTCGTTCATTGTTATGTCGAAGACATCACCGAAAAATTGAGCCTCGAAAGCCAGTTGCGTCAGGCCCAAAAGATGGAGTCCATCGGCCAGCTCGCCGCCGGTGTGGCTCACGATTTCAACAACATGCTGACGATTATTCAGGGGCACGCCGGCATGTTGATGGCCAAGCCGGACATTGCGCGTCAGGCGATGGACTCGGCACAGGCGGTGTTTTTTGCCGCGGAACGTGCGGCCGGTCTGACGCGGCAGTTGCTCATGTTCAGTCGCAAGAACGTGATGCAAGTCAAACCGCTCGATTTGCGCGAGGTCGTCATGAACATGAGCAAAATGCTGCGGCGTTTGCTCGGTGAAACCATCACCCTGGATTTCAACCCTCCGCCGGAATTTCCCCTCATGAATGGCGACGGTGGCATGATTGAGCAGGTCATCATGAATCTCTGTGTTAACGCGCGTGACGCGATGGAACGGGGTGGCACTCTGACCGTGAGCCTGAACGCGATTGATATTGCTGCCGATTATGTCCACACGCACGCCGAAGCCCGCACCGGTGCACACGTCTGCCTGCGCGTCAGTGACACGGGTTGCGGCATGGACACTTATTTGATCGGTCGCATCTTCGAACCGTTCTTCACCACGAAGGAAGTTGGCAAGGGCACCGGCCTGGGGTTGGCGACGGTGTATGGCATCGTCAAACAACACGAAGGTTGGGTTGAAGTCACCAGTCGGCCGGGCCTGGGCACCACGTTTGAAGTGTTTTTCCCCGCCAGCCAGGAAATCGCAAAACCGGCAACCGAAGAGGCCGATCCCTCCGCGCCGATCGCCGGCGGCAGCGAGACCTTGCTCGTCGTGGAAGACGAACCCGTCTTGCGGGAAATGGCGCAGATCATCCTCGAGGAATGTGGTTACAAGGTGTTTGTCGCTTCCAACGGACGCGAAGCTCTCGAACTCTGGGAACAGCACAAGAATTCCATCGACCTCGTTTTCACGGACATGGTGATGCCGGCGGGAATTACTGGAGTCGAATTGGCCAACCGGCTTCTGGCGGACAACCGCCGCTTGACGATTATTTTCGCCAGCGGCTATACGGTGGACGACATCAGCACGGATTTCCTGGCACGCAACAACGGCGCGCGCTTTTTGCAGAAGCCCTACACCCGCGTCACACTCGGAAAGACCGTCCGCGCGGCCCTCGACGGCCAGAGAGAACAACAGAAGACCGGTCGTCCCTTGCGCGCTGCCTGAGGAGCGATCAGTTTTTTACCAGAGCCAGGACCGCCTCGACCGCACCCTCGGTCTTCACCAACTGAACCGAGCCGCGCCGTGGTTTGATTTCCACTTCTCCCTTGGCGAGTGATTTTTCGCCGATGCTGATCCGAATGGGGAAGCCCACCAAATCCGCATCCTTGAATTTCACGCCCGGCCGATCATCGCGATCGTCGAGGATCACCTCCACCCCGCGCCCGGTGAGTTCGGCATAAAACTTCTCCGCCAATTGCATGCAAGGGTTGTCGGAGGCGACGCTCAATGGGGTGATGCAGACTTGATACGGGGCCACGCTCATCGGCCAAATGATGCCGTCCTTGTCGTTGCACTGCTCAACGATCGCCTGCAACGTGCGCGTCACTCCAATGCCATAGCAACCCATTACACTGGGCTTGCGCTGGCCATCTTCACCGAGAAAAGTGGCATTCAGCTTCTCGCTGTATCTCGTCCCGAGCTTGAACACGTGTCCAACTTCAATCGCGCGCCGAATCTTCAGCGTCTTGCCACATTTCACGCACGGCTCGCCCGCGGTGACCGTGCGCAGGTCATGCCACTCGGTCACTTTGATATCGCGTTCAATGGAGACGTTGCGCAGGTGGAATCCATCCTCGTTTGCGCCCGTGGTCATGTCATTCGCGCCGCGCAGACGTTCATCCGCCAAAACTTTTACGTTGGCCGGCACGTTGACCACCGCACCCAGGGAGCCGGGCTTTGCGCCTAGCAGCGGCACGATTTCCTCCGGCGTCGCCGGTCGCGCGGCTACCGCACCCGTCCGGGCCATGAACTTGGTTTCGTTCAATTGATCGTCGCCACGAATCAGGATGATCACCGGCTTGCTGTCGGCAAGATAAACCAGCGTCTTGATCTGGCGGTTGGCCGGCACGCTGTAAGGCGCCTTGCTCAACGCTTCAATCGTCACCACGCCAGGCGTGGTGAACTTCTCGGGCGCCGCACCCGCTTCACGCGCGGCCGTTTTGGGAATCCCGCTGGTCGCCTTTTCAATGTTCGCCGCGTAACCGCAGGCTTCGCAAAACACCACATCGTTTTCGCCCGTCTCGGCTGGCACCATGAATTCATGCGAGTAGTTGCCGCCGATCACTCCCGTGTCCGCTTCCACCGGAAAGTTCTGCACGCCGCAACGATCGAAGATGCGCTGGTAGGCATCATACATCTTTTTGTAGCTCTCCATCGCCCCTTCGTCCGTGGTGTCGAACGAATACGCGTCCTTCATGATGAACTCCTTGGCGCGCATGAGCCCGAAGCGCGGACGAATCTCATCCCGGAACTTGATGCTCACCTGGTAAAAATTCTTCGGCAACTGACGATAGGAATTAATCTCGCTCGCCGCCACTGTCGTGATGACTTCTTCCGCCGTCGGACTGAGAAACCATTCGCGATTGCCACTGTCCTTGACTTTGAACAAGACACCTTTGGCCGTTTCCGCCCGGCCGCTTTGCTCCCAAATCTCCCTGGGCTGCAACGCGGGCATCAACACTTCAATCGCGCCGGCGCGGTTCATCTCTTCGCGAACGATTTGTTCCACCTTGCGCAACGCGCGCAAGCCCAGCGGCAGAAACGTATAAACGCCCCCCGCCAGCTTGCGGATCAGCCCGGCGCGCAGCAGCAGCTTGTGCGAAAGAATTTCCGCATCCGACGGAGCTTCGCGCAGCGTAGGAATCAGAGTCTTGGTCCACTTCATGTGGCGGGGAGAGTAATCGGAAGGAAAGCCCGAACGAAGTTTTTTTACTTCACCATGTTGATCAACGGCGCCAGACCGGCAATCCGCACTTCCAGTCGGTCCCCGGCCTGGATCGGCCCCACGCCCGCCGGCGTGCCGGTCAGGATCACGTCGCCGGGCAGCAGGGTAATGTTCGCGGAGATAAAGCTCACGAGATCGAAGCAGTTGAAAATCATCTGCCGCGTGTTCGAGTTCTGACGCAACTGGCCGTTTTGAAACAACTGGATGTTGAGGTCGGTCGGATCGATCTTCGTTTCGACGTACGGCCCAAGCGGCGTGAACGTGTCGAACGACTTGGCCCGGCACCACTGGCTCTCGGCATTCTGAATCGTGCGGTCACTGATGTCCTGCGACGCCGTGTAACCCAGGATGTAGCGTGACGCCGAGGCCGCGGGCACGTTGCGGATTTTGCGGCCGATGACGATGGCCAGTTCCGCCTCATAGTCCGTCCGGTGCGCGGGGTAGGGGACTTCGATTTTCGCCCCGTCGGGAATCAGCGACGTCGTGGCTTTAATCCAGATGAGCGGCTCCTTGGGCAGGGGCTTGTTCTGTTCGCGCGCGTGGTCGGCATAATTGAGGCCGACGGCAATGATTTTTGAGGGCGTAACGGGCGTCAACGTGCGGACCCCTTTGCGCGGCGTGGGTTTCTTGTCGAAGGACGGCGAACCGAAGACATCTCCGTGCAGCCGGAACAATTCACCATCCACCACCTTGGCGTGGAAGATTTCGTCGCCTTTCTGGAAACGCCCGATGGCCGCCATAAAATGCTGGCGCAACGTAGCAAGCGCCGTCGGCACGCGGCAAGGCGAAAGGGTAGGATAGGCGTCGCGCCTGTCTCGAACTTGAAAACCTCCCGCCCCCGCGCCTGCAGGATTTGTGCGCTGACTTCCGAGAGATTGAGACAGGCGCGACGCGCGACGCCTGTCCTGCGGGGCAATTGCGCGCCGCGAAATCCGATCCAATCGAATCGTTCCGGCTAAGCGATCACGCCAATACCGGCAAGAATTGCACTGACAAAAACAAAATCCGGGTTTCGGTACCCGCCACAGGAGGTTTTAATTGACGGGAGAAAAAGGATCGGGTAATTCGTCCTGAACTTTGCTGCGGGATTTCTTTGAGCGTTGTGCTGGGTATGTTCACTGTTTCGACTGAAAGCAAAAGGGTAAAGAGTGTGGCGGTCCCCCCCCCCCGCCCGCGCAACTCCTTTCGGCTCTGACCATCGGCGGATGGGGCATGACGGGATTCTCGCTTCCTTCCCTTACGGGTGTCCCCAGTTCGGGTTTCCTTCCCTCCACTTCAGAATTATGAGAACGGTTACTCTGCTTCTTTGTTGTAGCGTGTTCACCTACGTCACCGCTGGCGCCGCCGAAACCAATGACGTTCCGATCACCGAGTGGCAGAGCCGTTTGGCGGCGACCGAGTCAACTGTCCTTCCGTCATTCCGTGCCGGAGTATTGACCAATGCGGAAGCGGCACGGCACGCATTGCCCCAGCGCGCCACAGTCGCGGGCCGAATCGAAGTTACCGCCACCGGTGCGAGGGCGGACTTCGGTGCGCACCAGGTCCAGTTCCGGCCCAACGTGGCCGATGTTGAGCCGGTCCAATTGACCACCCCGGACGGCACGTTGTTGCGCCCACGAATTCTGGGTTTGTGTTATGTGGATCAGGATTCCGGCGAAAGCGTGCTTATCGCCGAGCCAAAGTATTCTGTGGGCCAGATCACCGATGCCAACCGCATCTTGTTCGCGAATGCGTTTGATGATGTTTCGGCGGACGTGCTCTACACCTACACGAGCCGGTCTTTGGAGCAGGATGTCATCATCAGGAAACAACTGGCTCAGCCACGGGAACTGGGTCTCACCGGGACCAACATTTTTCTGGCCGTGATGACTGAGTTCATCAATCCGCCAACACTCCAACGAAAATCAAAACCAATCACGGTTGCCGATCCACTGGCCGCGGCACGGTCCGTGCAACTGGACGATGAGGAGATCGGTCTGGGTTCGATGCGTATTGTTCGCGGCAAAGCGTTCAGCCTGGGCAATGATTCACAACCGATCCCCGTTACGAAAAGGTGGGAAGTCCTGGAGGGACGCCAGTTCCTCGTCGAGTCCACGCCGCTCAACTGGATTGCGCCCCAGCTCGCCGCGCTGCCGCGGTTGGCAGGAGAACCGCTCAAACGCGAACCGCAAAGCCTCAAGCAACTGCTGGCGGCGGCGAGTCGAAATGCAGAACGCGAGGCGCGTTCCTCTACGCCCGGGGCGGGCGTGCTCCCCGGTCAGATGGTGGCGGTTTCTACTGTGAAGCACGATGACGAACCGGGTGTGGTGCTG
>DASUGI010000096.1:0-2245 GCA_036274115.1 Verrucomicrobiia bacterium
GGGCACCATGTTCCGCAGTGTCGGCGATCCCGTCCTGTATCTGTCAAATCCACCCGGCGTGGACGATACGATCCAACGCGCCACGCTCGATTCGATCAAACACCTGAATCAACAGCACCTCGATGTGGTGGGCGACCCGGAGATCGCCACGCGGATCAACCAGTTTGAACTCGCGGCGCGCATGCAAACGGTCGCGCCGGAGTTGATGGATATTTCCAAAGAGCCCAGGGAAACACTCGAATTGTACGGCGCGGAACCGGGCAAGGGTTCGTTCGCCAATGCCTGTCTGCTCGCGCGACGCATGGCGGAGAAGGGCGTCCGCTTCGTCGAAATCTTCCACGAAGCCTGGGATCAACACGGTAATCTGAAACACGATATTGTTCAGAATTGTCAGGACACCGACCGCGCTGCCGCCGCGTTGCTCAAGGACCTGAAACAGCGGGGCATGCTCGACGATACGCTGGTTGTCTGGGGCGGCGAGTTTGGTCGCACGCCCATGGTGGAAGGCACGACCAACGACGGCCGCGATCATCATCCGAATTGTTTCACCATGTGGCTGGCCGGCGGCGGCGTGAAACCCGGCATCACGCTCGGCGAATCCGACGATTTCGGTTTCAACGTCACGCAAGACCAGGTTCACGTTCACGATCTGCACGCCACGATGCTGCACCTGCTCGGCTTCGATCACACCAAACTCACGTATCGGTTCCAGGGCCGCGACTTCCGGCTGACGGATGTGCAGGGCGAACTGGTGAAGAAATTGTTGGCATAAACCCCGGACCGCGAGGCCAGCGTGAGACCTTTGAAGAGTTCCGATGCTTCCGGCTTCGGCGGCGCGCTGCGGACGGGGACCGTCCGCGCTCCGACGAAGGTGGGGCTCGCAGTCCCCTGCAAGCCACCGCCTGGAATGAAGTGTGGATGGCGGAACAGGCTGGTGCAGGATTAACTCCCGTTCATCCTGTCCATTCTGTTTCATTTAATCTTGCCACCGCCTTGCGACAGCCGTTTCATTCCGGGCACGAATTATGGCCACCAAACAAATCATCAAACCGGCAAAATCACCCGCGGCCGTCGGCCCGTACAACCATGCTGTCCGCGTCGGCGACCTGCTATTCTGCGCCGGACAAATCCCCATCACTCCGGCGGATGGAAATCTTATTGCGGGCGACATCAAGGCGCAAACCGAGCGCGTGCTCGAAAACGTGAAGGCAATTCTGGAAGACCAGAAGCTCACCTTCGCCAATGTGGTGAAGTCCACGGTGTTCCTGACCAATCTCGCCGACTTCGCCGGAATGAACGAGGTTTACGCGAAGTACTTCACGGGTGATTTCCCGGCGCGTTCCACGATTCAGGTCGCCGCGCTACCCAAGGGGGCGAGCGTGGAGATTGAGATCGTGGCGCATTTTTGAAACGGAGCGCGGCGTTTACGCCGCTTCAATGTCGCATGCAAGCGAGACGTTGAAGCGGGCTGAAGCCCGCGCCCCTGCTGCAACATGAAAAAATCCTGGCGCGAAAAACTGGCTGACGACAAAGACCTGCCAAAAGTCGGCAAGGTCGAAGGCAAGATGTCGCAGCGTTGGGGCACGGGCACAATGGTCATTGCCGCACCGCGAGAAGTGGATGCATTGATGAGGCAAGTTCCCAAAGGCTGCGTGGTCACCATCAACGAGCTCCGCGCGGCACTGGCGAAGAAGCACCAGGCTGGTTTTGCGTGCCCCATCACCACGGGGATTTTTTCCTGGATTGCCGCCCACGCCGCCGCCGAAGCGGAGGCCGCAGGCACGAAGCGTATCACACCTTATTGGCGCACGCTCAAAACCGGCGGCGAAGTGAATCCCAAATATCCCGGCGGCGTTGCCGCGCTTGCGAAGCGATTACGCGCCGAAGGCCACCGGCTGATCAGCAAAGGCAAACGCGTGGTCGTGGCGGATTACGAGCAAAAGTTGTTCGGGAGCCTCCGCTAACCCATGCCTGCTGGTGTTCAAATCCTGATTGCGTTTCTGCTGGGCGGCGGCATTGGCTGGCTCATTGGCTCACTCTTGGCGCGCAGCAAACCGTCGGGACCACCCGGCGATCAGCGTTTGGAAGCGGAACTGCGCCAGCAACTTTCGCAACGCGACAGCGAACTCTCCCAGCTGCGCAGCGAGGTGGTTTCGGTCAAATCCTCACTGGCCACGGCCCAGGCAAACCAAGCGAGTGCCGAAAAGTTGTTGGGGGAACAACGCACCATTCATGATCGGGTGAT
>DASUGI010000097.1:0-4471 GCA_036274115.1 Verrucomicrobiia bacterium
AGTTGCGCCTGCGGGGTCTGGCAGATCTCGACCAGCAAGTGAACGTGATTGGGCATCACGACCCACGCGAGCAGCCGATACTCCTGATTGTCGAAGTGAAGCCAGTTTTCTTCCACGACCGCCGCCGCGCGTGGGTCGCGAAGCAGACAACTGCCACAGCCCCGTTCGAGGTAGTCTTCGATTCTAGTGCGGCGTTTTAGTTCGTCGTCAATTTCCAGTAAAACGGACCATTCGTGGCGTAAGCTGGCGGGCAGAGCATCATCGAGGCGGTAGTTGATGAATTGCACCAGGCCTGGCAGGTCGAAGTGTGGCAGGTAGCCGCGCGAATGCCAGCCGCGAAAACCGAGCGCGGCGGCTTCGGGATCGGGAGGAGTATGCCAGCGCCGTTTGTTGCGAATGGTCTCGAACACCTGGGGACGGTTCGACGGCATAGGAGCGCGGACAGCCTTGTCCGCGTGAATTCGAAAGTAAACGGAAACGTTGAGATTTGAAGTGAAACGCGCGGACTCGGCGGTCCGCGCTCCTATAGCGAGTCGTGGCACGGCAGGTTCTCACTATTGACGCGCCATCAGGCTGTGAGTAGAACCCTACCTTGTGCATCGAATTTTCGGTGCGCGTGACATGAAGATGATTTCTTATAACGACCTCGCGAAACTGAGATTGCGTGGTTTTCTGCCCAAAGGAACCGAGCTTTATGTCGAGAAAAGTGGGATGGAAATCGTTACCGGGCTCGGAGGGTTTGAACAATTTGGAGAAACGATTTTCGGGTGGAGGCAAGGACGTCCCTTCAAGACCGTTGAGGTGAGCATCGACCTGGAAGATGCGTTAATGGAGGTTGAAGTGATTCAGAGGATTATCAATAAGCTTGGTCTTCCCATTAAGAAGGGGATGAAACTTGCCGAGTTGATCAGTTTGTTTGGTTTGGCCTTAAGTGACAAACCGGGACGTGCAGGGACCAGATTGGCCGAGTTCCTGTGTGGTGATTCAGACAAATACGTATTGGGATGTCATGTGCACAATCGAAAAGGTTTGATGAGTTTTTCCTGGCGCGCAAGGACTGCCTGGATAACGGACGAATTTCCGGAGCGCGGACAGCTTTGTCCGCGAGTTGCTGCCAGGGATTTTGAAACACGCGGACTCGGCGGTCCGCGCTCCTATAGCCCGTGTTACTGCGTCTGGATGCGGAAAAATTTTTGCGGCTGATTTGGAATAATCGTTACCGGAGACACGCTCGCGTTCGTCGTCCACGGGCCAAACAGGTTGGTGGCTTCCAGCAACTTGCCATTGCCGATCCAGTTGAGAACCAGGTTGTCGCCGACGACACGATTGGTGAGCGTCACGTCGTAGAAAGTTCCCGAGGCACTGTTGTAAAGCGTGGCGATTTGATTTGAGGTCAGCACCTGCGGATACATGGCCACATCCGAAAGGCTGCCGGCGAAATAATTCACTCCGGTTTGCAGACTGCCGAAGCGCAAAGCCGGCGGACTGGTGCGGCTGCCGGTTGGGCCGGTGGTGGAATTGTCGAGTTGACCGTCAATGTAGAGCGCCATCGCGCCATTGCCGGAATCGCGCGTGGCGACGACTTGATGCCATTGGTTGTCGTTGACCGTTTTCACGGACGTCAACGTGGTGTCGGGATTGCCAATGCCGAAACCGACCTTGTTTCCGACCAGCGCTACACCGAAGTCGCCGGTGCTGCCGCCGACTTCGCCATCCACCAGGCCTCGGCCATTGTACCAATTCGGCGTGCCGCCCGTGGTGGCGGTGCGCATCCAGAACACGATGGAGAAACTCGTGCCACCGATGACGCGCGGCACTTGGGTGTAGCCAGAAGTGCCATTGTAAAACGCGATGCGATGCGGATTGCTGAAGCCTGCGCCGTTCGCGCCACCCGTCGTCAGCGTGAAGCCGCCGTTGTAAACGCCGTTGCTGCCGCGCACCAACTCGTAAGCCGTCGAACCGGTCAATTCATTCAAGGGCCAATAGGCAATGGGATTCAAGCTGAAGGCCCAGGCGAGATAGGACCCGGGCATGGCGCTGACCGGAATGGAGTCGGCGCTCTCGTTCAAAGTTCCCTGCGCCGAGACGACGAAGTAATACGTGTAACCGTTGGCGAGACCCGAAATGGTGATGCTGGTTGCGTTCGTGCTGGCAACCATCGCGTAACCACTGCCGCTGCTGAAGGACTGGCGGATGTTGTAATTCGTCGCGCCGGTCACCGGACTCCAACTCAAGCGCACGGTGGCGTTCGTTCCGGGTATCGCGGTCAAGTTTGCGGGTGGTTGAAGTGGCGCGGTGGCGGGCATGCCGCTGAGTCCAAGGATCGCCGTGGTCTCGTTTGCGCCGGCGGAAGCACGGTTGGAAAAAGTAATTGAAGCCACTGGCATGGATAAACCCAGTGCGGCGAGGTTTACGGTGGTCTGATAAAGGTTCGGGTTGCTCGCGCCGTTATCCTCAATCACCAGGTTGGCGCCGAGCTTCAAACGACCAAAGCCCTGGATCGCGACATTGGTGACAACAAAGAACCAATCCTGCGCGTTGAAGGCAAAGACGGGGCTCTTCGTGCCATTGGTGAAGGTGAGAAAGAAGGTTCCTTGCCCGCCGCCGTTCGCCGAGGTTGCCAACACGGCGAGCGAGTTCAACGCTTGCGGAGGATTCAACGTCAGTGTGCCGGACCGCGGGTACGTGTTGCCGAGCATTAACGCATTGGTCGCGGCGAATGGCCCGAGCTTGAAGGCGGTGTTGGTGCTGACCAGACTGGTGAACACTCCGCTGCCCGGCAGACCGCGCGCGCTGCCATTCAACCCTTGCTGGAAGAAGCAATAGTTGTTCGGAATGTCGAATCCCGTTGCGCCCGGCGCGCCTGCGGTGGCGTTGTTACTCGCGATAATCCCGGCGTTGAAACCAGAAATTGTAAGCGGCCAGTTCGCCACGGCCGTGTTCAGCATGAACGTGCGCACCGTGTTTCCGCCAACAGTCGGATTGGTGAACACGATGTTCGCGGTGTAAAACCCCTGCGCGAGATTGGTGGCGATGGTGGTGTTCAAGCTCACCGTAACTGAACTGGTCGCGCCGGCGGCGAGACTTCCGGACGAAGCGGAAACCGTCAGCCAACTCGACGTGTTGCTCAGGCTCCAGGAAAACGGGTTGGTGGTGCCGTTGGTGAGTGTGAACGCGGTGCTCGTCGGCAGGGTTAACTGATTGAACGCGGCGATGCCGTTGAACCCGCTGGCGGGAGTGATCTCGGGCTGAAAGCGGAAGAACGCATCCTGAATCCAGGTCGCGTACTGTTTCATCCCGGCGGCATCCGCCGGCGGATTGCAACCGGTGCACGATGGCCAGTAAAAGCCGCCTGGGCCGCCAGCCGCACTCCAGTTCACCATGTTCGTGTAAAAAATCGGTGTGCGTTCCCAATCCCAGTAACCAGGAATTACTTTCAGTCCGGGGAAGTAAGAGTTCCAGGTCGCGGGATTATTGCCCGCGCCACCATCGTAGCATTGCAGATAGACGGCATCGCAGTTGGTCACACCCAAACCGTTATACACTGCCTGCCAGTAGTTCGGATTGGTATACGGGCACAGCGTGGATTTCAGTCCGACCGACGCGCACATCTTGCCGAATAGAATCGTGGAAGCAGAATCGTAAGCCGACTCGTCGTCGTTGCAGATGGCATCAATCCCCAGCGCCGCTTTCAGCGCGGCGAGATTGCGATAGAGCACGGTGCTGCTGTTGGTGCCATTGGCGGCGATAAGATTTTTGATGTTGGTCCAACTCGGGTCGCCCCAGCCGGCGATGCTCATCTCGATGCGATTGATCGTCGTCGGTGCCACGCGACATTGATTCAACAGCGCTCCCCAGTTCGACGGGCCGACATAGACGCCATTGCTGCAAATCAACACCCCTTCGTTGTAAGTGAAATCGCCATTGGCCTGCACCGTCATGGTGAAGAGAATCATGGTCGTGAAGCCGGAAGCGCGCACTCCGTTGATCTGGGAGGTCGTCAAGCCGCTGGCGCTGCCCAGGTTGCCGTTGCAGAAGATCATGGCCGTGGCGGCGGAGGCGCGAGGGGTGACAGTCATTATAAGAGAGCAAGCCACCAGGTAGAACAGGATGTGCAGCGACGTTTTTCTCATTCGAAGTGAAAGAGAATAAACGCGACGGCGCTAAAAAGCTTGTGGCATAAAAAGGTTACTTCCGGGCCGCCGATTACGACGATACGGAACGGCGCGTCGTTGCTGTAGGACGGGCGTCGCGCCTGTCTCTAGCTTAAAAAAGCCCCCGCTTGAGCGGATTTGGTGAGACGAACAACCAGCCCACAACGCTGAAGCGGGCTAAGTCGTGTTTTCAAAATGCTATTTGAGCCAATCCAAGATGGCGCCGAGTTGAACAAAGCTCAGGAAATACAAATCGCGTTTTTCGTAACGCGTGCCGATGCGGCGGTACCGCTTGGCCCGCTGAAAGAAATTCTCGA
>DASUGI010000098.1:0-12736 GCA_036274115.1 Verrucomicrobiia bacterium
CCAGCCCAGCATCAATTGCTTCAAGTTGTTCTGGCATTGAATGCCCTGGGCCTTGGTTTTTGACTTGGCCAGCGCGGGCAGAAGCATGGCCGCGAGGATGGCAATGATGGCAATGACGACGAGCAGTTCGATCAGGGTAAAACCAGTCTTGCGGCCTCTGGGGCGCAGCACGGCAGCGTTGCGTGCGGTCAGTGTGGTCATTGGTTTTACCCTACTAAAAGGCAATCACGTCGAGAATATGACATTTGTAACATCTTTGAAGCCGTCCATTTCCCGGTCCTCTCTCGCTGAGGACTGAAGGGCAGTCCGTGACGAATGTCATATTGTGCGCTCTCCTCGATTCAGGAGTAAATCTCAGGATGCAAACACCATTGGTCCGAGTCGCTCCTCCGAGAGAAGATATTTCAAACCACTTTTCCGGCCGCCTCCATGTTGCCTCGGATAGTGGCGAGAGAAGCAACGGCAATCATCACCATACTCCGGAGGAACTGCTCGCCGACCGAAGGGTGTATCTGGCCATTGAACACATGGTGCGACACTTGAACGAACCGGTGCGCATTTCCACGCTGGCGGCGGTGGCTGGACTCTCACCCTCGCATCTCTTTTCCTTGTTCAAACTGGCGACCGGATTTACACCGCTCGCCTTCTTCATTGGCTTGCGGGTTCAACGAGCCTGCGAACTTCTCGCGGACCCTCAATCGAGTATCAAAGAAGCGGCCGAGTTGGTGGGGTACAGCGACCGCTATTATTTCTCCCGCGTGTTCAAGCAAGTCATGGGTGTCCCGCCGGGCGCATATCGACGAGCCGCGCTCAACTCGTCCGCATCGACACGAGAGCGCGCGTCAAGCAACGTTGCAACGGAGACCAGCGGGCGGCCGAATCCAGGCATTGCGTTGCCCACGATGAAAAATCCCGGGATTGTTACGGTGCCGGCTTGAAACGTTCAATCCCGGTTGGTTTGAGATTGAGAAGGTTCGACAGGTTCATTTGGAGGAATCTGGCAGAGGCGTAAAGCGCAGTTCATCGGCGGCAAGGAATTCTCCCTTGCGCGGGCCACTGAAACGCACGTAAGCAATTGCCGCCGCTTTCACGGTCAACTCGAAGGTGGGAATCGGATCTTCTGGCCGGGACCGTCCGGGTACAACCGCCACCGATGCTTTATCCACGATTTGTCCGTTCTTATCAAACGCCTCAAGCAATGCCGGACATCCCGTCGAACCCCAAAGGACAACGGTCACGGACGACGCGCCATTTGAAAACGTGGCTTGAACGGGGATGGGTTCCGCAGCCATCGCACACAGAATGCCTTTGTGCCGGGTCGCGAGATGGGGGAAGAACATCACCCGCCCGGCGGCTTTGCTCTGTTTTGGCTCGTGGGCCAGAGTGAAGCTCACGCCTTGCTCCACCCAGTTCGTTGTGGGCTTGCCGATTTCCGCCTGTTCGAAATCAATCACGGTTTGCCCCGCCACGCCGGACACGACGCCCGCCGCCAGGACAAAAAACCAGTTTCCAATACGATTCATACGTAACTACGAGCGCGTCATCTCCAGGCCACGCATGGTCCCGGTTCCGGAGGCAAAACGACTTTCTTCAATTCCGAGGCGTTGCAGCATTGAGACGAACACATTCGGCAGCGGATAATTCTGCTTCGTATCGAACGCCAGGTGCTGGCCGTGGCGGAAACCGCCCCCGGCGAAAAGCGTCGGCATGTTGGTGGTGGAGTGCGCATTGGCGTCGCCCAGATTGGACCCGTAGAGGATCATCGTGCGTTCCAGCAGGGTCTCGTCGCCTTCGCGCACAGACTTGAGATCGTTGAAAAGTCCGGCGAGCAATTTCATGTGCCACTCGTCCACAATCTTCAATTGAACGAGCTTGTCCTCCGACTTGCCGTGGTGCGAAAGGTTATGGTAGCTGTCGGTGATCGTCTCGCCCTGGATTTGGAGTACGGGTGTGCCAACGCTGTTCAACATGAGCGTGATCGCGCGCGTTGAATCGGTTTCAAACGCGAGCTTCGCGAGGTCGTACATGAGTTTCACCTTCGCCATGTATTGGGCGGGGCTGGTGGGATCCACCGGTTCACTTGCTTTCACGACGGGCTTGGGTTTGTTCTCCCAACCGCGCGAGGCCTCAAGCCGCCGCTCCAGATCCCGCACGCTGCTGAAGTATTGATCCAACCGGCTGCGATCGCTGGCGCCCACGTTGCGTTGCAGATCCTTCGCCTGGTCGGCAACCGCGTCCAGGATGCTCCGACCCGTGTCGAGCTGGCGAATCTGCGCCGCCACTTCTTCCGGCGTGCCTTGCAGAAAAAGCTGACGGAACACCCGGGCAGCACTTTCTTCCGGAGGAATCGCCACGCCGGAACCGGTCCACGACAGGCTGCGGTTGCCGGTATTGACCGCGAGCGTAAGCGAGGGAAATCGCGTAAACGTCCCAAGGCGCTCGGCGATGAATTGGTCCAGCGAAATGGTATTTCGGAACGAGCTGCTGGCGGGATGCGGGGCCGCAGTGAGAAAACTGATGTCCGACGGATGCCCGCCGTCCACATTCGGGTGCGACACCCCGCTGAAGACCGTGAAATCGTTGCGGTGTTCCTGAAGCAACTGGAGATAGGGTGAGGCCTGGTAATCGCGACCGCTGCCGCTGGGGAAAAAGTGCTCCGGCAGGAGACCCAGATTGTTGCAGATGCCGAACATCCGGCGGGGCGTTGCGCCCGGCGCCAGCGGTGAGGAGGATTCCGCCGCGCGAGCGAACGGCTTCAGCATCGAGTCGAGGAATGGCAGGGACAGCGCAATGCCGGCACCCCGAAGAAATCGTCGGCGCGACATCGCCAGACGCCTGGTGACCAACGGCGCGGAGTCGGATGGGTTTGCTGCTGGCTTCATGGCAATGGGACAGTTTACTTCATGAGGAACAAATCGCTCCGGACAATTCCATGCACGATACTCCGCAGCCCGTACTGCTGCGCGCCCGCTTGTTGGACGATCTTTTCGATCTGCTCGCGATCGGAGAAGCGCACCGGCGCACCCGTCGCGTAGGTGGTTAAGTGTTTCGCGAGATTGCGCGCCAGGAGAACTTCATCCTGCAATAGCAGTTGCTTGAACTCGCGAATATCCTTGAACGCGCGGCCATCGGGCAATTCGCCCGCACAATCCACGGGAAGCGCATAGTAGAAGGCAAACGCCTGGCCGTTCAGGCCAACGCCTTTCTCCGGCTTCACGTCTTCCTTGATGGCGCGATAACGGTCGCGCCAACCGCCCATGACGTCGAAACTCTCCAACGCGAATCCGGGCGGATCCATTTTGCTGTGACACGCGGCGCAACTCGCATCGTTGCGGTGCTTTTCCAACTGCTGGCGCAGCGTCACCGCGCCCCGGATGTCTGGCTCAACCGCGGCCACCGGCGGCGGCGGCGGAATCTGGTGGCCCATGATGCGCTCAGTGATCCAGTAGCCGCGCAACACTGGCGAGGTCGTCGTCCCATTGGCTGTCACTTTCAGCACGCTGGCCTGCGTCATCAATCCGCCGCGCACGCTATCTTCGGGAAGTTTCACCTTGCGCAGCTTCGCGCCACGCACGCCCGGCACGCCGTAATGGTCCGCCAGGCGTTCGTTGAGGAAGGTAAAATCCGAATCCACGAGGTTGCGAGCCGGCAGATTGTTGCGCAGTAATTCCGCGACGAACAGCCGCGTCTCCTCGACGGCAGCCAGTTTTAGCGGGTCATCCAGTTCATAGTCGTTGTAGAGTGTGGCCGAAGGAGCGGTATCATCAATCTTACGCAGGTCGAGCCAGTAGTCGGTAAACGCCTCAACGAACCGGCGCGATTTCGGGTCGTCCAGCAGCCGCTCTGTTTCAGCGCGCAACACTTCGGGCCGTTGCAACTCGCCCCGGGCCGCGCGGGTTCGCAACGATTCATCCGGCGCGGAGTTCCAAAGGAAGAAGGACAGCCGTGAGGCCAGGGCGTAATCGTCGAGCCGGCCGGGCTTTTCCTCAATGAAGATGAACCCCGGCGAGGCGAGCACTGCAGTGTAGGCGGAGAGCATGGATCTCGCGAAGCCGGAGCCTTTGCCGAACTGTTCGTTGAACAGCGCGAGAAACCTCCGCACGTGCGCGTCCGCGACGGGTCGGCGGTACGCGCGTTCCATGAACGCCCGCAACAATCGCGCAGCGTCTTGAGGCGGATTCTCCGAGACCACCTCGACGGCGACTTCGCGCGTGCGGGGAGCGAAGCCCCTGCCGCCGGGCCGCCCGCCGCGCGGTCCGGCCGGGACGTTCGTGCCAATAGCTCCGCGACCCTGAGGCGCAGGCGCACCGATTTCCAGCATCACGCCTTTCATTCCGGCTTCCAGTCGTTTCAACGGCAGGTTGTCGAACAACAGCCGATAGCCCGATCCTGTGGTTTCATCATAGAGCGGGCCTTCGACTTCCATCCACTGCACTGCGTAGCCGGGCATTCCATTCGTTTGCGCCAGGGGGTTTACGTATTGCTCATCCGTGCCATTGACGCGCGTGCGGAACAGCCGCAAGCCGTCCGTTTGAATGATTTCGTTCGCGTTGAGGACGACTTCGATTTCATGCACGGTTGGCGCCGGCTTGAAATCAAATTCTCCGAGCGGACGACTTTGCCCGGAGCTTTGGGCATACACGCCGATCGGTTCATCGCGGCGTCCGGGCCAAACCTCATCCAGATTGGGCCGATGCCAGAGCGGCAGATGATAAACGGGAGCCTTCTCGTCGCCCTGGCCTTCGTAGAACCACCGGCCAATTCCGCCGCCGCTCACCCAGATCGTGTATCCGCTGAAGCGCAGCCGGCATTTTCCCGCGACCGGCACGCGAAACTGCCCCCAACTGTATCCGCCCGCGTCGCTGAAAATGCTGGACACCCGGCCAACGGCCTCGCGGTCGCGGGTGGCTGGGTCCGAGAGGGGAGCACGGCCCGCTCGCACGTCCGGTTGCGCCCGGGAGTCAAGTACTGGGAAGGAAAGCCGGTCGGGCAGTGTGGAATTCTCGCGAGGCATGAAGTTCCCGGTCAGACTTGGTTCATTACGGGCGTAGTAGCGGTTCGTGGTGGTTGGCGGGTGTTCCAGTTGTACGCTCATCGCCTGGCGCATCGCGTAATCGGCCACGTCCAAATAACGCGCCATCTGGACATGCGAAACATCGAGCGCCTCACCCGCCTTGTTGTAGCGATACGCTTCACCGTCTTCTGGCAGGCGGTTTTTGATCTGCACCCAGGGCACGTTCAGAAGATCGCGCAACACGTTCTCGTATTCGTAACGATTGAGCCGCCGTTGCATGGCCCGACCGTCGCGAGCGATGATTGCCTGCTCGGAAGTCGCCAGCGTGGCCGCCATGTCTTTGACGAACGCCTCCAAGGCGACCGGTTCCGGGCGGGATTTTTTCTTTTTGGGCGGCATCTCTCCCGCCTTGACGCGGTCGTGCACTTTCACCCAGATCGCAAAATTCGCCTTGTCCTCGGGATCAAACTGCAAGGCCGTCAAATCCAGATTGGCTTCCTTCGTGTCCCCATCGTGACAATCAGCACAATTATTCTCGATAAATGCTTTTGCTTCAGGGATCGGGAGAGCGGCCCCCGACGGCAGAATCGAAAATGCCATGAGCCATCCCACCAGCGTGCCGACCAGGAGGTAGCTTTCTGGTCGGCTGTTGCCACTCGCCGGGGTTGATGCCGGTAATGAGATCACGGGATGCTGTGGTCGCAATGCGCTGGAACTGGTGCGGAGCATGACGAACCGCCGCCGCAGCAACAAGGAATTATGGCTTGCGCGAGATGGAGGATATTCCGGCGATTCAGAAGGGGATTGCGGAAACCGATGGTGTTTGGTGAGTATTGAGATACGACATATGTCGTATATCCCAAGCTCACTCATCAACATACGCTGGCAATGCATCCTCGGTTTCGAACTATTGGCTGAGGTATTGCAGCATGGAATGAACAAATAATATCAGGGTCCTCACATGAATAAATCGGTCTTAGTCCTTGTGGCATTGTCCTTGGTGATGGCGGATTGGCTGGACGCCGCTGATTCGCCACGCCAGGCGAACAACCCCATCATCCACGCCGACGTGCCGGACATCGCGATGATTCGCGTAGGTGATACCTATTACATGAGCAGCACGACGATGCACCTGAGTCCGGGCGTGCCCATCATGAAATCGAAAGATCTGACGAACTGGGAGTTGGTGAACTATGCCTACGACACTTTGGATGATGTGGACGCGTTGAATCTCGCCAACGGTCGGAGCGCGTATGGCAAGGGGTCGTGGGCCAGCTCCATCCGATTTCACAACGGAACGTATTACGTGTCGACGTTCGCCCAAACCACGGGAAAGACCTACATCTACTCGACCAGGGACATTGAAAAGGGACCTTGGGAGGTGAAGTCGTTCAAACCTTCGTTGCACGATCACTCATTGTTCTTTGATGACGATGGTCGCGTCTACATGCTTTACGGCGGCGGCAATCTGCGTCTGGTGGAAGTGAAGGAGGATTTGTCGGGCTTGAAAGAGGGCGGCTTCAATCAGATCGTCATCACCAACGCCAGTGCGGTGGCCGGACCGAACATTGGGCTCAACGCGGAAGGCTCGCAACTTTTGAAGGTGAAGGGGAAGTATTACCTGTTCAACATCGTCTGGCCGCGGGGCGGAATGCGCACGGTGCTGGTTCATCGTGCAGATAAGATCACCGGCCCGTATGAAGGCCGCGTCGCGCTGCAGGACAAAGGTGTCGCTCAGGGCAGCATCATTGACACGCCGGGCGGCGAATGGTTTGCGTATTTGTTCCGTGATTTCGGCGCCGTCGGGCGCATTCCGTATCTCGTGCCGATGAAATGGGAAGACGGTTGGCCGGTGATTGGCGTGGACGGCAAGGTGCCCGATCAGTTGAACCTTCCCCCGAGTCGAGGCCTTATTCCCGGCATCGTCGCTTCAGATGAATTTGATCGCAAGCCCGGTGAGCGTCCGTTGCCGTTGGTGTGGCAGTGGAATCACAATCCTGACAACCAGAACTGGTCGCTCTCTGCGCGGCCCGGTTACTTGCGGCTCACCACGGGGCGAGTGGATAAGGACATTGAGGCCGCCCGCAACACGCTGACCCAGCGCACCATTGGCCCGGAGTGTTCCGGCGTGACCGCCCTTGATGTCAGCAATCTCAAGGATGGCGACTTTGCCGGACTCGTGCTGCTGGCGAAGAACTACGGCATCGTTGGCGTCAAGTCCGATGGCGGCACGAATTATCTCGTGATGATCAGTGCGGAAACGAATCGGCCGGTGGAGTCAGAGCGGATACCACTGAATCAATCGACCGTTTACCTGAAAGCCGAATGCGATTTCAAAAACCGAACGGACCGGGCGCGTTTCTACTACAGCCTCGACGGGAAGTCATGGACTGCGATCGGCGGTGCGCTGAAAATGACGTATACCTTGGCGCACTTCATGGGCTACCGGTTCGGGTTGTTTAACTATGCGACGAAAACGCCGGGAGGTTTCGCGGATTTCGATTTCTTCCGCATCAGTGCCAAACTTGCGCCGAACAAGGTGAGTGGGCTACAGCAAGGCGCTGTTATCGAAGGCAAACTTTAGCAGGCGGTGGGTGCCGTGCAGTTTAAGCTTGTTGCCGATGTGCTGCCGCTGGTCGCCCGCGCGTAACAAAATGGGGAGTGTGGCCGTCCCCGGCCACCGCAACCGCCACCAACCGAAGAGAGGCCGCAGATTTTGAAGGTTTCTGTCTGGCCACATAGCGCCCGAGGACGGGCGCACCCCGACGTTTCGTTTAAGGCGCGGGGATGATCTCAATGGCGCAAATCTGTGGATTCTCGATATTCGGCGTGAATTTGATGTTCAGCACGCCATCCGCAATTTGGACCGGCACGGTCTCCACATAGGCTTTCGCAAAACCACCTGCCTTGGCGAACGGGTCGAAATTGGTGAACGCCTTGCCTTCGACATCGAACGAAAACACTCGTTCCCCCGGGCCTTGAATCCCTTCAAACGTTTCAGCGAAATGCAGCTTCACCGTGTAATTGCCATTCGGCAGCGTTTGTTTAAACGCCTCCATCGAGTAATGCTCGGAACGATAAATTTCTGGTTGCCTGGTGTTGGCAATCTGGAGATCAGGCCGTTCGATCACGTCTCCGCCCTCGAAGCCCGTGTCCGCCAACCACTCCACTCCCGTCGCATCCTTGACCGCGGCTGAGCCCGCGTTGATGCGAAAGGTTGGCAGCGCGACTTTTGGAGCCGGCGAGCTGGTGCTGGCCGCTGAACCGTTCGCCTTTGCAGTCGCACCCCCGGAAGCGCCCGGAGTAGTCGAAGACACTTTGTTGGAATCCCGGGAGTCCGTTTGACAGCCGACTACCAGCGCGGCACTCAACATTGAAAAAATGAACAATTGTGATTTCATGAATGGAGCATGTTATCGCAATTGGCGTCGTTTGAAGCTATAGGACATTCGTCATATGCCGCGAACAGAGCTGGTGAACGGGTGAATGAGTTACTGCCGAATGGTGAATGAGTGAATAGGTGAATCGTGATGGTGAATGAGTGGCCTCCCGTTCCAAGTTCCAAGTTCCAGGTTCTCTCAACGATCAACCCTCAACCCTCAACCATCAACTCTCACCCCCTCAGCACTCAACCCTTGAACGGGCTATAAACCCGGCGCGTTGATGTAATTGTCCGGTGCCGGTGTCCCGCTAAAGTGGCGTCGTATGGAAACTGCAACTTTGACAGATGTACCGGCCGCCCATCAGGGCAGCGACAAGATCTGGAGCATGCTGAGTCATCTCTCGGCAATCCTTGGAGTCGGTTTTGTGCTTCCGCTTGTCGTTTACCTTGCCATGCGCAAGGAATCCGAATACGTCGCGGCCAACGCCCGGGAAGCGCTCAACTTTCACATCTCCGTTTTGCTCTACAGCCTTTGCTGTCTTCCCCTCGTGTTCATTCTAATTGGCATCCCGCTGCTGTTGGCCATTGGTGTGGGCTCATTGGTTTTGGCCATCATCGCCACCGTCAAAGCAGCCAACGGTGCGTGCTATCGCTATCCGTTAACGCTCCGGCTCGTGCCGTAACCGCGCGACGCAAAGGTTTCCCGAAACAAAACTGAAACGACAGGGTTCATAGAACACGACGATGAAAACCATCAGCGCCAGGACCGATCCCGCCTTCAAGCGGACGCAATTGCTCCCCGTGATCCACAACCTCGTTCCGCCCGCCACCGGCGGCGCCGCGCGCCAGTTTGCCGCGCTGACTCCACCGACGACCGCAACGGAGCCAAAGGCAACGATCGTGCTGACAAAATCTGCGACCAACAACACCGTGGGGCGTTGTCAGCTCCGCTGAAGCGTGCCAGGCTTCCCGCCCAAGTTCCAAGTTCGAGGTTCAAAGTTCGATGTTGAATGTTGAATGTTGAATGCTCGCTGTTTTTGCGCCTCTTGTGGCTTTTTGTGGCTCTCTTTCCAAGTTCCAAGTTCCAAGTTCTCTCAACCCTCAACCCTCAACCCTCAACTCTCAACTCTCAACTTGCTGCCTTGGACCGCTTTTGTCCGTGGCGCTGTGCCAGTCTCGGGGCATGAACTATTATCCGGCGATGGCCTTTCAACGGCGGGAAGATTGGGTGCCGCCAAAAACTTCTGCCGACAGCCCGTTCCGCGACTTCGTGGTGCATTGCCTCAAGTGCGGCTCGTTCAAGCTCCGGGTGATCGGCGAACACGACGGCGACTCCGGCGAAGTAAAAGTTTATCTGTTCTGCCCCTCCTGCCGCGTGCGCGAACTGCTACCCATGCGTTAAACAAGCCGGGCCTTAATGGCACTTGCTCTGCTCGACTTCCAACCGAAACGACCTTTGAGAGAAGCCGCGAATCATGAGCCACTGAGTTACTGAGTTACTGAGTTACTGAGTTACTGAGTTACTACTGAGCGTTGACCGTTGAGTGTTGAATGCGTTCCCAGTTTTTGCGCCTCTTGCGCCTTTTTGTGGCCCAAGTTTTGTAATATTGGCGATCGTGGCTATTCTGCGTGCGATTTCTGATGCTTCTTCCGGTACGCGAGCGGGGACAGGTCAAAGGCCTGTTTGAAGACGCGATGAAAATGCGAGAGGTCCTCAAAACCGGATTCGAAGGCGACGGCCACCACGGATTTGTCGGTCTGAACCAGCAGTTCCCGGGCGTGGGCCAGTCGCAGCTTTTGCAGATATTCCTTCCAACTCTGGTGCGTGATGCGGCGGAACAGTTCGGTGAATTGCCGGCGACTGACCCCGGTGGCTTGCGCCGCATCTTCAAGCGTCTTCTGGCTGTAGAACGTGGATTGTAAACGCTGCACATAGGTGGCGACGCGTTCCGCTCCGGAGGATTCCTTTTCGTAGGTCGGCTGATAGGAGTCAATGGGGCGTTGCAACAATCGCACCGCACGCACGGCGAGTTGCCCCAAACAGGCGAGCATAATGGTTTCCCATCCTTCGCGTTGGGTGCCTTGCTCAAAAAGCATTTCCCGGAAATCCGCGCGAAAATAACGGGCCAAGGGAAAATCAGAGCCGCTGAGATTCCAATGGGCAAAATTCCGCAACGCCAACTGGGCCTGAAGCGACGGAGACAAAACTTCGGGGCGATAATGGATCGCGAACAGGGTTACCGGGTCGGCGGGGACGTCTTCCTGCCGGTGCACCATGCCTTGCGGGACATGAACCAAACTGTGCGGGCCCACTAAGTAGCTTTTGCCACCGCCGTCCCAGCGGGCATGGCCGGAGATGACCAGCAGGAATTTGGAGAATTCGTCCACCAGTTTGTGCGCGACGAATCCCGGGCCATGACGGCTTTCAAAGACGCAAACGCCAAAATCCGGCATGGGCACCACTTTGGGCCGCGTGACCAGTTCAACTTTCTCCGGCGGAAGCACCGGAATTCCTGGAGATTTTTTCACCATGAGCAGGTCGTCGGGTCAATCAAACCACTCGTCGGATTCGTCGAAGGCCGGCACGGGGATGTTGATGATTTTCAATTTGCCGATCGCCCGGTGGCGGCAGCCGGGCTTGATATAAATGGCGGTCATGGGTTTCACCGGAAAACGCTGGCCGTCCAGTTCCATTTCGCCTTCGCCCTCCAGCACTAGATAAATCTCCGTGAGGCGGCGGTGATAGTGCGTTTGCGCATCCGCCTCGATGTTCACCAGGTGCAGGCTGGCGACGGCGTTTGGGACGTCGGCGAAGGCGCGTCGGGTGAACCCGCACGGGCAACGCCGGGCAGGAATTTCATCAAGCTGTGAGATCAAATAGTTGGCCACAGGTGGTGAGGTTAACGCGAGTCAGGTTTTGGGGTCAACCACCGGAAACCGCCCCAGGAGCGCGGACAGCCTGGTCCGCGTATTCGAAAAGTAAGGGAACCGGCGGACATGGCTGTCCGCGCTCCTGTCGCGAGGGGACACCGACTGTCTTCCACATGGGAAGCATAGTGCGTCCGGATGGATACTTTTCGGTGCCACCGTGCTCCGAGTGGCTTGCAGCACAGTCGCGTTCTGGAAAGGATAGAGCCGATAACTCGCCGGGCTTACGATTTGGCCGAATGATATTGGGCAGAATGATATGGTTTCGAAGGGTTCTGCCCTCAATCGTTCTGCTGTTCGGTACTGGTAACTATACTCATGCGAAAAATCAGCGATACGGCAGATTGGGAATATTTGTAATCCAAGCGGCAGAAACATACCGGCACGCTCGGGTTGTCGGACATTCTGCCGAATGGAATTCGGCGATACAGCAGATTACAAATCTGCAGCCCTGTCCGCGTAAATCGAAAGTAAAGTGAAGCGGCGGACATGGCTGTCCGCGCTCCGCGGGCTAGTGTGCTGTAACAGTGCTGGCTTTACAATGAAACGACCCAGTTTGAACCACACTGAGATTGTAAAGTTTTGTCTGTGACACAACACTAGGTGGCTAATGCCGGAGCCGGGTCCATGAACCTGGCGACCGGTGACGGCAGCTCGCGTTTGATTTCGTGAAGGCGATAACCGAACCCCGGGCCGTGCAGGGTTGACAGATTTACTTTTCCATTGCGGCGCTGATACAGTCCGGGATGGATGCGGGATTCGTGATTCGACGCTTCCGGATAGAATTGCATGCCGTTGGTTTCTACTCCCATCAGCGTGCCAACGCGGGAGGCGAGGAGCACGTGAGGGATTTGGGCCAGCATGGGATTAGTGAGGTCCTGCACCATGACGCTCATGCCCTGGGTTTTTGCCCAGCAGGCGCTCAAGATGGCGCCGGTTTGGGTCTTGCAGGTTTTTAAGGCCACTCCGGACCAGCCGAGCTTGCGTCCCAGTTTCAACAACTGCCAGTCATGCGCGCTTTCATCGAGGAAAAGCGGTTTGCGCGAAGAGACGCTATGCACATCGATCTGATTGGCGGTGAGATCGTAGGGAAAGGGCTGCTCGACATAGAGAATCATTCCATAAATGCGCGGGCAGTCCTTGCGGAGGTGGTCGAGAATCTCATTCACATACTCCGGTTCGGTGACCGTGCAATTGAAATCCGCCGAGAGCCAGTCCACGCCGGTCGCCACCGCGATCTGGCCGATCCGTTTCATGCGTTGCAGATCCCAACTGACGTCATCACCCCGGAGTTTAACCTTCAAACATTTCAACTGATCCTCGCGAATCCAGTCGGTGAGCATCACGGGATAACCGTCATTCGGTTCAGCGCCGGTCAAATCCGAAGCCTCCAGCAAGTCCAGGCCGCCCAC
>DASUGI010000099.1:0-2625 GCA_036274115.1 Verrucomicrobiia bacterium
CAAATTGTCTGGCTCAAAAAGCCACCGTCCACAACGATATCCGCGCCGGTGACAAAGCTGCTGGCCTTTGGGCTGGCCAAAAAAACCGCCGCCCCAATCAACTCGTGCGCTTCACCGAAGCGTTTCATGGGGGTATGACCCCAGATGGACTGAGTGCGCGCGGTGGGCGAGCCGTCTTCGTTGAAAAGCAACTTGCGGTTTTGTTCGGCAGGGAAAAAGCCGGGGGTGATGGTGTTCACCCGCACGCCTTGTGGCGCCCACTCGCGCGCGAGAAATTTGGTGAGGTTCAGCACGGCGGCCTTCGCAGCAGAATAGGTAACGACGCGCGAAAGCGGGAGATGCGCCGAAGCGCTGGCAATGTTGATGATACTGCCTTTGCCGCGCTGGCACATGGCCGGGCCGAATTCCTGACAGGGCAGCAAGACGCCGCCGGCAAGGTTCAGGTCAAAGTTTGCCTGCCAGTCGGCGAGTTGGATGGCTTCGAACGGATGATCGGCAGTGACGGTGACTTTCGGGTCATTGCCGCCGGCGCCGTTCAACAGGATTGTTGGCGCACCCAATGCGGCTTCGATCTTCTCATGCGCCTCCGCCAGGCTGCAGCGAGAAACTGCATCGGTAGCGAAGAAAGCCGCCTTGCCACCTTTGTCTTCGATGGCTTTGACGCGGGCCTGGCCACGTTCAGCATTGCGCCCCAGCACGGCGATTTTGGCCCCCGCTTCAGCAAGTCCTTCGGCCAACGCACCGCCCAGAACGCCCGTCGCTCCGATCACTACCGCCACTTCTCCTGATAAATCAAATAGCTTGGTCATTCGGTCCAATGTGTCGCAAGAGCAGCCCGGGAAGAAAGAAGTTTTCTTCCGCGCACGGAAATCGCCGCTGGTCAGGCGGGCCAACCTCGCCTAACTTGCAGGCATGATCGCGCTGCCACATCCCGATGTCATAATCACGCACGAGAGCGACCTTGACGGGTTAGTGGCCGGCGTGTTGTTGCGTCGGTTGGCCAGGCAGGTGTTCAACGCGGACGTTCCGCTGGAAGCCTATCACTACAACTATTGGAAGCAGCGCGAACTCCGGGAAAAGGCGGCGTGGGTCACGGATATGACGTTCGAGCCGCGGCTCGACAAGCCGAATTGGCTGATTATCGATCACCACCTGACGGACTCCGCGCCGCGCAACGCGCAGTTGATTCACGACGTCAACAAATCCGCCGGCTTGCTGTGCTATGAGCTTTGCCGAGAGCATGGTCTGGCCACGCCGGTTTTGGACCGGCTGGTTCACTTGAATAATGTCGCCGATCTGTTTCTGGAGGACGACCCGGATTTCGTGGTGGCGGGCGATTACGCGAGTCTGGTGAAGATCTATGGATTCTGGAATTTGCACGCTTTGATTGGCGGCAAGATCGAGGAGCTGCTCGATCATCCGCTTCTGGAAGTGATGGCGGTGAAGCGGCGCATTGAAGACCCGCTGGGCTTCGAGTGGAGCAAGAACAACATCACCGAACTCAGCCCCACGGTGGGCTACGTGGATACGGTGGTGGGCAACAACAACCAGATCGTGCACCAGCTGCTGGAGCGACAGGCGACACGTTATCCGGTGTTGGTCACGTTGTTTCGGCGGGCGAGCAATGTTGTGATCGCCAGTTTTCGCAGTCGCAATGGCGAGGCGATCAAGGTGGCGGAAAAATTTCAGGGCGGCGGGCATGCCAATGCCAGCGGCGCCCTGCTGCCGAAATCAGTCCGGTCGATTGAAGACGGAATTGATTACATTCGCCGCGTGTTAAACCCCACAAAAGACACGCCGCTGAACAGCCTGGAGAGCCTGTTCGCGGCGATTGAAAAAGGTTAGCGGGATTACCGGCTGCGCTTACTTCTTGGCGAGGGCCTTGGCGACCGCCTCTTCAAGCTTCTTCCCGCGCAGATTGGTCGCGATGATGGTGCCTTCACTGTCGAGCAAATAGGTGGCGGGAATGCTGTTAATGCCGTAATGCTGGCTGAGTTTGTTCTCCCAGAATTTTCCATCAAAGAATTGCGGCCAGGTCATGTTCTTTTCCTTGATGAAGCTCTCAAGTTTCTGGCGGTCGCGGTCGAGGCTGATGCCGATGATCTCAAACCCGGAAGCGTGATGTTTTTCGTAAGCCTCGAGGACGTTGGGCAATTCGGCGACACACGGACCGCACCACGTCGCCCAGAAGTCGATGAGCACGACTTTGCCTTTGACCCCCGCGATGGAAAGCGGTTTGCCGGCCAGGTCTTTTTCTTCGAAGTCCGGAAACTTCGAGCCAACCACGAGGGCGTCGCGGCGTTTCTTGGCCTCGGCCTGGCGCTTCATTCTCACGGTCGCTTCGGAGTCAGGGAAGTCCCGTACGAGTTGTTCCATCACTTCAGCGCCCTTTTTCTCGTCACCCAACACGCTGGAGTAGAGTGTCGATTTCATCACGAGGATCTGAGCGACGTCGTCTGATTTGTCGCCCTTGTACTTTTCCAACAGGGCGTCGAATTCCTTTATCTCGGCGGCGAGATCGGCTTCGGTCACTTTCGCATTGCCTTTGATCTTGGGTTGGATCTTGCCGATGAGCGTCCTCAAGTCAGCGGCAGCAGCCGCGTTGCCGCTGGCGGCGATAACGGG
>DASUGI010000100.1:0-116696 GCA_036274115.1 Verrucomicrobiia bacterium
AATCGAAGCGAGCCGGCAGTTCGCTTGCGGAACCTGCCACCGATTTCACTTCATGCCTGCGGCGCGCGAAAGGTGGATGGTGTCCTCGTAGCGTTTGGTAATGGCGCGCACGCGTTGGGCAATCACGCGCGTCAAGGCGAGCATGAAAGGAGCCGCCAGTGCCGGCGCTTCCGTAAACATCTTCATCAACGCGTTGGACGAAACCTTGATCAAAACGCTGTCCACATTGGCAATAACATCCGCCGAACGCGGCCCGTGATCCACCACCGCCAACTCACCGAAGCACTCGCCGACGCCCATGGTGGACAAAGTGGTTTCCTTGCCGTCAATGATGACCCGGGCGCGGAGTTCGCCTTCGAGCACCATGAACAAGGAGTCGCCATGTTCGCCCTTGGTCACCACGGTTCCGAATTGTTTCACCTGGACCACTTCGAGATAAGTGAGCAGGGAGGCTAGCAGCCGATCATCCACGTGCGCCAGCATTTTGATGCGGCGCAAGGAGCCGGGATTGATGGCGCTCTGGGAACTTGCCGAGCCGGAGGTGTCCTTGGATTTGAAAAGGATTTTGAGCTCGCCAATGTCACCAGCCCGGTACCAGGCGCGGTCCTTTTCCTTGTAAACCCAACTGTCGGCGAGCACGCGGCCCAGCTTGATCCAGTTGACGAGTGTGGGCAGTTCGACCGGCCCGTACGCGATATTATCGGATCCCCAAGCCAGGTAATTGTTTGAGCCCGCTTCCATTCAGGCGATGCATACTGGAACTAAGATTTACTGTCAAACCCCAACTCTACGGATTTGAGAAATTGCAGCGCCCGGAGCCGGGCGGACATGGCTGTCCGCGCTCCTGTGATATCGTCATTGGCCTGGTGGCTACTTGTTGGTGCCGGTCGTCGTTCTCGTCCTCGTCGTCGTCCTCGTTTCGTTCAAGGGCGTTTCGAGGCGGAGAACGAGGAGGACGACGAGGATTAAGGCGAGGAGTCGTCAGCATGCTCTCTGGCCACCCTCGACCGGAGTTGCCTCTCAACTCTCAATCATCAACCAACACCAACAACGAGCCCAGCCGTTGAAAGCCTCAGTGACCATTTGCTGAACCGGGATTACACCATGCGAGATTCGCACCCGGAAAGGTTGCTTCCTTGTTGTAATTTACAATGGACCACCAGTCCACAGCACCACCAAAGGTGCCGACTGGTGTCATTGGTGAGTGGACTCGTGATCCACCCTCGTCGGGAAGGGCCGCTCCATCGTTCCAGGCGAATGAAAGTAATTCAAGCCCTTGAACAAAACAGAAAGCCGAAGGCTTGAACTGGCTGAGTCGCCACGAATTCCCCGAGATGGTACCGTACCCGCACACTGCGCCGTTCATATTGTAGCTGGAAAGTTTGTTGGCGCGACTCAGCCAGGCGGCGTTGTTTGTCAGATCGAGAGGGCATCGATAACCAGCCATGTCCTTCAGGTATGGCCAAAGAAGTCCACCCTGGTTGTTGGGGGTGCCGTTTCCTTCGTACGCCAGTTGTGGGTTAACATTGTAGGGCGCGAGCGCCAGATTGGGCACGCTGCCGCCCCGTGCGTCGTAGAGCCAACCGCGTCGGGTCCATGGCGCATTCCAATTTGGCTCGGGCAAATAATCACGGCTGTCGGTTGCATACATCGTCGTCGCCTGCATCAGGCGGCGGAGATTGTCGCCGCACACGGTTCGTTGGGCTGGGCCTTGTTGACGCGCCAGCGCCGGTAAAAGGGTGGCCAACAAAACGGCAAGGACCGCGATGACGACCAGCAGCTCGAACAGGGTAAAGGCAGCTCCAGATTTTCGCGGGGCGCGACGTGGTGGCCCCGGCAGGTTATCCGTGAATGTGCTGATGGGAACGCAAAGATTCATCATGCTACTCGGGAATCTTCATTGACGATTTGCTGCGGACTCTAGCATGCTGAGTGCACGCGCGCAACAATCGAACCACGGGAAAGCTTTGGATAAGATGATGTTCCGGATTCTCACCACTCTGTTCGCCGTATCACTTGTTGGAGTCCATGCGTGGGCCGCTCCGGTCATCTCCACTCGCGCGGTATCCAGTCTTCCTCCGGAGTTGGGGGGCATTTCCGGCTCGGGTGAGAGCTCTTCTCCCTTGATAAGTGGCGACGCCCGTTTTGTCGTGTTTACAAGTGGCGCGGACAACCTGGTCACCAACGACCGCAATGGCGCCCTGGATGTTTTTGTTTATGACCCGCAAAGCCAGGCCCTGACACTGGTCAGCAGCAACCATGACGGTACGGGTTCAGCCCATGCATCATCAGTGGCGCTCGATCTTTCCTCAAATGGCCGCTGGCTTCTGTTCCAGAGTCGAGCGACGGACTTGATGCCGGGAGACACCAATGCGGTCACCAAACTGTTCCTCAAAGACCTGGCAACCGGGTCAATGATTTTAGTCAGCGCTACCAGCGACGGCGGCCCGAGTGTCAGCGGTCTCTTCAACAACGCCAGTCTTTCTCAGGATGGACGCTATATCGTTTTTGACAGCCCGGGGAAAGACCTGCACCCCGCGGACACCAATAGTCTCCTCGACGTGTTCGTTCGCGATGTGGTCAGCGGGAGCAATCACTTAATCAGTGCGAGACTCGACGGGTTGGCGGGCGGCAGCAGCAATTCCGAAAAGCCGGTGATGAGCGGCGATGGCCGGTGGATTGCCTTCCAAAGTATTTCTTCCAACCTGGCGTCCAACGATGTGACGACAACTCTGGATGTGTTCCTCCGTGACCGGCAAGACAACACCACGACGTTGGTCAGCGTGAATCCCGTCGGAACGGGCGGGGGAAACTCCGCATCTTCCAAACCTTCCATCAGCGATGATGGCCGCTACGTGACATTTGAAAGTTTAGCAAACAATCTGGCGACGAACGGAGCGCCAGCATCTCAGAAATACGGAATCTACCTGCGTGACTTGGGCAATGGCATCACCAGATTTGTGAGTTCGCTGACGGATGACGGTAATGGGAATCGTCCGGTGATCAGTGCGGATGGCCGCTTTGTTGTTTATGAAAGCCAAACCAATCTCTACTGTATGGAGATCGTCAGCGGAACGGTGTTCCTGATGACAACGAACCGGTTTGGCACTGGCGGTGGCAACGGCGTCTCCTTCAATCCTCGATTCACTCCCGACGGACAGCACTGCGTGTTCTTGAGTTTCGCAACCAATCTCACGGAACATCCGGCGGCTTTTGGTCCGTCCCGCGTCCTGGTGCGCGACATGGAGACCGGAAGCATTTCCCTCATCAGCACGAACCGGCAGGGGAGCGCAACTGACTTGGAATCGCTGGCCCCGGCAATCAGTGACGATGGCGCTGTGGTCGTCTTCCAAAGTTACGACCCCAATTTGGTTGAGAATGATCTCAACGGTTCCAGTGACGTATTTCTGCGTCGGGCAGCGAATGGGGTTACCGAACTGCTCTCCCGTCGCGCTACCGCTGCGCCGCCCGTCACGGCAATGGGACGTTCGGCAGTCGTTACCAGTCCTGTCAGTGCCGATGGCCGGTTTGTTCTCTTCGCCAGCACCGCCCGTCATCTGACCGGTGACGATACGAAGTCTCTTGAGAATCTTTTCGTTCGCGACCTTTGGAGTGGCAGTAACCAGATGGTCTCGGTAAACCTCGATGGCAGTGCGGCCGGGAACGGATTTAATTCCACTCCGTCCCTCAGCGGTGACGGGCGCTGGGCGGTGTTTCAGCATGCGTCGGCAACGATTGCCGCCGGTGACACCAACGCTTTCGCCGACATCTTTATGCGCGATCTGTGGCACGGAACCAACCTGCTGGTCAGTAGAGCGTGGAATGGCGGAGGCGCCAATGGCTTCTCCGTGAATCCCCGAGTCAGCTCCAATGGCCAGTTCGTTGTTTTCCAGAGCGTGGCCCGCAACATTGCGCCGCTGGATTCGAACTTCTCGATCGATGTGTTTGTTCGCGACCTTCTGGCTCAGACGAACATTGCTATCAGTGTGAATCCGCTCACCGGGCAATGCGTCGGTGCTCAGGCATCGTCCGGAACAACCGATGAAACACCCTATCCCCCGTTGATAACGCCGGACGGGTCCTGGGTGGTTCTGTGGAGCACGGTCAACTTGACGACCAACGCGGCTCCGGTCGGATCTCCCGGCCTTTACGCGAAACATGTTCAAACGGGACAGTCGTTGGTGTTAGGCATTCCGACCAATGGAGTGATCCGGGCTGGCAATAACACTGCCACGCTGAGTCCGGGTGGTCGGTTCGTGGCGTTTACCACGACGAACAATTTTGTGGGCGTTTTCGATTTCGTCACGCAAACGAACGCTTTCGTGCTCAACTACGGCAAGGATCCAACGCTCAGTGCGGATGGTCGATGGCTCGCCTTTGAAAGCCGGGCCACCAACTGGGGCATCACTCCCGGGAATAACGTGTCTGATGTCTTTGTTCTCGATCGCCAATCGAATGCCGTGCGCCTGGTAAGCTCAAGCCTCCTCGGGACTGCGAGCGGCAACGGGCCTTCCACCACCCCGCTGATCAGCGGTGATGGACGCTTTGTGGTCTTCCAAAGCAAGGCCAGCGATCTGGTGGCCACCGATACGAATGAACAATGGGATGTTTTCGTGCGCGACCTCCAAACCGAAACCACCTTCGCATTGCTTGCCACAACCAACGGCGCAACCGGCAATCGTCTCTCCCAAAATCCGGTGCTGAGCAGTGATGGCCGGACAGTCGCGTTGGAGAGTTTCGCCTCGGACGTGGTGGCAGGCGACTTCAACCAATTCCGGGACGTGTTTGTAGTGCGTTTAAGTGCCGGTGATTCCGATGCCGATGGAATGGAAGACGACTGGGAAGTCGCCCATTTTGGAAATCTGTCTCGGGACGGCACTGACGATGCCGATAATGACGGAGCTTCCGATAAATCAGAATTCATCGCCGGCACGAGCCCAGTTGATCAACTCTCCGTGTTGCGTGTGATAACGTTGAACGCCCTCACGGATGGCAGCACAACGCTCTTATGGAGTTCCGTCCCCGGCAAAACGTATCGAGTGCAATTCAAGGACGATCTTGCCTCCACTGTTTGGAACACCATTGACGCCGACGTTTTCGCCATCGGCTCGACAGCGTCTGCGATTGATCCTGGTCCTAATCCGGCTGGAAAGCGTTTTTATCGAGTGCTCGTGTTGAACTGACTTCGGTATTGAAACAGGCGGAGAAAGGGCCCGCTGTTGTTGCTGGTGACGTTTTCCATCCGCGGTGGATGGCGAGAATCAGGTGAGGAAATGGTATTGCGCCGAGCATGCCGCGGGACCAACAAGCTGGACCAAGCGACACAGAAATTCTGCGTTACCGTGAAAACTGAAGTCATGGAATTACCAGGCCGATTTATTTCCTTCGAGATCCTGCTCCAGCCAACTTGCTCACCGGCATGAGTGTGGTGTTCAGTTCGACGGGATGTTTGCCCGAAATCTTTCCGAGCCGTGACCGTGATGGAAGCGCAGTCAGCGCTGCGTCGCCCCGGAGAACGGCTGGCAGTTTTCGCGGTCAGTGTTCTCCCGATAGATGCAGGCATTTGACACGAGGTAGGTTCTCCCCTCAAACAAGACGTAAGTCTTTTCAAAATATGTCGCCACCACTCTGGCCGGCTGGTCCGGCTGCAATCCTTTTGGTAACGAACAAAAGCATGCGTCGCCTTTACAGCGCACAACTTCGCCGGGTTTGAATGCCATGCCGAGCCGCATGAAACGGCGAAGGATACGGCACCTCGGGGAACCGTTCTATACAGGTTTGGGACGACCCTGTTCAGTATCCGGCCACTGTTCACAACCGGAATCACGCACTTCGATCACTTAAACTGAGCGGGCGAAAAATCCATGCGGTAGATCATGCCTTCAAAGCCAACGACGTAAAGGTTGCCCGCTGCATCTTCGGTGAACGAAACCGGCTTTTGGGGCGACGTCCCAATCTGTCGCACGGTTTCTAATTGGCCGTCTTTCTGAGTCAGGCCGAAGAGCCGCCGGGATTCATAATCGCCACAGATGTACGCGCCATAGAAGGAGGAAGTTTTGTCACCACGAAATACGTGGCCGCCGGTAATCGAGACGCCGTACTTTCGGCGATAGGCAAAAACCGGCGCGCGGTAACTTTGTCCCTCCTGGCGATACTGGTTGGAAAATGGTTCAAAACCTTCGTAAACGTTCCAGCCGTAATTCGCGCTCCGGCGGATGATGTCCACTTCGTCCACGCGATCCTGGCCGACATCCGCCAGCCAAAGGTCGCCCGTGAGACGATCGAAACTAAACCGCCACGGATTGCGCAAACCGTAGGCCCAGATCTCCGGGCGCACATCGGTTCGTCCGAGAAAGGGATTGTCCACGGGAATCGCGTAGGCAAGGCCGCCTTCACGACGGTCAACATCGAGGCGCATCATTTTTCCGAGCAACAATTGCAGGTTCTGCGCGTGCCCGTGAGGATCGTTGTGCGGGCCGGTGTCTCCCATCGCGGTATAGAGGAATCCGTCCGGCCCGAATTGCAGGCAACCGCCGCTGTGGTCCTCCGCAACACTCGGAATGCTCAGCAGTCGCCGCGGCGGCTTTCCGGAATCCGTCTTGAATCCAGCCGCGCACTCTTTCTCCACCACGAGGGTAGTCACTTTGCCGGCTTCAAATACCTGATACTTGAGATAATACTTCCGGTTCTCCCGGAACTTTGGATGAAAAGCAACGTCGAGTAGCCCATTGGGCCCGCGTTCCCAGAACACCTCGCCTGTCAGATCGGCGAAGACGGTTTTTTCCTCGTCGGCCAACGTTTTCTCCATCCGCCAGATCATTCCTTTCTGGTGCAACACCAGGAACACATTACTCAAGCCGGGTACTTGGCGCATGGAGGTCAGACCCGTCAGCACTCTCGAACTCGGCAACCTGAGTGGCTCGGCAAATAAGGGGTGAAGCGTTACCGGCTGTTCCAATTCTGGAATGATATTGGGCATGCCTTGATGGCTGAGGAGCGTGGACTCCGGTTGTTTCAAAGTGCTCAAATACTCCGTCACATCAGTGAATTCCTGGAGTGAAAGCCCCACCTGCAACCCCTCAGGCATGAGCGAGACGGAGCTGCCGCGCTGCGCCTTGATATCGGCGGTCGCAATGGAAACCAACTTGCCGTCCGCGCCCAGCACCTGCACTCCGGCAGCCGTCGCCTGCTTGAGCGTGCCCTGAAACTCATCGCCGCCTTTGGTTTCAATAATGACCGTGCCGTAGCCGGGCGAAATCGTCGCGGAGGGCAGCAACATCGCGTCCACCAGATCGCGGCGACCGAACTTGTCCCCCACCGCAAACAAATCCGGGCCAGCCTTGCTCGCGCTGCCGTCCACCGAATGACACTTGGCGCAGGCGAGTTTTGATTCGTCGGCGAACAGTCTAGCGCCACGCGGTGGATCGCCTTCGTGCGTGAGAGCATGTCTGCGAAAAGCCTCCAGGCCGGGGCTCTTCGCGGCAGTCTGTGCCATGCTCAAAAATCCGGTACTCCAGATAATGGATGATGCCAGGACGGGAGCGAGGAGATGCCGGGCGAAACTTTTCAATTGGCGGGCGAGAGTGAACCGTTTTTAAGTCCCGGTCAAGCTCTCGACCGCTCACGAACGTTTGCGTTAATTCGCCGCACCGACGCGCACGAATTGGGCCGGCTTGTCGTCCCAGGGGTAATACCGGACTCCAGGTGGAGAGAGATTGACGTGGAGTTTTCAGTCCCAACCGCTATGGTGACCGCGCCTTGATTGACATGCGTTGAATGGATTCCTTTAGGTGTCAGCCAGGGCAATTCACTGTGAATCGAGATTACACATGGGGCAGCGGCATCGCGAATCGCAATGATCGAGTGCGGGTGGTCGATTGCGATGGGATGGACCTCGGCTATATGAGTGTGGCCGACGCGCAGCGGCGTGCGGCGGAGCAGGGCGGGGAGTTGTCGGTTATCGCCCGCGAAGACAAGCTGGCGATCGTTCGAATTGTTCGCATCAAGCCGCCACCTGCCCAGGATCACTGAGGTACTGCTGACATGATAGTCATCTTCGTTCATGGCTGGAGCGTGCGTGACACGTCCACGTACGGTGGGTTGCCTCAGTGGCTTGCCAATCTGGGCAACCTCGGCACCATCAAGGTTCAAGTGGGCAACGTGTACCTGGGCCGGTACATCAGTTTTGATGACACCGTTACGCTGGATGACCTCGCGCGGGCGTTCGACCAGGCCATTCGCGACGAACTCGCGGATAAACTAAAGGCTGGAGAGCGGGTGGCGTGTATCACGCATTCCACGGGTGGACCGGTCGTCCGCAAATGGATGGACCTTTATTACAAGGGCAGGTTGCAGAACTGCCCGATGAGTCACCTGATCATGCTCGCTCCGGCGAATCATGGTTCGGCGCTGGCTCAATTGGGCAAGTCGCGGCTCTCCAGAATCAAACACTTCTTTCAAGGGGTCGAACCCGGTCAACGCGTTCTGGATTGGCTCGAACTCGGCAGCAATGACGGCTGGAAACTGAACGAGAGCTGGCTCGATTATGATTGTCTGGCCGCGGGCATTTTCCCGTTTGTTCTCACGGGGCAAAAGATTGATCGCAGCCTGTACGACGCCCTGAATTCATACACCGACGAAGCGGGTTCGGACGGGGTGGTGCGGGTGGCGGCGGCCAACATGAACTACTCCCTGCTCCGGTTGCAGCAGGAGGGCGAGTTGCTGTTGTCTGACAAAATCCGGCGCTCCCGGCCCATGGCCCTGGGTGTCTTGCCGGGGCGTTCGCATTCGGGCGAAAACATCGGGATCATTCGCAGTGTCACGCTGAACAACGCCGGGCAGCATCCAACGGCACAGTGGGTTTTGGAATGCCTGAAAGTCGGCAGCCGCGCCGCTTACCATAGATTGGCGAAGCAGCTCGAGCGCGTGACGGCGGAAACGCAAGTGCAGGAACATATCGAGAAGGAACGCGCCCTCATTGGGACGCGCACGTATGTCACGAACCGGTATTCCATGGTGCTATTCAGTATCATTGATGATCGCGGGAATGATTTGTCCGACTACGACCTGTACTTCACGGCGGGGCCGAATTTTGACGAGAACGAGCTTCCTAAAGGCTTCTTTGTGGATCGACAGCGCAATCAGCGCAACGCCGGCAAATTGACCTATTATCTGGATTACGATGTCCTGTCCGAAGGACTGAATAAACCCAGGATGGAAGGCAAACTCGGTATTCGCCTGCAAGCCCGGCCGGTCGCAAGCGACAAGGCGTTGGTGTTCTACAGGAAACTCGACTTTCGTTCTTCCCTGGCGACCGTCGATAAACTGCTGGTACCGAATGAAACGGTCATGGTGGAGATCAAGTTGCAGCGCCAGGTGGATAGCTCAGTATTCCGAATGACTAACAACCTGAGGCCGGGGCCGTTTGACGGAACGCCGTCGAAAAAGCCGGTCGCTTAGCGTTCTCGCTTCGCGCGGGCTGGCTAAAACTTTTTCCGGAACGCAGACGCAGGCTTACACGTCAATGCCGTAAGCTTTGATCTTATTGTAGAGCGTCTGGCGGCCAATGCCCAGCCGTTTGGCGGCCTCGAGTTTGTTGCCGTTGGTTTCCTTCAGCATCGTTACGATGGCGTTGCGCTCGACGCCTTCGAGGAGAGTGAAGTTGGTGTCCTGCGATTCGGTGGCATCGGGCCGGGCGCGAGTGATCGAAAGGTCGCTCGCATCCACCAGGTCGCCTTCGGACAGGAGAACGGCGCGCTGAATTTCATTCTGCAATTGGCGCACGTTGCCCGGCCAATCAAAACTGGTCAGCCGGTCGATGGCGGCCGGAGTGAACCCGCGCAAGGGCCGGTTGGCCTGACCCGCGAACCGCTTCAGGAAGGCATTGGCCAGCGGCATGATGTCATCGCGCCGCTCGCGCAGGGCCGGGAGGTTCACCGAGATGGCGCTGATGCGGTAATACAAATCCTCGCGCAGTTTGCCGTCCTTGATGGCTTCTTCGGGGTTGCGATTGGTGGCGGCGATCAGGCGGCAGTTGGTCTTGTAACTGGTCTTGCCACCAACGGGGCGGACTTCCTGATCCTGCAACACGCGAAGCAACTTGCTCTGCGTATCAATCGGCATTTCGGAAATTTCGTCCAGGAACAACGTGCCGCCTTCGGCCTGACGGAACAGACCTTCGCGGTCCGTGTGCGCGCCGGTGAACGCGCCTTTGACCGAGCCGAACAATTCGCTTTCGATGAGCTCGCGGGGCAGGGCGGCGCAGTTGATCTTGATGATCCTGCCTTTGCTGCGGGAACTCATGGCATGCGTTAGATCGGCAATGACTTCCTTGCCGGTGCCGCTTTCGCCGGTGATGAGAACGGTGACGTCGTTGGGCGCAATGCGTTCGATGGTGCGAACGACTTCCTGCATCTCGGCACTGCGGAAAACGGGTGACGTGTTCCCGCTCATGGTTTCGAGCGCACGACGCAAGGCCGTGTTCTCCTGATTCTGTTGTTTGCGTTCGAGCGCGCACTTTACGTCGGAGAGCAGTTTCTCCGTTTCAAACGGCTTGGAGAGGAATGTGAACGCACCAAGGCGACCCGCTTCGAGGGCCATTTCCATCGTGCCCTGGCCGGTGAGCATGATGACTTCGGTGTCGGCCCAGCGTTTCTTGATCAAGGGCAGGAGTTCGAGGCCGTTGGCGTCCTTGAGTTTCACGTCGAGCACGACGACGTCGGGTTGGGTATCGTTGAAAGCCTTCTGCAGGGCAGCACCGCTTTCGGCTTCGGCAACGGTGAAATCGCGCTGGAGCACAGAGCCGACCAGTTCACGAATGGTTTGTTCGTCGTCAACGAGTAGAATTTTACCCTTCATAGATTTTAACGGCGTTTCGGCGCGCAGGCTTTGGCGAACGCGGCGAACAAGGCGTGATGCTCCGGATAGCGGTCAGCCAGCCGTTCCGGATGAAACTGCACACTCAGCAGAAACGGCAGCTGGCGCGCGGCTTCGGGTTGCAACTGCAAACTCTCCACCACGCCATCAGCACTGCGGGCCGCCACGGCGAGTATTTCCGCCGGTCGATCCACCGCCTGATGGTGCGTGCTGTTCACGCCCAAAGTACGCTTCCCCGTAATCTTGGCGATGAGGCTTCCCGGTGTCAAACCTACTTCATGCACCTTGGAGCAGCGTTTATCCATGCGCCGATGGTTGATTCGAGTTTTTAATTGCGTGGGAATATCGGCAATCAACGTGCCGCCCAGCGCCACATTCAGAACCTGGTGTCCCCGGCAAATGGCGAGGAGTGGTTTGCGCTGCCGAAAGACCTCGTCCACGAGCATCAACTCCCGCAAGTCCCGCGCGCCGCCGTCCGGAGTGAGAATGCATTTGCGCCGAAGTTTATTCGGCATGCGCGGATCGTAGAGGACTGGATTCACGTCTTCGCCACCGGTCATCAGGACCCCGTCGGCGCGGCGCACGCATTCGGCAATCAGTTGGCGCGAGGGCAGCGAGAGGACGGACCAGGGCAACGCGCCGGCGTTGATCAGGGCGCGTTCGTAGGGAAGTGAGAGGCTCAGTGACATGTCACTGAACTCAGTTCCTTTGGTTTCAATGCTGGGAGAAACGAGAATTAGCGGGCGTTTGCTCATGTGGAAGTTCTAACCGACCACGATGTTCACCATCTTCTTCGGGACAATGATGACCTTCTTGAGTGGTTTGCCGTCAATGAACGCTTTGATCTTTTCGGAAGCTTTGGCGGCGGTTTCAAGCGCCGCGTTGTCGGCATCGGCGGCGACTTTGATGACGTCGCGCATCTTGCCGTTCACGGAAACGGGAATCTCGATCTCGCTTTCAACGAGCAAAGCAGGATCAAACTTTGGCCACGCGCCATAGGGCAGGGACGGGGCGCGTTGACCAAAGGTCGAATGCAACCGCGCCCAGAGTTCTTCTGCAAGATGCGGCGCAAACGGCGCGAGCAATTGCAGGAACGTCTTCATCACAGCCAACGGCTTTGTTTGCCAGTGCAACGCTGCGTTGACGAATTCCATCATGGCGGAGATCGCGGTGTTGAAGCGCATGCCGTCGAGGTCTTCGGTGACCTTTTTGATGCAGGCATGCAGAGTTTTAAGCTGGGCTGGAGTCGCTGCGTCGTCGGTGATCGCGCCGTCGAGCAGGATGTGATCGAGCAATTCCTGGTTCGGCGTGGCGGCGGTGGTCTCCGCCTGCTCAAACGCCGTTTGGGCTTTCTCATCCACAAACAGACGCCACACGCGACCGAGGAAACGGTACACGCCTTCAACGCCCTTGGTGCTCCACGGTTTGGTGTCCTGAAGTGGGCCCATGAACATTTCGTAGAGGCGAAACGCATCCGCGCCGAATTCCTTCAGGATGTCATCCGGATTCACCACGTTGCCGCGGGACTTGGACATCTTCTGCCCGTCTTCACCGAGAATGAGGCCCTGGTTGACGAGTTTGAAGAAGGGCTCGGGCGTGGAGACGTAGCCGAGGTCGAAGAGCACCTTGTGCCAGAAGCGCGCATAGAGCAGGTGCAACACGGCGTGTTCCGTGCCGCCGACGTACAAATCAACGCCGGGGGTTGAGTTAAATGGGTGATTGGTTAAATCAGTTAAATGAGGGCCCGAGCCTGATTTAACTCGTTCACCATGTAACTCATTTAACTCATTTAACTGTCCCGCTCCCATCCAATACGCTTCCGCCTCTTTGCCCACGAACGCGTTCGCATTCTTCGCATCGAGATAGCGCAGGTAATACCAGCACGAGCCGGCCCACTGCGGCATGGTGTTGGTTTCGCGCATGGAACCATCGGGGAGATTGACCCAATCTTTCGCGCGGGCCAGCGGCGGTTGGCCGTCAGGCGTCGGTTTGTAATCCTCCAGCGTGGGCGGCAGCACGGGCAACGCGCTTTCGGGCAATGCTTCGTGATAGAGATTTCCCGCGACATCTTTTTTCCAGATGATCGGGAACGGCTCGCCCCAGTAACGCTGACGGCTGAAGAGCCAGTCGCGCAACTTGAAGTTGACCGTTTTTTTGCCCAAGCCCTTTTCTTCGAGCCAGGCGGCGATTTTCTTTTTGGCTTCGGCGGTCGGAAGGCCATCCAAGGAAATTTCTGAGTTAGCCGAATTGCAAACGAAGCCCTCGTCGCAAAACGCAGGAGCCTTTGCAAAGGCATCGGTCAATACATTGTTATTCGCATCAATTGCCCCCTCACTCCACATGCGCTGAAGCTCCGATAGCGCTTCGGTTTTTAGTGCGGGGAGTGCGTGCGCGCGAAGCCAACTCTCAGGAGGTGTAACAACTATGTTGATTTTCAGGTTGAACTTTTTTGCAAACTCAAAGTCACGCTCGTCGTGCGCCGGTACAGCCATAATAGCGCCCGTGCCGTAGCTGGCGAGGACGTAGTCGGCGATCCAGATGGGAATCTTCTCTCCGTTGACGGGATTGATGGCGTAAGCGCCGGTGAACACGCCGGTCTTTTCCTTGGCGAGTTCGGTGCGTTCGAGATCGGATTTGCTGGCGGCGTAAGCCTGGTAATCTTCGACGGCTTTCTTCTGCTCGGCAGTAGTGATTTGCGGGACAAGTTTATGTTCCGGCGAAAGCACCATGTAGGTGGCGCCGAACAAAGTGTCGGGTCGCGTGGTGAACACGCGGATCTTCGAATCGGCAATCGGTAATTGGCAATCGGCAATGGCAAAGTCCACTTCCGCGCCTTCGCTGCGGCCAATCCAGTTCCGCTGCATTTCCTTGAGCGAATCGCTCCAATCAATGGTGTCGAGGTCGGTGAGCAATTTCTCGGCGTAAGCGGTGATGCGGAGCATCCATTGAGGCATTTGCTTCCGCTCAATCTTGAATCCCTTCGACTCCCATTCCTCGACTTCTTCGTTCGAAAGAATCGTGGCCAAATCAGGCGACCAATTCACTGGTGCCATGGCCTTATAGGCAAGACGCTTTGAATCTCGGTAAGCGCGGCGAGCGGCTTCGAGGTCTGTAGGACAGGCGTCGCGCCTGTCTCTATCTTCGGAAGAGACATTTGGAGTTTGAGACAGGCGCGACGCCTGTCCTACACCCGCGCTTCGCAACTCCGGCGGGTATTCAAGCGTCTCAATCGGTTCAGCCTTGTTCCTTACTGGATTGAACCAGGAGTTGTAGAGCTTCAGAAAAATCCATTGTGTCCACTTGAAGTAATCCACATCGGTCGTGGCGATTTCGCGCGACCAATCGTAGCTGAAGCCGAGGCTTTTGATCTGGCGCGTGAAGTTGGCGATGTTTTCCTCCGTGGTCTTGCGTGGGTGCTGGCCGGTTTTGACGGCGTATTGTTCAGCCGGCAAACCGAACGCATCCCAACCCATCGGATGCAGAACGTTGAAGCCTTGCGCGCGGCGGTAACGAGCGAGAATGTCGGTGGCAGTATAGCCCTCGGGATGTCCGACGTGCAAACCCGCGCCAGACGGGTAGGGGAACATGTCGAGGATGTAAAATTTGGGCGGCAGGACCTTGCGGTCGGCCACTTTGCCTGAAAGATCGTGACGCACTCCGAAGGGATGTCCGTTCGGCACGGAGTCGCCGGGATTGAACGCGCGGAAAGCCTGTTGTTGCTCCCAGGTTTGTTGCCACTTGGGTTCAATCAAATGAAATGGATATTGTCTGCGACTGCTCGCCATAGAGCCGGAGATAGTGCGTAATTGCAGGGGTTCGGGCAATGGTGGAATTGGTTGGGAACTAAAGTATGGCTGCGGCATCCCACGTGTAATGACGGCCTTCATTATGCGGTTGCGTGGATTTTGCCTCGCGATCGGGATTCTATGCGTGCCCAGCAGCCGGGCGGCGGATTTTGCAGTCACTTCGCCGGGATTCTACTTTTCGTTCAACGGAACCAATGCCGTGAACAGTTTTCCAACGCTCACGCTGGTGCGTGGCCGGAGCTACACCTTCGCGCTGAATACGACCGCGGGATTTCATCCCTTTGCTATCGGGACCTCTGTGTTCGGTCCCGCCCCGGCAGGAGTATCGGGAAATAACAATAACACTTCCGGCACGATTACCTTTGCTGTTCCCGCCAATGCGGCCAACTGCGTTTATTATTGCGGTCAACACGGTTTTACCATGACCGGCAACATCGTAATGGTCGATCCACCAGCACCGCCGACCATTACGATTGTCGGGCTGAAAGTGAGTACGAATCTCACCGTGACCTCAACGCTGGCCTCGACCAACGGACTCACCATCGTGCCGGAGTTCAACACAAACCTCCCCTCCGGGAACTGGTTTCCCCTGACGGTGCAATCCAACCGTTTCGCAAATGGAACGAACGAGGCGTTCTGTGGCCGGCCTCCGGGTGATGCAGTTCTCATTCGCATTCGCGCCCAGCAAAACTGATCCCGGGATTGGGCCTGGAGCCTGTTGCCCCGGGGTTCGTTCGGATTCTGGTTGCCCGCTGCTCACGCACTTTTGCGCAATTCCCGAATCGCTGCCAGCGTGATGAGAAGGATTCCCGTCAGTTCGAAAACCCAATTCAGCCTTACGCCCAGCACTTCGCTGCGGATAAATACATCAAAGTGGTGAAACGAAATGGCCCGCACCACAATGAACGTCATCAGGAACAGCGCTCCCCCGGTCAACAGCTTGTGCCTGGTCCAGAACTCCCGGAAGCGCCAGGCAAACCAGCATCCAAAAAATCCCGCGCCCACGATCACGGCGACGACGAAAAGCTTCTGGAATTCTCGTCTGCGTTCGTACCAGCCCTCCTGACGGAAAATGATCCGCCCGATATCCGTCAGCAGGGATTGCAAGTCGAGTTGTTTGTTGATGCAGAGCGCCGCCATTACGGCGGCAACCGCCAGCCACAGCCATTTCTCCCGCTTCGTTTCGGAATTGCCGCCGGCTTTTTCCCAGCCGACCAGCGCCGCCAACCCGGCGCCGACCGCGTAGGCGGCCACGGTGAACCATCCCATGAAACCGGGATCACCAATCGTTGGCCGCCACTTTATTTCAGAAATGAAATCCATTCACGTTCCGGCAATCCCAACCCGCGCGACATCGCCGTTCACAGCCCGCAACCGGACGGCCCGATGGCTGGAAGACGGTTTGGTTGATCTTATTTTCGCCGTCGGGCACGGGCTCAGAATAATTCCAGCCGCGTTGAAGTCGAGGCGTAATGGAAGCTTGCCGTTGAGCAAACTTGTCTTTCCACAGACCCGGCGTAGAGTTGGGACAGTTCGCCGGCCAACGTTACACAAGACCACCCACTTGTACGCATTAACTTTGTACGCATTATGAAAGCAATCCGTCCATCCTTGCTCCGCGCGCTCCTTGTGCTCGCAGTGTTCCATTTTCAATTCGCAACTTTCGCCCAGGGCACGGCGTTTACATACCAAGGCCGGCTCAACGACGATGCGACGCCGGCGAGCGGGATTTACGATTTACGATTTGCGATTTACGATCTGGCCAGCGGTGGCGGTCAGCAAGGTGATGCGGTGACGAATCTCGCCACGGCTGTGAGCAATGGGCTGTTCACCGTGACATTGGATTTCGGGAATCAATTCTCCGGCTCGGCCCGGTGGTTGGAGTTGGCGGTGCGCACGAACGGCGGTGGTGAATTTACGGTTTTAAGTCCCCGGCAGCCGCTCAATCCAACTCCGTATGCCATGTTCGCTCCGAACGCGGGCACGGCCACCACTGCCAGTAGCGTGAGCACTAATTCGATCGGCGCCGCTGGGTTGCAAAGCGACTCCGTCACGACGGCAACAGTCGCGGACGGAAGTCTCACCGCGGCGGATATCAACAGCGCCAGCTTTTCGAATACGTTTTGGAAGGTCAATGGCAATGCCGGTACCACGGCGGGCGCTCACTTCGTCGGCACCACGGATGGGCAACCCCTCGAACTCAAAGTCAATAATTTGCGCGCGCTGCGGCTGGAGGACAACGGTGACGGCAGTGATTCCGGGACGACGCCCGACGGTGCGCCCAACGTGATTGGTGGTTCGCCCGCAAATTCCGTTGCGGCGGGCGTGGTCGGCGCAACCATCGCCGGCGGAGGCGCCACAAATTTTACCGGCGCGGTCAGGGTCAACCGCGTGGAGGCGGATTACAGCACCATTGGCGGCGGCATGGAACATTTGATTCAGACCGGCTCCCGTTTCGTCACGATTGGTGGTGGCGGTGGCAACATCGTTCAAAGCAACGCACATGAGTCCACCATCAGCGGCGGTGGCGGCAACACGGTCGAATTCAACGCTGACACGGCAACCATTGCGGGCGGACGTTTGAACACCGTGCAAGTCAACGCCGACTTTGCAACGGTGGGGGGCGGTAGCTGGAATCTGATTGGGACGAATTCTCAATTTGCTTTTTTGGGTGGAGGACTGAGCAACTACATCTCGGCTTTTTCCTCCTACAACACCATTGCCGGAGGCCGCAATAACTTTGTCGGCACTAACTGCAGCAGCAACTTCATTGGCGGTGGTGCTTACAACAGTATTTCGAACGATGCTTTCTACTCGACCATCGCGGGTGGCTCGAGCAATACCGTCGGCTACAACGCCTCTTACGCATTCGCAGCGGGGCACCGCGCGAAGGCGAATCACGCGGGCACGTTCGTCTGGGCGGATTCGCAGGATGCTGACTTCGCGTCCAGCGGGACAAACCAATTCCTCATTCGCGCCAACCGTGTGGGCATTGGCACGACCACTCCCACGAACAAACTGCACGTGGTCGGCGGGGCGACGTTCGCCAGCGGCAATGCGGGCGCAAACCAGGTGGTGGTCTGGATACCGGGCAGCCCGAGCTGGAGTTTCACCAGCGACCGCAATACCAAGGAAAGAGTGACACCAGTGGATCCGGTGGAGGTGCTGGAGCGGGTGGGACGGTTGCCCATCGCCGAGTGGAGTTACCAGGGTTATGAACAACGGCATATCGGACCCATGGCCCAGGATTTCCATGCCGCTTTTCCGTTCAGTTCCGATGCGACCACGCTAAACAGCGCCGACCTCGACGGTGTGGCGCTGGCCGCAATCCAGGGACTGAATCAAAAGGTCCAGACGCGCGACAAGAATATCGCCGCACGAATTCTAAACCTCGAATCCGAGAACGCGGAGTTAAAAGCGCGACTCGAAAAACTGGAACAACGCCTTGGCGACGTTTCGGGACGCGCCCGGTAAAATATTCGGCTCTTCAGCACCGGGCGGAAGCCACTGTAGTAACAATGCCTGCAGGTACCGCGAGCTTCACCAGGAAAATATTCGGTGGCTAACCTGCATTTGAGAGCTGTTAAAATACCTGCCCCGAACAAATTACCTTTCGACTTCGGACCGTTTTTGTCTGACCTTCTCTGCAAGAATTCCGCCGGATATGAGTGACAATTCCAAAATTGAGTGGACCGATGCGACTTGGAATCCCGCGCGGGGTTGCACCAGGATCAGTCCGGGTTGCGCGCATTGTTACGCCGAGACTTTTGCGGAACGCTTTCGCGGTGTGCCCGGGCATCCTTTCGAGTTTGGTTTCGACCTCCGACTTGTTCCCGAGAAACTCGCCGAGCCTTTGCGCTGGCCCAGGGCGAAGATGATTTTCGTGAATTCGATGAGCGACTTGTTTCACGACCAAGTACCGGACGAGTACATCGAAGCAGTCGCTACTGTGATGGCGAAAGCCAACTGGCACACCTATCAGGTTTTAACCAAGCGGGCCGAGCGTTTGCGTGAACTGCTTTCCGGCAAGCTCCGTTTTGCTTCCAGGCTGCCGCACGTCTGGTGGGGTGTGTCCGTCGAAAATCGTCGCCACGGGTTGCCACGGGTTGATCATCTGCGCGCAGCACCGGCACAAGTGCGTTTTCTTTCGGTCGAACCGCTGCTGGAAGACCTCGGGTTAATTGACTTGAAAGGCATTAACTGGGTGATTGTGGGTGGCGAGAGTGGACCGGGCGCGCGACCGATGGAAGCCGCTTGGGTTCGCCGCATCCGCGCCCAATGCCGCGCCGCAAAAGTATCGTTCTTCTTCAAGCAGTGGGGCGGTGTTCGCAAGAGCACAACAGGTCGCACCTTGGATGGTCGCACCTACAATGAATTTCCCGAGCGCGAATTGGTTGAAGTTCCGGAGCGCGAGGAGCGACTTGAACTCCTGTCTGAAACTGTTCCTCTGGAACTCGCGTTTGCCTAGTGTCACTGCTAGCTAGAAGAGGGGAGATCAACTTGGCGTTCCCAAGCGCGCACGGCGCTCAGAATATTCCCACGGCGCTGAGGTGGCGGCGCAATGGAATTGCTGGTCTTGGTGACGGACCGAGCCGGCCAAGGCAGAAAGCTACTTAAAGTCTGTCGCCCTAAAGGCATCTCTTTGGCTCAATCTTCTCGATGCAAGACGAAAAGAAGTTGCAGCGGGCTTTTGGCTTGGCAGTTCGTCGTGCGCGCGAACGCTTGGATGTCTCGCAGGACAAGCTCGCGGAGTTGGCCAGCCTCCACCGCACATACATCGGGAGCGTTGAGCGAGGCGAGCGAAATGTCAGTCTCATTAACATCGCTACCCTGGCCAAAGCACTCCGGACAACTCCGACCAAGTTAATGGCTGAATGCGAAGTTTGCTTGAGGACCTTACAGACCAAGGGGATTGAATGAAGGAGTTAAGCACCTATTTGGACGCCCATCGCGCCGAAATCGAAAGAGGACTTCGAGAAGCGATGCGTAGTTTTGTAACTCAAGCTGATTATTCAGTGGTCTGGAAGGAATATGAAAGGCAGGTGATACGGGAGTTTATTGCTGTCATCAACGCACTCCAAATGGCAATCAAAATCAATTTTGTTGAAGGCGAGGAAGGCAATGACAAGAACCGCATAGCGGACCTCTTAGTTCAAAGTCACGACGAACGAATTTTGATTTCGATAAAGGCGTGTCGCGGGAATAAAAACTCGGCCAACGATTTGGGTGCGATACGCCAATATCCTGAAAAGAAGGCAAAGTACTCGGCGTGCTACGACATATGGGTGAGATACGACGACAGCAAAAAGCTCATTCAAGTCCAGGGAATCTACTTCGACCGCAGTTACAAGTTTGTTGGGAGGATGAGCATCGCCTACGGGTCAGGCGTCTCGTACCGGAAAAAAGATGGGAACATGCGCCCTAAGCCTTGGGACATGTTTGACAATTGCACATGCTTCTGGAACACGCTTGAAGAATTTGAAGTGGGAATCGCGCGATCGCGGAGCTTCCGGGCGAATTCAATTGTTTGCGAACACCTTGAAGACATGACCGAGGCGGACGCGCTCGCTTTGTTTCATCGGCTGAAGAAGCGCTTTGGTACGGCTTAATCAGAAAGCCAACGCAACACGACAACGTTTGATCGCTTCCAAGCGGCTCGGATAGATCAAATCAATGTTTGCGAGCATTTCCGGTCTGTCCGAGTGGATGTCGCTATCAGTCGGTTCTTTGCCGAGGCGGACAGCAAGATTTTGCAGGTAGGTTTCAATTTCCTTTTTAGAAACAGGTTTCTTCTCGCGTTCTACCCTCTGGCGCGGAACTGAGAAATAGCCGAATAGATCTGCGTTTGCCTGCATCGCTGCGATCTTCCGCTCTGTAATTTCAACGTAGTGCTTGTCCAATTCTGTCGTTACGAAACTCCTTCGCAGCTTCAGACTCGCAATCACTGTTGTCCCTGCGCCACAGAATGGATCAAAGACTAGGCCTCCGCGCGGCGTCGTGAGCTTTATGATCCGCTCCATGAGTTTCTCGGGTAACTGGCATGGATGTGCATCGCGATCTCGCTTGTGCTTTATGCGGTGAACATCAGACCAGATGTCCGAAAGCTCCACTCGTTCATCGTCACCAAGATGCTTGCGGCGTTTGACACAACTACCACGCAAACAGTATTTGGGAGAATCTGGCGGCGCCACGACGTTTTCCGACATCTTTGAAAGCGCCGACACGCCGGAGTAATTGCAAACAGGCAAAGCGCCAGGCTTCGTATAATGTAACAATGCGTAGTGAGCTGGCATTATTTTTCCACGCGGGTCGGAAAGCGCGTCCCACACGATCCAATGCCGGAAGTCCAATTGCGCCTGCAAGAACGTAGCGTGGTGGATTGCCCATTTGGGAAGGTTTAGCACGAGCAACGAACCCCCGGGCTTTAGATTTCGTGCCATCCAGTAAAGCCACTCGTTACACCAATCGATATAATGTTGATCTGCGAGCGTGTCATCGTAGCTGCTGTAGCCTTTACTTAGATTGTATGGAGGATCAGCGAAAGCCATGTCAAACAGACCACCGGGATGAAGCTTTGCCACCTGCTGCAGAAAGCCCACGCAATCGCCACCATAAACGCGATTCTTTTCAATTCGATTGAGCGTTCCCCATTCACTTTGGGATCTTGGCTTCTTGATGCTCGCGAACTCACGCGCCGTCGTCTCCTTCTCAACACATGAAGATTTCTGAACCAACTTTGCAAACTTGGCTCCTTCAAACTGCGTTAACGCGATTATTCTTTGTTCAACACTTCGCGGGAGGCAGTCGTCCTTCAGAACCTTCTTGGGAAGGTCTCGCCACACATCAGAAAGAGCTGTTCCTGCTGGGTGCATCAAATGCTTTTTGCCTCCCCAATCCTTTACATTTAGGCCGCAAGCATTACAAAGTTTGTGGGGAACTCGAACCTCTTTTGTGTTCAACTGAAATGGCGAAGGTGCTTTTAGGCTGGCGGACTTCAAGTATAGCAGTAAGCCCATGTGCGCGGGTTGAAGTGTTTCCTTTCGAGCCCGAGCATCGATATCCAGGGCAATCCAATACTTAAAAATCATCTGCCCGGTTTCGCTGTGATGCTGTGTAAGAAATTCCCCCAAGAAAGGCAGGTCTTTCGGTAGACCGTAAACGAACAATAGTCCTCCCGTTTTAAGCACGCGGATGCTTTCCTCAAGAAGAAATCGGGAGTTCGCCGTCAGGGTATATGTTTCTGCCGGAGTCGGAGATTCCTTTGCAAGGATATCGAAACGTGTGTTTATGATTACGACGTCCAAACTCTCGTTTGGAATCTTTCGGATACGTTTCTCGTCGTCGCCATGAAACAGCTTTGGCTTGATTGCATTCACACGCACAATTTCTGGAAGAGTTTATGTCGGTGATTGACCGCCTTCAACTAGAACCTGACGGACCTGTCCTAATTTTGATTACTTTTTTCGCAAATGTCCCCGTCAACGCAACCGCTTTGAGCATTGCCTTGATCGCCCGCGTCCCGATTTCAAGCTTCCGTCCTGACGTTGGCTCGCCTATTGATTGCAGATGGGTGACGTAACGCAGATCCTCAACGCCATCGGGGCGGGCGACCGCCAGGCGGCGGAAGAGCTGTTGCCGCTGGTGTATGAAGAACTGCGTCAGCTCGCGGCCAATCGACTGGCGCAGGAACAGCCGGGGCAGACTTTGCAAGCGACGGCGCTGGTTCACGAGGCGTGGTTGCGGCTGGTGGGCGATGCGAACCCGCGGTTCGAGGGGCGGGGACATTTCTTCGCGGCAGCGGCCGAGGCGATGCGGCGGATTCTCATTGATCGCGCGCGGGAAAAGCTGGCGCTCAAACGCGGGGCGCGCGCCGAGCATCTTCAACTGGAAAACCTGGAGATCGCGGCCGAGGCCAACGATGACACGTTGCTGGCCGTGGACGAAGCGCTCACAAAACTCGCCGCCCATGACCCGGACTCAGCGGAGTTCATCAAGCTGCGGTTTTACGTCGGGCTCACCAATGACGAAGCCGCGCAGGCGCTGGGAATCCCCGAACGCACCGCCCGCCGGCATTGGAGCTTTGCGCGGGCGTGGTTGCTGCGCGAGTTGCGCCGCCAATCTGCTGCATGAACGAAAATTTCTGGCCGGATGTCACTTCAGTTTCCGCATGAAGAATGATGGGTGATACCCGCAAATCGCTCCGTGCCTTGTTTGATGAAGCCGCGGAGATCGAGTCCACTGAAGGACGCCGCGCTTTTCTCGACCAGGCGTGCGGCGACGACGCGGCCTTGCGCGCGGAGGTGGAGGAGTTGTTGCGCGCGGATGAAACGGCGGGTGGATTCCTGGCAGATCCGAAACGTGAGGCCCCGCGGGATTCCGTGCCGGTGACCTTGAAGGAGGGCGATCACGTTGGGCGCTATCGGTTGGCCGCGAAGATCGGCGAAGGCGGTTGCGGCGTGGTCTATCTGGCCGAGCAGATCGAACCGGTGCGCCGGCGCGTGGCCCTCAAGGTCATCAAGTTGGGCATGGACACGCGCTCCGTCATCGCGCGCTTCGAAGCGGAACGGCAGGCGCTGGCGCTGATGGATCATCCGAACATCGCGCGGGTGCTGGATGCCGGGACGACCGAGGCAGGCCGGCCGTTCTTCGTGATGGAACTGGTAGAGGGCATCAAGATCACCGATTACTGCGCGCAGAAGCATCTTTCCATTGTTGAGCGGCTGCGGTTGTTCATCCAGGTCTGTCAGGCCGTGCAGCACGCGCATCAGAAGGGAATCATTCACCGCGACCTCAAGCCATCGAATGTTCTCGTGACCTCGCACGACGGCGTGCCGCTGCCCAAGGTGATTGATTTCGGCGTCGCCAAGGCCACGGCGGGAGTGCAACTCACCGACCAGACGCTTGCCACAAGGTTTGGATTTTTCGTCGGCACGCCGGCCTACATGAGTCCGGAGCAGGCGGAGCTGGGCAGCGCGGACGTGGATACGAGGACGGACATTTATTCGCTCGGTGTCTTGCTCTACGAGTTGCTGACCGGCCATCCGCCGTTCGACACCGATACGTGGCTCAAGTCGGGCATTGATGCGTTGCGCAAAGCCATTCGCGAAACCGCCCCGAAGCGGCCGAGCACGCGGTTGGCGCTGGAACTGTCCGAACCCTCTGAGACGGCGAAGCAATCCGCCTCGCACCGCACACCGCAGGAAATTCAGCGAACGATCCAATCCGTGCGCGGTGATCTCGACTGGATTGTGCTCAAAGCCCTGGAGAAGGATCGGACGCGCCGTTATGAGACCGCAGGTGCGTTCGCCGCGGATATCCAACGCCATCTCAACAACGAGCCAGTGGTCGCGCGTCCGCCGAGTCCGCTTTACTTGTTTCGCAAAATGGTGCGCCGCCATCGCCCGACCTTCGCGGTAGTGGGTGCGATCACGGTGCTGCTGATTGCCGGCATTGTATTCAGCATGCGTGACGCGGCGCGCACACGTGACGCGGAGAAGGTTCAGCGCGGTTTGCGGGAACGGGCCGAAATTGCCCGACGCGCAGCAGACGCCGCCAATACTCAACTGCGTCGGACATTATTTCACCGTGAGTGGCAGGATGCGGAAGCGGCGTTGGAACAGGGCAAAACCGGCGTCGCGTTGGCGTGGTTTGCGCGTGCAGTCCGAGAGCATCCGGATGATGTGGCGGCGCGCACGCGGCTGCTTTCCATCCTCACCGAAAATTCCTTTGCCCGGCCGCTCAGCCAGCCGGTGGAACACGGCTCAGTGGTGCGGGCCGTTTCCTTCTCGAACGACGGACAGCGGCTGGTGAGTGCGGCGGCCGATGGACAAGTTCGCCTTTGGACGGTCGGCGATGCCGCGCCACCGCTGATTCTGCCTGAGCGGTTTTCAACTCCTTCGACAACATTTGTTGCGGGCGACCGCGTTCTGGTGGACGACGAGAAATCCATTTCCCTTTGGCACAATAACGGCACGTTGCTCAAGCGCGTCGAACTGCCGCACCCGGTTAACGATCAGACGCCGGTCACGCCGGATGGACGGTTCGTGGCGTTGCGGGCCGGCAATGGCGGACCGCAGGTCTGGGAAACCGCAACGCTGACACCGGTGGGCCACCCCTTTGAAGACGTGAGTCCGGAATTCGGATTGGGCGCGATCAACGCCGATGGTAGTCTGGTCTTCGGCTACGACACCCTGAAACGAACCGGCGCGTGGGAGGTCTCCAGCGGTCGTCGCGTCTGGCGGGCCGAATGGAAGTTCAGCCAGTACTGGGATCTCGTCACTGAATTGGCGCTGCATCCGGATAACCGCACGTTGGCGATCGGACGGGTCACCGGCCCGGTGAGCGGCAATTGTGAATTCTGGGACGTGCAACCGGATCGGACCGGTCAGGGGCTGCGGACCAATTCCAATCCTTCGTGGGTGTTGCCGACGCCAACGCGGTTGACCGCACTGGCTTACTCGCGCGACGGCAAAAAGCTGTTCGCGGGCAACCTGGAGGGGCGTTGTGGGGTCCTGCACGAGGGCGAAAAATTTTTCCAGGTATTCAATGGCGCGCACGAAGGCCGGGTGGAGTGTCTGGCGGTTTCGCCGGATGGCGAGCATCTGGCGACCGGTTCGGTGGATGGCACGGTACGCGTTTGGGATGTCAGCATGAGATCGCCAGCGCCACTGGTGGTGAGCAATGGACCGGCGGTATGGGATGCGAAGTTCGGGCCGGACTCGACCTGGTTTGTGATGGCGGGCCAGGACGCGGTGGAAATCCGGGACACCGCCACTGGCACCTTGCGGCATCGGATGCCGATAGATGGATTTATTTCCCGCGTCAACGTTTCGCCGGATGGGCATCGCGTGGTTGCCTGTACCTCCGGTGGCGCGGTGGGCGTTTGGGATGCGGCGTCGGGGCGGCCGGTGTTTCCGTTGCAGACACATCAGCCGGCGCAATACGTGGAGTTCTCGGAGGATGGACGCTGGTTTGCCGTCACATCCGATCGGGACATCCGCGTGCTCGATGCGGAAACCGGTCGCGCGATTACGCCGGTGTTGACCCATACGACGCTGCCCATTGCGGCGCGGTTCAGTCCGGATTCCCGAACGCTGGTGGCGATGACCGAGTGGGGTGGTTTGGACTTCTTTTCTTTACCGGACGGACGCCTCCTGAATCGCCCGGCCCGGCACAAAGATGTCATCTGGGCGATGCGGTTCAGCAGCGACGGCAAACAATTGCTCACCGCGTCACGCGATCGCACGGCGGCAATCTGGAACGTGGAGACGGGCGAATTGATCCGCTCGTTTCCGCAGGATCAGCCGCTGCTGAGTTGCGCGTTTAGTTCGGATGACAAACGCATCATTACGAGCGACGTGGGCCGCCGGGCGCACGTGTGGGACGTGGCGAGCGGAAAACACCTGTTTGCCACGCTGCCGCATCCGGGTGCGGTGTGGTACTGCCTGTTCAGCCCGGACGGGCGCACGTTGTTGACGGGTGACGACGCCGGTAACGCGCGGCATTGGGACGCGGAAACGGGACTGCCGTTGAGCGGCTGGATTCGTAATGGCCGCTGCCTGAAACGCACGTTGTTCAGTCCCGACGGACGTTACGTCTTGAGCTGCGCGGAAGACGGTGGGGTAAGGATTTGGCCGGTGGTTGTCGCCACGCAACCCGCGCCGGCCTGGCTGCCCGATTTGGCCGAGGCCATTGCGGGTCGGCGTTTGCGGGATGATGGCTCGGTGGAATCGTTGCCCGCCGCGCGTTGGTCCGACATCGCCCGCGAACTGGGCAAGCTGACCGGTAGTGATTTCTACGGACGCTGGGCGCGCTGGTTTCTGGTGGAACGCACGCAAAACGAACCGACCGCCTTCGTGCCTTAAAAGCGCTTTCCCGTTCGTCGAAAACTTTTCCAAAAGATTTTTGGCCACCTTCAGGCCGCCTTTCCGCCTTGAAGGATGTGAAAACTACTCGGCCATTCCGATTCCTCGCATTTATGCTGGTGCTGACCGCGTGGCTGTCTGGCTGCCAGCGACAGGAAAAGCAAGCGGGTCCGGTTTCTTCCTCGAACGACGATGTGGTGGCCGAAGTGAATGGCACCGCGATTTCCACGGACATGGTAGTGACGGAACTTCGTCGCCGCTTGCCGAATGCGAATGTCCAATCGGTAACCAGCGCGCAAAAGGAGGTCGCTTTGGACGCTTTGATTCAGCGCGAGGCACTCTATGTAAAGGCGCTGAAGGCGGGATTCGATCAGGCCCCGGAAATTAAGGAGCGTATCAAGGACCTGGTCGTTGCTCGCTTTCAGGAGCAACAGTTCACGGCTCCGGAGGTGACGATTACCGATGCGGAAGTGGAGGCCGTTTATACTGCCGAGAAGCAGCGATTCGCCCGTCCGGTCACGGCGCGCGGTGGCATAATCTTCATCTCCTGTCCCGCGACTGCAACGGAGGCGTCGCGGTCGACGTTGCGAGACCGCGCCAGGGCCATCGCGGTGCAGGCTACGGTCAATGCTGAAACCAATGCGTTTGATCAATTGGTGGCGCGGTATTCCGAACATCAGCCCTCCCGTTATCGTGGCGGCGACACCGGATGGGTCATGGCCAATTCCGAAGCATGGGAAGCGCCGGTGCGGGATGCCTTGCTGGCGCTGCGCGAACCTGGACAGTTTGCGCCATTGATTGAAACGCCGCGCGGTTTCTATGTTCTCAAACTGCTGGAGCGCCGTGAGGCCAGTTGGCAGCCGATTGCCGAAGTCCGCGAACTCCTGCGTCACGAACTGGCCCGCAAGAAAGTCCAGGACGCCGAGCACGCGTTCCAGGCCCAAGTCAAGTCGGGACTTGAGATCCGCATTCATCAGGAACGCATTCAGTCCATCGAGCTCCCTCCGTTAGAAAGCCATCCTCCGAGCCTGCCTGGAGTCAAAACCGCTCAAATCAATTCCGAATCACGACCATGAAACGATTGCTTGGCCTTCTCCTTGGTGTGGCCTTCATCAGCGCCGCCAGCGCTCAAACGGTTACGCAAACCTTCCAGCTCCGCGCGGGCTGGAATTCGATCTGGCTGGAGGTCGAGCCGACCAACAGCGCTCTGAGCGCGGTCTTCGAAAACCTGCCGGTGGCCAGCGTTTGGACCTATGTGGCCAAGGATGCTCCGGTGCAGTTCATTCAGCAGCAGACCGAGGCCATGTTCAATCAGCCGGGCTGGCTGTCTTGGTTCCCCGCTTCTCAGCCGGAGTCCTTTCTCAGCTCGCTCTATTCGGCGCATGCCTGCCGGGCTTACCTGGTGAAGCTTACCAACGCGGCCACCTTGAACGTCACTGGAGTTCCCGTCGTGCGCCCGGCAACGTGGGTGACCGATTCCTTCAACCTGCGAGGGTTTCCCGTCAATCCAACCCAGTTGCCGACGTTTGGAACGTTCTTCGAAAACGTTTCGGCCCATAGCGGCCAACCGGTTTATGAATTGCAACCTACCGGTGTTTGGCAACTTGTTTCGCCCTCCACCACAATCAAGCGCGGAGAGGCGTATTGGGCGTTTTGCCAGGGTGCGTCCACCTTTCAAGGCCCGACCGGCATCGAACTGGAGTTTGGTGAGCAGCTCAATTACGGCGCCGTCCTGACGGAACTTGTGCCGCGCCTGCTAAACAATTCTTCCAGTGCGCGCACAGTTTGTTGGCGCGACCTTTCGGCGGGAACGAACCCGCCCCTCTCTTATCAAGCCTTCGCCAACAACCGCCTCAACTGGTTCAACCTGCCTTCGCCCTATTGCCTGACGGTTGACGCGAGCGATTTGGCCGATGTGCGCCTGGCCATCCGCCGCACCGCTTTCGGCGGTACCAATTACAATTCCATCCTCGAAGTGACCGATGACGTCGGCACGCGTTATCTCTTGCCTTTGACGGCCCAAAAGCTCCTGCCGGCGCGTGCGAGTCTCGCGGCGCCTGCGGGTGTGGGCAGCCCCTTCGCCGGACTGTGGGTGGGGTCTGCCACTGTGACGAATGTTAACGAAGCCAACTCGACGTTGCCTCAGCGGCTCACTCCCACGCGATCACCTTTCGATTTGCGGGTGTTGGTGCATGTGGATGCCAACGGCAACGCACGGTTGCTCAAGGAAGTCATCCAAATGTGGCAGAATGGGACTACGACGAATGACGCCTCCGGAAGAGCCGTCACGGACAGGCCGGGCCGGTTCGTTCTCTTGACGGACGATTCGTTGCTATCCCGGTTTCAAGGGGCGTCGTTGCGTGACGGCGTTCCGGTGGGCCGCCGCATCAGTACCGTCAGTTTTGATTTCGCAGGCGGGACGAGCAACGTGCTGGCGATGACCGGCACGTTTGGAGGCACGGGCACCAATGCCTGCACGATTGTCCTCGACGAGAATTTTCCCACCAATCCTTTCAAGCATCGTTACCATCCCGACCACGACAACCTCGATGCGACTTACCAAAACTCCCGGGCCGAAGCCTATCCGGTAACCCGACAGATCGAATTTCGTTACAGCACCACCGATCCGGCTGGCACGAATAGTCTGTTCGCTCTCGATTACGGCCAAAACATTCTGGGGGGAGTTTATCGCGAAAATATCACCGGGTTGCATCGGACGAATATCCTGGCCCAAGGCACGTTTCGGCTGACGCGCGTGGCCAACTCACCCGTTCTCAATCAATGACGCATCAAACGAAACTGCCATGAAACTCTTCTCTCTTGCTGGGCATACTTCGTTGGCCACTCGCTGCCGTTACATCGGGCTGCTGGTCGGATCGCTGCTGGTACTAAGTGGTCATTGGTCGGCGCACGCGCAAATCACCAACATAGGCCATGCACTCTCTTTTGACGGCACGACTAACGCCGTGGTAGTCAGTTCCGGGTTCACCGGATTCCCTTCCAATGCGATCACGGTGGAATTGTGGGTGCGCTCCACGAACACTACGAAGTCCGGCTCATTGGTTTCCTTTGCCACGCCAGGCGATGCCAATACTTTCCTGATCTACGATCATCGCAACCTTTCCGTATGGGTGAACAACGGAGCTTCCGTCAACACGGGCGTTGGCATTAATGATGGCGCATGGCATCACCTGGCAGTGACGTGGTCCACTTCCGGCAATTTGCAGTTGTTCAAGGACGGGGTGCTGGCCTATAGCACCAACAATTTCCAGATCGGAGCCAGCATGGACACTTCGGGCACGTTAATCCTGGGACAGGACCAGGACAGCTTTGGCGGAGGCTTTGATCCCACTCAGGCCTTATTGGGTGAGATCGATGAGGTGCGCATCTGGTCAGTAGTTCGCACTCCGGCGGAAATTACCCAGAACCGAGTCAACCTGCTGGTCGGTAACGAACCGAACTTAGCCGCCTATTATCGGTTTAACGAAGGCATCGGCACGAACACCTTTGATGGCACCGGATTCAGCCACCATGGCGTGCTGAGGAATGGTGTCAGTTGGATGCCTCATATTCCTTACAACCCTGGAACCGCCCTCAATTTGACCAATGGATTCGTTGCGATCCCGCACGCGCCTTCACTCAACGCATTTCCGCTGACGATTTCCGGCTGGCTCCGCACCAGTTCGACTCAAAGCATGGATGTAGTGATCAGTAAATATGTGGAGGTCGAACCCAGTGAAGGCGAGCCAAATGGCTATCAGCTTTTCCTGGAGAACGGGGTTCTGAAAGCATTCTATTTCTTGAACGGTAGTTACCGAACGGACTTTCGCACCCCCGGCCCGACTGGCGGCAGCGTAAACGACGGGCTATGGCATCACGTGGCATTCACGGTGGACGCAAGTGGAGGAAAACTGTACGTGGATGGTACGTTGCAGGCGACCCGTCCCTGGCTGGGAGTTCCCGGCCCCATCGTGACCACCAATACGCTGGCATTTGGCAGTTCAGGGGCCAACGGGTTTCCGGGTCAACTGGATGAAGTGAGTCTTTGGAACGCCGCACTGGATGCCGCCGCCCTTCATCTCAACATGAACCGTCGACTCACGGGTAGCGAACCAAATCTGGTCGCTCTCTATCACTTCGACGAGGTAACCGGAGCACTCGTCACGGATGCCTCCGGCCATGGCAACAACGGCGCGTTGCAATTTGGCGCAAACTTCGGCGCCAGTCTGGCGCGCATTCAGGGGCTGGCGCAACTCGGCGGGCGCGTCACTTCGGCCGGAGCGGGCCTGGCCAACACGCCCATCATGGCATTGCTGCCACCCGTAGGCCTGACCGTGTCCCAACCCATTCCGGATAATGCCACGCTTATTTCCAGCAACACGGTGACTCAGCCCGGGGCGATTGGTGCTGTGCGGGTTAATGTTAACCTCAACCACCCCTACCGCGGTGATTTGGAACTGACACTCATTCATCCCGACGGCACAGAGGTAAGGCTTAAGAACGCCGATGGCACCGACGAAGGCGCGGATTTGGTAACCAGTTTTCCCGACCAAACCGAATCCAGCGAGGCCTTAACGGTGCTGAGTGGCAAAGCCGTCGCCGGCATCTGGCGATTGCGTGTGCGCGACGCATTCCCGCTCGACTCTGGCACGCTGAACACCTGGAGTCTGCAATTCGGTCCGACGCCCGTGCTCACCGACGCCAACGGCATGTTCACGTTCAACAACCTCATCGCTGGCTTATATACTGTGCAACCGGTCCGTGACGGTTTTACTTTCAACCCGCCGAACCTGCTTTCCCTGGTGGATCGAACCAATGTCAATTTTTCGGTGCTGTCGGGCTTTGTAAGTGGTCGCGTCATCGGTGCGGGCGGGGCGGCTTTGACCGTGCGCTCGGCGTCGGGATTAAGTGCGCTCACCGACGACGCCGGGAACTATCGCTTGAACGGATTACCGCCGGGCAATCAGACCATCTTCGCTACCAACTTCGGCTTTGGCATCACTCCTCCGCAGTTGGCGAACGTGCCGTTGGGGACTACGACTGCCAATTTCAATGTGTCGGCCTATCCCGTGGCGGGTCGCATTACCAACGTGGACTCCAATGGTGTCAGCGGCATCACGGTTTTCGCAAATTCCAGTCCCACATCGGCGACCACCGATGCGCAAGGGCACTACGTGATTCCACAAGTGCCGCTCGGTGCCAGCTTCATAGCCCCGGTTCAGTCAGGCTTCACCTTCCTGCCATCGGGAATGAACATTGCCGTATCTGGTGCTCGCTCAAACATCAACTTCACGGCGGTCTCTTCGCCGCCCACCATCACCACCATTCCCAATCAGGTCATCGCGCTCAATGGTAGCACCGGCCCGCTCCGTTTCGACGTAAACGACGCCGAGACCCGTCCGGCGCTGCTGCAAATGAGTGCACTGTCCAGCAACCCAACGCTCGTGCCCGTGTCCAATGTTGTTTTTGGTGGAGTAGGCATTCAACGGACGGTAACCATCACTCCGGCACCCAACCAATTTGGCATCGCCAACCTTACGATCATCGTTACGGATGAATCCGGTCTCACCGCCTCCACTTCATTAAATCTGCGCGTCAATCAACTCCCGCAGCCCGGCGCCGGCCTGGCTCTGAGTTTCAATGGCGTCAATCAGGCAGCCAATGCGAACACCAATGTCATCGGGGACAAGGGCACGTTTTCAGTGGAAGCCTGGGCCTATGCGCCCAGCAACTCCGGCCCACGCACAATTCTGGCGCAAGGGGCCGGCTTCACGATTGGTGTGGACGCGGCGGGACAGATTCGCGTTGGCACCAACTGGAACACCGGCGTGGCGTTTCCGTTCGGTGGCTGGCATCACCTGGCCGTGGTGCGTGAGACGGCCAACACGCGGCTGTATCTTGATGGCATTCTAAGCGCCAGCCGCGGCAGTGCGATTCCATTTCCGTCGCAGAGCGCGCTATTTCAGGTTGGCGCCCTGGCCAACGGAGAGAACTGGCTGGGCGTAGTGGATGAAGTCCGCGTTTGGCGCGTCGCACGTTCGGCTGCGGAGATCAACGGCAATCGTACCATGCGGGTTACCGGTAATGAACCAAATCTGGCCGGGCTCTGGCGATTCGATGAACCAACCGGTCCGGCGGTGGATACATCGACGGGAGGACATAACTTGGCCATCACGGGTGCGGTGCGAGTTCCTTCGCCAGTCCGGTTCGATCCATACGTCACACCTCTGGGCCGAAATATCACCGACCAACTTCAGGGCCACGATGCGGACGGCGACCCGCTAACCTTTGCTCTGGTCAGTCCACCGGTGCGGGGAACCGTGACGTTGCTGAATTCAAATACCGGCGCGTTTCGCTATACGGCCGACAGCACGGGAGAAGACCAGTTCACCTTTAGTCTCAACGACGGTTACGCAACTTCGTCCGCTTACCCGGTTACCATTCAAGTATTGCCGGATACCAATCCACCGAGCATTTCGTTTCTGGCAAACCAAACCGTCGCGGAGGACGCGGTGTTGGGACCAGTGGCTTTCATAGTCGGCGATTCCGAACGTGCCTCCGAACTATTGACAGTCTTCGGTAGCTCGAGCGACCAAACCCTGGTCCCGGATGGGAGTATTGTTATCGCCGGAACGGGGACGAACCGCAGCTTTACTTTGCAGCCGGCCACCAACCAATTTGGGACCGCAACCATCACGTTGACGGTGAGCGATGGGGCGCAAACTGCCGCCAGCAGCTTTACTTTGACGGTGACCCCCGTGAACGATCCGCCGGTGATCTCGCCTTTAACAAATCAGGTGGTACGGCGTGACGCTCAGAATTTTGGTCAGTTTTTTACGGTGCAGGACGTCGATAGTCCAATTGACGGGATCGTCATTCAGGCTGGTTCGGACAATCCCTCGGTAGCGACTACCTATGCCAATTATCCCAACGGCGATTCGGGAATTTTTCGATCTTCTCCCGCTGATCCAAATGCCAGGATCGCGATCTCGTCATCGGCGTTCAATTCCGGGACCGCCACCGTGACGGTAACCGCGGCGGACGGCGAAGACATCACGAGCCGCAGCCATACGGTCATCGTCAACGACCCGCCCACCATCGCGGCAATCCCCAATCAAACGACGTATCGCAACCTGCCGACCACGGTCGCGATCCTCTTGAGCGATGTGGACGATCCCGTGGGCGATGCGACGTTGACGGCCAGTTCCACCAACCTCGCCGTGGTGGACGACAAAAGCTTCGCTTTCAGCGGCTCGGGGGCGAATCGCACGCTGGTGATCACTCCGATTGGGGAGCGGACTGGTCAAGCCCGGATCACCGTGACGGCGCGTGACGCCTACGGAGCAACGGCGATGAGTTTCTTGCTCACCGTTGAGGAGAAGCCGGAGTACGTGGTGACGGAATTGCCCATGCTCCCGGGATGGACCGGAGTCAATGTGCGAGGGCTAAATGATCGCGGGCAAATTGTCGGTTGGGCAACGGGTAGCGGTTCCTTTATAAGACGAGCCGCCTTATGGGATGTTAGCGGGAACGCCCCAACGGCCACCGAACTTTTTCAGGACCAAAACAGCGCTGCCTTCGCGGTGAATGCAGACCGGTACACCGTCGGACGAAAAAGTGAAAATACGCTTGTCGATTTTACTGCATTTTTACTGGCGGTCGGACCCGCGATTCCGATTGGCGATTCAGGGGTAAGCCATGCTGAAGATATCAACGACGCCGGCGCAGTGGTGGGGGTCGCCAATCTACCCGCCGGGGTAATTTTTTATCGGGCCGGGAACACCAATCTGTATCTCACGAATGTGTTTTCCGCCGGGGATTCGCCGATCGCCGGCCGAACCCTGGCCATGAACCAGCGCGGGGACGTGCTGGGGAGGAAGGCGGGCGACTCCTCAAAAGCGCAGGTGTGGCGGCTGAACGATGCCGGGATTCGGGAACTTAGGGATCTGACTGCGGCGAGTGGCAATGGCTTATTAACGCTCGCCGGGATCAACAACTTCGGGCAAGTGTGCATCAGCCGGGAGTTTCCGGGCGCGCTTCGCCACCCGATCATCTATAACTACCAAACCGATCAGACGAATGTCGATTTGCGTCCGGTGATCGGCGCCAAGTTCCCGGGCTACAGCGCCGAAGCGACCCACTTCAACGACGCCGGCGAGGTAATCGGCGTTTTGTCTGCTGGAGATTCCAAGCCTTTTCTGTACAGCGCAGGCGTCCTGATTGATGTGCGAGACCTTGTGCCGTCCGGCACCTTCGGCTCATTTCGGCCAGCGGCCATCAATGCTTCCGGCGAAATTGCGGGCACTGGCACTCGACCCGGTTCCTCGGTCGTCAGACCCTTTTTGCTGAGTCGTCGCTGGGTGGTTGGTCGCCCCATCGCGCCGCCGCCCGCCGCAATTAATCCGCTCACTCAAAACGTCTATCGTTCTCCTGGCCCCTTTGTCGCCACGGATGGCACTCCAGCTGAGCAAGTCGCTCAAAGCGCGTTCTGGAGTCCGGTGGACCGTTGCTTCTACCTCCTGCGGCCCATGCGCGGTAACCTCACATGGTACACGAGTCCGGACGTGCTGGACACCAATGCCCCGGTTATTGTGCAAAGCGGGACGGCAGTCTGGCCAACGGCTCCTCAAATACATATCGCCACGGCCCCGGTGGAACTCCGTCCGGTGACGCCCACCTCTCCTTATCGCCCGGTGGCCATGTCTTACTCCACGAGCGCCGGGGCGACGTTCGACCCGAGTACGAGCACCTTCAACGCGGCCACGCCAGGTTACAGCGTCATCCGATATTTACTGGCACCCGAAATCCCCATCGACGGCAGCCCGGATATCCTGACGCATTCAAACTACTTCGAGGTCGTACGGACTGTCGCGTGGAATGATCCCGCGTACTTGCGCGACAGTTTGCCGGCCACCGTAGGAGTAAAGGCCAGTGATCCTCGCGGAACCAGTGTGGCTACGAACTCGCCCAAGAGCGGATGGACGATCTTTCCGACGGCGCCGTACGACGGCGCCGGTGCAGACCGCGCATATGACCGGGCAACGCAAACGGGGCCGATCATTCCCGTCAATCAGGACACCGCGGCCGCAAACGACGATCTCGTCGTGGCGTTTTACAAAGAAAGCACCCTGACGGGTACGTTGTGGCCCGATCTGGCTGCCCGTTTCGCCATCACCTGGCCCACCAACGCCGAAAAACTGGTCATCGCCAATCCCGTCGGTTCCGGGCCCTTGCCTGAGGCGTTCTATCCCGAGAAGCGGGTTTATAATCAACCGATCCGGGGTCTGCCGGGATTCAATCCCAATGAGGAGCACGCGTTTCTCGCACCGACCTCGGCGGGTCAAGGTGTCTTTGCCTTGCGTAATGATCTGAACGGCCGCGATACCTCGCCCAACTTCGTCTTGCTCAAATATCGCAACCCCACCAACAGCGAATGGCAATTCAAGCTGTATCAACCAACTTTAACCGACGCGACGCATGACTTTCAGTTCACCGTTGAAGCCGGAAAAGAAATTCTCCCGCCGTACCCGCTGGGGCTGTTTCCGGTTTGCTCCGGAACGACAAATTGGTCCGGCAAAGCATTCCGAGATTATCAGGGAAAATTCTATGCCACGACGGGGCCGACACCGGCCGATCCTTACCCGGAAATCGGGATGCGCTATTCCTATCCGTTGCAACCGGACTTTTACTACGACCTGAACAATGACGGGATTAACGACCTTCCGGTCGGAACGTGCATTGAGTGGAAAACTCAGCCAGCCCCCACAATATGGCAGCCGGTTGACGTGCGGTATCGCGTCCGTTGGCCCGCTGAGGCGCCGGAACTACAGATTGGAGAAACCCTGCTGGATCCCAAACGCGGTCTGCCCGGCATCAAAAACTGGGCCAGCGCGCAAATCATTTTTGATTCGCTCAACCCGTCTGGCCAAACGCCGTTGGAAAGCTCAGTGCGGTTGTACGATCCGTTGAGCGCCCGCACGCTGCGGCTGACCAATATCGTCTCCGCGAGTTACCAATTCCCGCCGGAAATCACATTGCAAACGGTGGGCGGCAAACAGATCTTTGCTGGCCTGCCGTATTACCTCCGTTCTCGATTGTCGTATGATCCGGTGAACCAAGCGCTCAGCTTCGCGGGTTTTCTGGATGCCACCGTGGTCGGTGAACCGTTGCTGCTGGTGAATGTCTTAAGCGGCAAAGAGCGCGACCGAATCAAGCTGTTGAGCGGTGAAGCTAATTTCCAGCGCATCATCGACGCCTTGTACGACTTGACCCGGAATCCCAATGGCGTCAGCGTGGCCCATCCCGGCGTGCCCCCGGCGGACCAATCACTATTGATTGGTTTTACGACCAAGTACACGGCGGTCGTAACCAATGGCTTTGGCACCAACGCCACCACCACCAGCCAGGAGTTTTTTGGCGTCCGGCCCAGTGGCAACAACCTGCGTTTCATCGCCACCAACATCGTCCAGGAGCCGCTCGGCGATTTACCCAAGGCGCTCACGGCGGGTTTGCCGGTGCCAACGACCAACGCGAGTTTCGGCGGGGCGCTGCAATTTAACGGCACCTCAAACGGATTCGCATACACATACACTCCCATTGCAGCGCCCCAAACCTTCACGCTGAGCCTGTGGTTTCGAACCACGGCAACTCAGAATGGAGTCCTGTTGAATTTTGGCGACAGCGCACAAGGCCCATTTGCCGACACCGATCGTAAGCTATCGATCAATAGCGCCGGACAAGTCAGCTTTTACGTTTATGACAGCGGAGGGAAGACGATAACTTCCACCAACACCTTCCGTGATGGTCAATGGCATCACGTCGCCGCAACCTTGTCGGACCTGGCCGGCATGAGGCTTTATGTCGACGGAAACCTCGTGGCGCAAAACCCCAATGTGACCTTTGCCTATACGTACCCGGCGGGAGGTTATTGGCGCATTGGACAGAATTTCAATGGGAACGTTGACGATGTGCAGATCTGGGATGTTGCCCGAACCCAGGCTCAGATTCAGCAGGGACGAATGCGCCCGCTCACGGGCGGGGAAGCGGGATTGAGCCGCTACTGGCGATGCGATGAAACCTCCGGTGCATGGCTGATTGATGATGCCGGAATACAAAACGCGTTTATTCAGAATGGAGCCAACCGAGTTTCCTCTTCGATACCAAGCTCAGCTTCAGCGACGCGCTATGTCGTGCTGGCCGAGAACAATGATGCAGCGCTTGGATCGTTGCCCGTCACCCTGCATGTTATTCGGCTGGACGGAGGATTGTTCCGGGGCGATTTAAAGATTTTGTTTCCAGACAATGTCTTCGACGAACGGCTTGCGCTGCGGCACAGCCCGGATTTTGGCGCGGACCCGGATCGTTTGGAATTTGAATGGTGGTATCATCCGGATGCTGCGGACTTTGATCCAGTCGCGCTGCCGATCCTGAATCCAGATGGTTCGATCGCCGATGCACGCGGCTGGTTACTCTACTCGCCCGCACTGACGCCGAATAAAAACGGTCAGAACACCATCACGATCGGCGATGGCGGTGAGACGAGCCAGTTCACGCTGGCGGACAATTGGTTCATCTCGCGATATCGCGGTTACAGCATCAACGGACAAACCAATTGGAGTGCATGGATAGGAGACCCGGCGAGCGCGGCGCAAACCCGTGCGGCCTTTGCCCCGGGCTGGGTGAAGCGGGTCATTGAAGGCATCAATCCCTTCGAGGCGCGCACGACGAACTTCCACCAGACTGCGGCCAGCACATTTGCCAGCATGTTGATCCAGGCGGGCCAGCGTTATGAGGGAAACATCGCGCTGAATCCAAGTGGCGCAAATCTGTCGAGCATTGGTTTGATCGAGGCGTACACGACGGTGCTCAATCGCGGGCGCAATCTGAGCATTGACGGCGCGCCCCCGGTGGATTCCGACCCGCTCAACAACGCCCTGTTGCTGGCGGCCAGCCGGATTTCTGATCTTTACATGCTCCTGGGAAATGAAGCATTCGCAGACGCGCAGGACCCGACGATCGGATTTCTCGCGGACGATCCGGAGTTGGGCGCACTGGCCACATCAACTTTTGCCTTCAAGAATCAACTGGATTCCCAGTTGGAAGAGGAACTCGTTCTGCTCCGCGGGCGGGATGATTCGGCGGCGGGGGTTGGCGGACGGCCGGTGTACAATCGTTTGCTCTGGAACTTCACTGGCAGCGAAGGTGAAGTTGCTTATCAGCGCACGTACAACATCACCGACGTCAACGCCGACGGAGTCATCAATGAGTTCGACGCCAGGGTGCTCTATCCGCAGGGTCATGGCGATGCCTGGGGGCATTATCTCAGCGCAATCAAAACGTATTACGAGTTGTTGCGGCATCCGCGGTTCACCTGGGTCCCGCGACCGGAAAACGTATTGATTGCGGGCACGGCCGTGCGTGTGGATTTCCTGGATGAGCGCAAATTCGCCAGTGCCGCGGTCGCAAAAGCAAAAGCCGGTGCTGAACTGGTGGACCTGACTTACCGTTCGAAATACGTGGACGATCCCGAAGGCCAGTATCAGGGCTACAAGGACACGCGCGCCGATCGGGCCTGGGGCGTCACCGAATGGGCGCGGCGCGCCGATCAAGGAGCTTATTTCGACTGGCTCGTGGGCAATGCCATTTTGCCCGGCACCGATCCCAACACGAACCACACCGGCATCCAGAAGATTGACCGACAGACCGTGCGCGAACTGGATGAAATCATCAGCCAGCATCAGGCCATCCAGGCGCAGATGGACAAAGCCGATGCCGGGTTGAATCCGCTCGGCCTGGCAAAAGGCGCGGTGACATTCGACATTGATCCGAACTTCGACGTCGTTGGCTCGGGAATCCAGGGACAACGACACTTCCAGCAGATTTATGACCGTGCCGTGAAGGCTTTGAACAATTCTCAGGCCGTGTGGAATCAGGCCAACAAATTGAGCGAAGCCCTGCGGCGCAAGCAGGACACGATTGACGAGTTCACCGCCAACGTCTCGGCTCAGGAGCGCGATTACAAGAACCGGCTGATTGAAATCTTCGGCTACCCGTACGCGGGCGATATCGGCGCGGGGAAAGCGTATCCCAGTGGATACGACGGCCCGGATCTGTATCACTACATGTATGTCGGCGCCACTGAATTGACGGGCGCGGCGTCTCCACCCACCAACCTCATTACCGGTTACTTTGCGCCTTTTCCGGAAGGCACGAATGCCGCCAATTTCTACTTCGGCGATGACTTGTCCGCAGGAAACTTCTCGCCCGGCCCGGTCTTGAACGTGCCATTCCCATTGGCGAAGGACGGCTGGGCCTTTACCGCGCCGACGAGCTTCGGGTCACGCCGGGCGCCGGGGGAACTGCAACTCGCGTTGTCGGATTTGTTGCAGGAGGAAACCCGCCTCAAGATCGCTCTCGGCAACTACGACTCATTGACGCGTAAGATTCAAGAGTCGGCCACACTGCTGCAAAGTCGAATCGGGCTGAGCACCACAACCCTCAATCTGCTCACCCAGAACACCAACCGGATTTTCAACATCAATAATAAGATCCAGGCCTTGCAGGATGCTCAATTAGGGCTGCGCCGAATCGCCTCGATCACCGACCGACTCACGACTGGGCTCGTCGAGGGCATCCCAACCGGCGGGGATACCTTGGTGCCGTTTGGCAATTTCATTCGGGCAGGAATTCTCATCGCCGGTGGAATTGTGATTGAAAGTTTGGAAACTGCCGCGGACATCTCCGAGGGGCAGCAAAACCGTCAGGAGCGAGCCAAGGAGGAGACGCAACTGCAAACGGACCTCAACATCGAGGTCGCGAGTCAAAACTACGAAATCAAACAGCAAGCGGCGGAACTGCTTTCACTCTTTCGAGATGAAAGCACGCTTCGATTGGAAGCCTTCAATCAAGCCGAGTTGGTCAAACAATCATTAGGACGCTATCAGTCCGCCTTGGCTGCCGGCCAACGCCTCATTCAGGAACGCATCGCTTTCCGCCAACGCGTTGCCAGTGACAGCCAGCGCCAACGCTATGAAGACATGGCCTTCCGCGTGTTCCGTAACGAAGCGCTGCAAAAGTATCGCGCACAGTTCGACCTGGCCGCGCGTTTTGTTTATCTCGCCGCTACCGCTTACGATTACGAGATGAATTTCCTGGGTGCGGACAACCGCTCCGGGCGCGACTTTTTCACCGATATCATTCGCCAGCGCAGTCTTGGCTTGATGATTGATGGCGAGCCGGTGGCGGGCAGTGCCGGTCTCGCCGATCCGCTCGGGCGATTGAGCCAGAACTTTGACGTGTTGCAATCCCGCTTCGGTCTCAACAACCCGCAGTTGGAAACTTCCCGGTTCTCCTTGCGTCGTGAACTGTTCCGCATTCGCGATGATGCGGACTCGCAATGGCGCGCCACCCTGCGTCAGGCCGTGGTTCAGAACCTTTGGGAGGTTCCCGAGTTCCGGCGGTATTGCCGGCCCTTTGCCCCCGAGTCCGCCGGGCCGCAGCCCGGTCTGGTAATTCGGTTCCCGACCACCATCACGTTCGGATTGAATTTCTTCGGCTTTCCGCTGGGCGGCGGCGATAGCGCGTATGATCCGAGCCTGTTCTCCACGAAGATTAATTCCGTGGGCGTCTGGTTCGAGGATTACAACAGCGCCGGGTTGGCGGTCGCGCCGCGAGTGTATCTCGTGCCGGCCGGGATGGACGTGCAACGTTCTCCCACGGGAAACACACTGGCCACCCGTGAATGGCGCATTGTGGATCAGGCGATTCCCGTACCGTTTCCGATCGGCGACGCCGCGATGCAAAGTCCGGCGTGGATTCCGATGAACGATTCGCTCTCGGAAAGCCTCGCCCAGATCCGCCGCTTCTCCAGTTTTCGCGCCTACCATGACGCCGGGGTTTACGACGACACGGAAGCGACCCGGACCACCCGGCTCATCGGTCGTTCAGTTTGGAATACCGATTGGCTGTTGATCATTCCCGGGGGCACTTTCCAATTCGACCCAACCCAGGGACTCGACACCTTCATCAACTCGGTGGGCGACATCAAAATCTCGCTCCAAAGCTACTCGTATTCGGGTGATTAAACCTTGGAGATCCCATGAATAACTCTGTATTGAATCCACTCCGCAAGTCGCAATCAACGTTCGCCGCCGGGCTGGTCGCCGTCGCAACGTTGCTCCTGGCCGTGACCAGTGCCCGGGCCCTTATTCCCGAACCCGACAGCATTCTCTACGGCACGATCACTCTGGATTCCGTGCCGATCACCGCTGCCATGACCAACGTGGTGGTGGAAGCCCGCCGCACGGCTAACGGCCCCGCCATTGCCACGTATCGCATGGGAGACAATGCGTCGCTTGGCAACTTCTATTCACTGCGCATTCCAATGGAATCGGTTTTGCCGATAGAATCACAAAACGCTGCTAAAACGGGTGATGCCCTGCAAATCGTGCTCCGTGATACTTCCGGAATCCGTGGACAAACCAACTTAACGCTGGTCGAAAGAGGCTACGTGCAACGCATGGACTTTGGACTGGCCGTCCCGGACAGCGACGGCGACGGAATCCCGGACGCGTGGGAGTTGCATCGCTTTGGTCAATTGGGAATGTCGGCCACGAATCTTACCAGCAACGGTCAGACGGTATTCCAGCATTTCATTGCGGGCACGGATCCCAATGCCACGAACGGCGGCTTTCGGATTTTCATAGCGGCGACGAACTCCCAGAAGCGGGTGTGGTTCGTGGCGCAGCGCGCCGAAGGGTCGGGCTACGAGGGGCTGGCTCGGAAATACACGCTGGAATTTCGTCCCAGTCTGGCGGCCGGTTCGTGGAGCGACGTGCCAAGCTATGTTGACATTCTCGGCACGAATCAGACGGTGAACTTCTTTCCTGCTGGTGCGAATGCGTCCGGCTTTTACCGTGCGCGCGTTTCGCTGATCCCCGCATCGGTTTTGAACGAGCGGCCCACGCTCAAAATTGAAAGCACTGCACCCGGTCTGGCGACGCTTTCATGGACGTCGGCTGGCCCCGGCTGGTTGTTACAGGAAACCACCAATGTCACGAGTCCGAACTGGATCAACTCACCCAGTGGGGCCACAAATCCCATTACTGTTCCGGCCGGAGGGCCAGCGAAGTACTACCGACTGTTTAAGCCCTGACGCAGCGTCGCGGCTTTGAGCATGGCTTTGTTGTTGTTCGCCGTTCCTGAAAATTCTGCTCGGGTCGTCGGGCGGGTCGATGAGGCCTGTCCGGTGTTCCAGTGAACGTCCCGCTCCAGTGGTGATGAGGCATAGTTCCGAGGGGAACAGACGATTACGCTTTGCGCTCAATAATCTTCCGCGCCTCATCGATCTTCGTTGCGAACTCGGCGCGACCTTCCGCCTCCAGTCGCTCGAAGCGGGCATCGTTGAAAATCTCCGCCTCCACACCTTTCGAACCTTTGCCAATTGAATCTTTGAGTGCGCCCGCCATCGCGGCCACCAGGCGGTCGTGCGTGCCGAGTCGCTCGCGCAGGCGTTCCACCGACCGCGTCTCCCAAAACTCACCTTCGTCAATCACCTTCACATCCACGCCAAAGTCGCGCCACAGATCCAGCAGGCTGATGACACGCCGGTGGCACAACAAAAAATGTTCCCAACCGTGTTGCGCCGCATACTGGGTTTTGCACTCACCGGCCAGTTTCCAGTGCGTATTGCCGGGATAGCGACACAATCCAAACTCCGCCGGTTCTGAACCCGCACCGGGCAACACCATCACGCTCCAGCCCGATTCCGCCGGGATGAAATCGCCCGTCGTGTCGCCGTTGGGCAGCTTGCGCAGTTTGACTTCATCCGGTCCGCCGCGTTTTGGCCCGATCACTTTCTCGCAACCGATCTTCTCGGCAAACGCCTTCGTGCGCGCCGCGAGTTCCTTTACCACGGAGTCGGCAAGTTCCTGTCGTGTGGAAAGCGTCCAGTGAATGGTCAGGCCCATGCGCCGTTTGTAGCAACGGAACGCAGTGTGCTCAAGCCTGCCGTTACGGGAGCGCAGCGTAATGGTATTGACGCTCGCCCTCATTCCGGCCTTCTCCCCCGGGAGAAGGAGAACCGCTCGCCGGTTTCTTTGGAATGTCTTGTGACGGTGCTGGCAGAGCAAGAAAGAGGTCCAACGGCGAGCCTGCAGAGCTAATCGCAACTGATGCACCCTGCAGAAGATTTCGTGACTTTACTTGTCCGCTTTCTGCGCGCGGCGGCTGTAGGTAAGGTGAGACGCGATGGACGACGACCGACAACTCCTGCGCCGCTATGCCGCCGACGGCTCGGAAGCCGCCTTCGGCGAACTCGTCGCGCGCCATGTGAACCTCGTTTATTCCGCCGCACTCCGGCGCACGGGCGGCGACGCGCACCTTGCGCAGGACGTGGCCCAACTCGTCTTCACCGATCTCGCCCGCAAGGCTCGCACGTTGCCGGAGAACGTCGTGCTGGCTGGCTGGCTGCACCGCGCCACGCGCTACGCCGCCGCGCAATTGCTCCGCACCGAACGCCGTCGCGCCGCCCGCGAACAGGAGGCCGTCACGATGAATTCCATCCTATCCCAAACCGATTCCGACCCGTCGCGCCGAAGTCCCACGGACGCGGACTGGGCGCAAATTCGTCCCATGCTCGATCAGGCCCTAGACGAACTGGGCGACGCAGACCGCGACGCGCTGGTTCTCCGCTTCTTCGAGCAACGCAGCCTTGCGGAAATCGGCCAGGCTCTCGACGCGAACGAAGACGCCGCTCGCAAACGCGTTACCCGCGCGCTGGAAAAGCTCCGTGCCGACCTCGTCCGCCGCGGCATCACGACGACTGCCGCGACGCTCACCGCCGTCATTTCTGCCAACGCGATTCAAGCAGCGCCAGTTGGAATGGCTGCCGCGCTTTCCACCAGTGCCATTGCCGGAACAACCCTCACCGCCGCTACTGCCACCGCCACCAAAACCATTACCATGACCACGCTGCAAAAAATCACCATCGGAGCGTCGCTCGCCGCCTCCGTGGGCGCGGGAATCTATGAAGCGCGTCAAGCTTCAAACTCGCGAGCTGAAACCGAAGCGCTGAGGCAACAGCAAGCGCCTTTGATCGAACAAATCGGAACGCTTACTCGCGAGCGCAATGAGGCGAAACGCCAGCTCACTGTCCAACGCGACGAGATTGGGCGATTGCAGCGGAACACCGCCGAACTGCTCAAGCTGCGTGGTGAAGTCGCCCAGTTGCGGACTGATGCGCGAGAGTTGGCCCGATTGAAAACCGCGCAAGCGGCCGATGCTACCGGGGTTGTGGCCACTGAGTGGACGGGCAAAGTAAATGTGCTGAAGGATTACGTGCAGAGAAACCCAGGCGCGGCCATTCCGGAATTTCAATTCCTTACCGAGCGCGACTGGCTTAATTCAATCGACCCGAGCGCTTCGTATTGGCCGCTCCAGACGGACAAGGATTATCGCGCCGCTATGGATATCCTACGAGACCAAGCGCAAATGCGATTTCACGGAATGCTCAACGATGCTTTGATTCGGTTTTCTCAAGAGAATGGGAAGCCTTTCCCAGCCAGCCTCGCGGAGCTACGCACCTATCTCGAACCCGAGGTCGCGGACGTCCTGGCCCGAAATTATGAGATGGCTGCGACATCGAATCTTGCGGAAAGCTGGATTCCAAATGATCGAAATCTGGGAGGTGACTGGATGATTGCGCGAAAGTCCAGTGCGAGAGAACGTGGTCAAAGAATCGTTATCTTTCCGGTAAGGACGAAGTCCCCGGACCGGCCATCATATTCCTATTGGATGGGTTACTACTGAAGCACCGCGTGGCTTGCCCGTTGACGATTCTTGAGAAATTTGAATCCTTGTTGGCGCAGGAAGTTTAACACTTTCAACCGTGGCTTGCTTGATTCCCAAGCCCGAACTAAAGTGCAGGCATGAGTGTGACTCTGAATGTCTCGGACGACTTCGCCCGGCGCTTGGAAAGTCAGCCGGAAGCGGCGGAAGCCGAATTGCATTTGGAATTGGCCGTCGCGCTTTATCGTTCTGGCAGTTTGCCCGTCGGCAAGGCAGCCCGGGTTGCTGGCATGACCGAGGAACACTTCTCGGAAATCCTGCAACAACGTCACGTGCCAATGCCCTATTCCCTGACCGATCTGGAACACGACATCGCTTATGCCAGCGGTCGTCGTTGATTCCTCGGTGTTAATCACACTCGCGGCTGGCGAGCAATTCTATCTGCTGCGGGAGTTTTATTCCACCATCCATATCCCGCCCGAGGTTTGGAAAGAAACCACGGCATCGCCAAAAACTTACGGCGTCCAAGAAGTTCAACGTGCCAAGTCGGATGGCTGGCTGATCGTGCAGTCGCCGCAAGACCTGGCGAAAGTCTCATCACTGCCGTTCAACCTGCAACCTGGCGAGACCGAGGCTTTGGCGCTCGCTTTGGAGTTGCCCGGCTCGTTGCTTTTGGTGGACGACGCCCAAGGCCGGAGAGCGGCGGCGGCTTTGGGTATCGCCTATACTGGAACATTGGGCGTGCTGTTGCGCGCAAAAGCTGAAGGAAAAATCCCCGCTTTGAAACCAGTGCTCGGACTACTGGCCGCCAGAACGACGTTCTGGTTGAGTCCAATCGTCGAAGCCGCTGCTTTGAAACAGGTTGGCGAGAACTGAATTCTGCAATATGCGGGACGCTGCGCCTCAACTGTAGCGTCGGCCATCCTTGGCTGACGTAGAGCCGAGGCTTCCAGCCCGGCGGAAGGAAACCCACGCATGAACGAACTCCCCGACTTTTCGTTGGTCACGATCAACTCGGGCGTTTGTTCCGGGTGGCAGGATGCCACCCTGTACGGCAACACGGAAGGTTGCCGCTACGTTCAATACCGCGGCACTTTGGAATCGATCTCCTCGCTCCAGGCGGTGATGCCGCCTTTGACGCTCTTGAGGTATTTGAATCCCTGTTGCCGCAGGAAGTTCAGCGCCTTCAACGAACGCACGCCGGCTTTGCAGTGGATGTAGTAGGTCTGGTTCGGATCAAGTTCGGTGAAGCGTGATTCGATCTGGCTCAACGGCAGCAATGGCACGCCGTCCACTTTCGCGATTTCGTATTCGTCCGGCTCGCGCACGTCGATGACTTTGATGCCGAGGCTTGGATTATCCAGCGCCTTCTTCATGTCCTGCACGGTGACTTCGTCGGGATTGCCGACGGGTTCGGCAGGGGCGGGTTGGATGCCGCAGAACTGATCGTAATCAATCAGCTCCTTGATCGTCGGGTTGTCGCCGCAGATCGGGCATTGCGGGTCGCGACGCAGCTTGAGTTCGCGGAACTTCATGTCGAGCGCGTTGAACAGGAGCAGGCGGCCGACCATGGATGTGCCTTTGCCCAGCGCGAGTTTCAGGATCTCAGTCGTCTGGATGCAACCGATGATGCCGGGCAAAACGCCGAGCACGCCGCCTTCCGCGCAACTCGGCACCATGCCGGGCGGCGGCGGTTCGGGATACAGACAGCGATAGCACGGTCCACCGAGATGCGGCGCGAACACGCTGGCCTGGCCTTCGAAGCGGAAGATCGAACCATAGACGTTTGGCTTCTTGAGCAACACGCAGGCATCGTTGGTGAGATAGCGGGTTGGGAAATTGTCTGTCCCGTCGACTACGATGTCGTAGGGGCGGATGAGCTCGAAGGCGTTGCTGGAGTTGATCGCGGTGTTGTGGATGACCACCTCGGTGTTGGGATTGATGCCCGCAATGGTTTCCTTGGCCGATTGCGCCTTGGGGCGACCGACGTCGGCGTCCGTGTGGAGAATCTGGCGTTGCAGGTTGGAGTAATCCACCACATCGAAATCCACGATGCCAATCTTGCCGATGCCCGCGGCGGCGAGATACAGGGCGATGGGCGAGCCGAGTCCGCCCGCGCCGATGCACAGGACGCTGGTGGCTTTGATTTTCTTTTGCCCGGCCAGCCCGACTTCCGGCAGGATCAGATGCCGCGAATAACGGCGGATTTCTTCATTGCTCAGGTTCATATTCAACACGGTCGAATCGAGTTGGATTCGAGCATCGCAGAGTAGGGGAGACTGGGGAGAAATCAAGCCGGGTGTCGGGTTCAATTCATTGAAGCCAAGCTTGACGGGAGTCGAAATCGGAGGATACTCGCCACCAAAGCTGCATCCTCTCTCCAGAAACGCATTATGAAGACGATCCACCTCGGCTCAAACGCAGGCATTCGTTTCATCGCCTGTTTGCTGATGACAATCGGCGCCACCGCGCTACTCCTGTCAACCATCGAGGCCCGCGGACAAGGTGTGCTTTACACCGACCGTTCGATCTTTAATACCGTGCTGCAATCGAGCACGACGGTTGATTTTGAGGGCTTGCCACCGTACGACGGGATGGGAATCGGGGAATCGCCGATCACCGTATTGAATCCGGTGTTCCCTTTTAATCCGATTTTGACCGTTACCAATTTCGAGCACCGGTTGTTTGTGGCCGGAGGTTCCAGCCCGATGAATCCAGCGCCCGGCACGGGTCAGTATATTTGGAATTTCGATTCGAGTTATCCCATGGGGATTTTCTTTCCGGCTGGGAGAAACGCGTTCGGTGCGGATTTCTCAGGCGGGATCGCTCTGAGTGGTCCGTTCAATGCGACGCTGACCTTCACGCTGCTTAGCGGACAAACCTACACGCACAACTTCACGGGCCAGATAGGAAGCTGGACATTCCGCGGCTTTGTCTTTTCAGAATCCATTACGAGCGTCGTCTACAATGATGGCGGGCCGTTCCTGCCGGGCGGGCATGAGGAAATGATCGACAACGTCACTTACGGGGTGGCCGTGCCCGAGCCGCAGGTGTTTTCATTACTCGTCGCTGGTTTGCTGGTTCGGTTTTGCCGCAAACGGCCGGGAGTTTAGTAGGAACCTCATCACCCGGTTTATGCCGTACCGGTGAGGCTCAGAGATCAGAAGATTCAAGATTCTCTAGCATTGCTGGCAGAAACAGGCAGTCTTTTCCGGTGAGTTGTACTGACCCGAGAATTCCTGCATCGAGAATCAAGAAGCTTTCCCGACTCCGACCGACTCTTGGCATCGTGCTGGGCAGTGGCTTCAAACATCTCCTGAATGAGTTGCAGGCAGATGCCCGGATTTCCTATGGGAAGCTGCCCGGCTTTTCAAAACCCGATGTACCCGGGCATGACGGCAACCTGGTCGTGGGGACATTGGGCGGTACTCCAGTGACCGTGGTGAGTGGACGAGCGCACTTCTACGAAGGGCATTCAATGGAGCGGGTGACGTTCGGGGTACGGACGTTGGCGGCATGCGGCGTTACGGACTTGCTGCTGACCAATGCGGCGGGAGGCATTAATCCGAAGTTTCGACCGGGCGATTTTATGGTGGTGACGGACCATATCAATTTTATGGGCGTGAATCCACTTCGTGGTCCGGCGCTTTCTGGTCAGCAGCGCTTTGTTGATTTGACCCAGGCCTATGATCCGGAGCTGAATCAGATGCTTCGGTCCGCAGCGCGAGTGGCGAAGGTCCGCCTGCGACGCGGGATCTATGTGGCGGTTGGCGGACCGAGTTATGAAACGCCGGCAGAGATTCGGGCGTTTGCCAAACTCGGCGCGGATGCGGTGGGCATGAGCACGGTGCCGGAAGTTATCGTGGCGCGACAGTGCGGAGTACGGGTGGCGGCGTTGTCGTGCATTACGAATCTGGCAGCGGGCGTGGGGAAGTCCTTGGTGTCGCACGAGGAAGTTTTGGAAACTGGCGAACGGGTGAAGCAGGCTGGCGCGCGTTTGCTGAAGGCGTTCTTGAAGCGTTATGGGCGAAATCAATAGAGCGAAACTCGTTCATGCGGCGGCGAAGGCCAGGAACCAGGCGGTCGCGCCTTATTCCAAATTCCGGGTGGGCGCCGCGTTGTTGACCAAGCGAGGCGGAATCGTTACAGGCGCGAATGTCGAAAGTGCGAGCTACGGACTTACGTGTTGTGCTGAGCGAGTAGCCTTGTTCAAGGCATTGACCGAAGGGAAGAAAGATTTCGTTGCCATTGCCGTGGTTGCCAGGGTTGCCGGTGGAGCGATGCCATGCGGCGCGTGCCGTCAGTTATTGGTGGAGTATGCGCCGAATGCGCGCGTGTTCGTGGCGGACAGCCGAGCGCTAAAGCGAGTAAGGGAGTTCAATATCTCCGGGTTATTGCCGAGTGCATTTATGAAACTTACCTGATAAGTAGAGCAAGAAATGGTTAGTTTCTGGCAATAACGAAAGTTGACGTAAAAGCGACTTTGGAATTGAATTAACTTATGCAAATAGAAAGTATGAAAGTATTCTGCGACCTCGCAGAAACTGAGAGTTTCACCAAAGCCGCCCAGATCAACGGAGTCACGCAATCTGCCGTCAGCCAGCAGATCAGCTCATTGGAGCGCCAGTTCAAATCGTTGCTGATCGAACGCAGCAAGAAAAAATTCCGCCTCACTCGCGAGGGTCAGGTGCTTTACGACTACAGCAAGCAGATCATTCAGACTTACGATGGCTTGCACAGCAAACTGCAGGAGATCAAAGACATCATTTCCGGCACGATTCGCGTGGCGACCATTTACAGTATCGGCCTGCACGATCTGCCACCTTACATCAAACGCTTTCTCAAGGATTATCCGACCGTGCACGTGCACGTGGAGTACCGCCGGGCCAACCAGGTTTATGAAGACGTCTTCAGCAACGTCGTGGACCTCGGCCTGGTGGCGTATCCGTCCAAGGATGGGAAACTGGAGGTCGTGTCGTTGCGCAAAGATCCGCTGGTGCTGATTTGCCATCCGCAACATCCGTTCGCCAGGCAGAAGTCAATCAAACTTAAGGCGGTGACGGATCAGAAGTTTGTTGGTTTCGAGCCGGATATCCCCACGCGCAAGGCCCTGGACAAGGTGCTCAAGGAAAACAACGTCGAAGTGAAGAACGTGATGGAGTTCGACAACATCGAGACGGTGAAGCGTGCCGTGGAAATCGATGCGGGAGTCTCCATCGTGCCTCAGGGGACGGTCGCCCAGGAAATTACCAAGCAGACGTTGGCCGCGGTTACGATTGAAGATGCGGAGTTGTATCGTCCACTGGCCGCCATCTATAAGAAGAATAAAGTGCTCTCGCCAGCGATGCGCCAGTTCATTAACATCATCCGGGATGGTAGCAAGCCATGAAGACATGAGCGCGCGCCCCGGAGGTCAGTTTCCGGTGGTGCGTCCGCGTCGCCTGCGACAATCCGCTGCCTTGCGCAGACTGGTGTGTGAAACGCGATTGAGCGTCGAACAGTTGGTCCTTCCGTTGTTCGTTCGGGAAGGTCGCAAGTTGCGTCAGCTGATTGGCGCCATGCCTGGTGTTTTTCAGCTTTCGCCCGATGAACTCGTGCAGGAAGCAACTCGGGCGCACGCGTTGGGTGTTCCGGCGGTGCTGCTCTTCGGTATTCCCAATCGCAAGGATGAGCGTGCCTCCGGCGCGTACGCGCGCAATGGGATTGTTCAGCAAACGGTGCGGTTGCTGAAAAGGGAGCTGCCAGATTTGCTGATCATCACGGACGTCTGCCTGTGCGAGTATATGAGCCACGGGCACTGTGGCATTGTTCACACCGACCCGGGCGGCGCGAAAATCCTCAACGACCCGAGCCTGAAGCTGCTCGCGCGCACTGCGGTCAGCCACGCCGAAGCCGGGGCCGACATAGTCGCTCCCAGTGATATGATGGATGGACGCGTGCGTGCAATTCGGGAACAATTGGATCGCTCGGGTTTCAGTGAAACCCCAATCATGTCTTACGCGGCCAAGTTCGCCTCGGCGTTTTACGGTCCGTTTCGCGAAGCGGCCGAATCCACGCCAAAATTTGGCGATCGGCGAAGTTACCAGATGGACGCGGCCAATGCGAAGGAAGCGTTGCGCGAAGTGGCGCTGGATATTGCGGAGGGCGCGGACATTGTCATGGTAAAACCCGCACTCGCGTACCTCGACATTTTGCATCGAGTGAAAACCCGGTTCGGTTATCCTACTGCAGCCTATGCCGTGAGTGCGGAGTATTCGATGGTGAAGGCTGCGGCCGCCAAAGGCTGGATTGACGAGCAGGCCGTAACGATGGAGAGCCTCCTGGCGATGCGCCGGGCGGGAGCGGATATTCTCATCACGTACGCAGCGTGCGACGTTGCGAAGTGGCTGAAGTAAGGGAGTGCCGAAATCCCTCGGTCGGCGTTCCGAAGAGATTTATTGGCCGCTGGATCCGCCGGCTTTCATCAAGGCGACGAGCACCAGCGCGACAATAATCACCCCCACGACAATCGCCGCGATGAGGAAAATCTTGTTGGCCTTGTTATCTTTCTTGCTGAAGCCCTTGCCTGCCGTTCCAAACCCGCGCTGAGTGCCCGTTTCCAATTCAGTGAGTTTGACTCCCTGTTGCATCACAATCGTACTCTCGGCTTTCTTGCCGGGAGCAGGGGGCGATCCGGGTTTGGACGCCGGCGGCGGTGCGGATGAAGCCGGAGCCCCTTCCGCTTCAAGGCGCAATTCCACCTGACCGAGCCGCAACGTCTGCCCGGGCTTCAAAACCGACTCGGTGATTTTTTCGCCGTTGATGAAAGTACCGTTCGTGGAATTGAGATCGTGGATGATAACATCGTTGCCGCGAAGGAGGACTTCGCAATGATGGCTGGAAACCGAAGCCTCAGCGATCGGGAACGTATTGTCCTCGACCCGGCCGATGGTGGTTTTGTCCACCTTCAACTCGTGCGAACGGCCGGTCATGCCCTGGCTGAGGATTACAAGTTTGGCCATATTGGTTACCCGGCAAAAAGTAGCTGCCCGGGCAAATTCAAGTCAAACGTAAAGGTTTCGGTTCGGCCACAATTATTTCAGACACCTGCCGGGCGGAATTCTCACGGACCGAATTTATTTGCGCGCAATCAGCTCGCGAAACTCGGCAAACAGCGGCGTCGAGTCGTGCGGGCCAGGCGATGCTTCGGGATGATATTGCACGCAGAAAATGGGTTTGGTCTTGTGACGCAAACCTTCGACGGTCTGGTCGTTGAGGTTGATGCGGTCGACGGAAACGTCGGAGGGCAACGATTTGCCATCCACCGCGAAGCCGTGATTTTGAGAAGTGATTTCGATTTTGCCGGATTCCAAATCCTTGACCGGCTGATTACCGCCGCGGTGACCGAATTTGAGTTTGAACGTCTTGCCTCCAAACGCCTGCCCCAGAATCTGGTGACCCAGGCAGATGCCGAAAATCGGAACGCCGGTCTTGATCAAATCGCTCACTGCCGTCACCGCGTATCCCAGCGCGGAGGGATCGCCGGGACCGTTCGATAGAAAAATGCCTGCGGGCTGGTGCTTCATTGCTTCCGCAGCGGACGTTGTCGCGGGAACCACGTGCGTCTTGAAACCTTGCTGCCGCAGCCGCCGCAGGATGTTGTATTTCATCCCGAAGTCATAAGCCACAATGGGAATGTCCGCCGGCGGGAGCGGCTTGCGATGATTGCGTGCGTCCGTCTTGACGTTGCCGCGCACCAAATCAAAGGCAGCGCTGACTTCATCCTTTTCATCCCAGCCGAATGCCTGCTGGTGCGTGACTTCCTTCACGTAGTCGACGCCTTCCAGCCCCGGCCATTCCCTGGCGCGCCGGACGGCTTCTTCCGGTGAAATGTCTTCCGTGGTGATAAAGCCGTTCAACGCACCACGCACCCGCAGCTTCTTGGTCAAGGCACGGGTGTCGATACCCTGAATTCCGGGAATGCCATTGCGTTCGAGATACTCGGGCAACGAGTAATCCGCGCGCCAGTTGCTTACCAGGGGCGACACTTCACGCACGACGAATCCTGCGACATGCGGCCGCCACGATTCCACATCCACGGTATTGACCCCGTAGTTGCCAATGAGCGGATAGGTCATCGCCACGATTTGGCCTTTGTAGGATGGGTCCGTGAGAATTTCCTGGTAGCCGGTCATCGAGGTATTGAAACACACCTCGCCGCAGGATGAGGCGCGCGCGCCAAAACCTTTGCCGATGAAAACCGAACCGTCTTCGAGTGCGAGAATTGCTTTCATGCCGTCCACAACTGCGCGGGGATGCTAGGTTTCAGCGGCGTAGAATCAAGATTTAACCAAGAAAAAGCGCGGTCCGGAGCGACCGCGCGCGTTTACGAAAACATCATGCTCTGAATCGCTATTTCTTCTTCAGCGCTTCGATCTTTGCAATAAACTCTTTTGGCTTCTCACCTGCATAACCTGAATCCCTGCTTAATTCCTTTCCGTTACTGTCGAGGACAATAATGGTCGGATATCCGTCCACATTAAACTTCGTCTGCAACGCCTCATTGGCCTTCTTCAGCTCTTCGCTCTGCTTCTTGGAGGTTGGAAAGTCCACCTCCACCAGAATGAGGTTACTTTTCGCATACTCCACAAATTCTGCGGAACTAAGCACGTTCTTATACAGGGCTTTGCAGGGCGGACACCAGTCCGAACCCGTAAAGTCCATCAGGACCAATTTGTTCTCGGCTTTGGCTTTCTGCGTTGCTTTCGTGAAATCCGTCAACCACTCTCCTTCCGCGGCAGCCGCTTGATACAAAGCCGCGGATGCCAGCAGTGCGATGAAAAGCTTCTTCATAGTTCAATGATTCAATTTTGTTCGACTAAGTTTCGACGAGGTCGCCGTCCACTTGTTCAATGCAAATAATACTCCTTTTTCGCGGGCGGACTAGCACTGGACAATCAACTACATCGGCTGCCTGCAAATGGGTCGCCGGGGTGGAGTTCAGTCTCCCGGGCTATTGCGCTTTTTGCTTTTTCCCGCGTCCGCCCTCGTCCATGCTCCCGGGGTTTGAATTGATACGATGAAACTCTCGTTGCTTTCCATCGTGCTGGGCCTGGGCCTGGCCGTGCCGCAGGTTTATGGCCTGGCCCGACCGAACGCGTTTGCCGACGCCGCGCGCAAATTCCCGCGGCACATCCCGACGGGCGTTTTCCTGATGCTCCTGGGCACGATTTGGTTCTTGTGGAACGTGCATCAGGAGCCGATTGCCGACTTCGCTGCCATCAAGCCTTACATGCTGATTGTCTTTGGCGCGATTGGCCTGGGGGCATGCATTTTTGTGCAGGATTATTTGGCGGTGCGCGGGCTCGCCGTCGTGTTTCTCCTGCTTGCCAAGCTCATGGTAGATACCGGGCGACCGCATTTGGGGGAAACACCTTGGGTGCTGCTGATTCAATTGTGGGCTTATGTTCTCGTTGTGGCAGGAATCTGGTTCACCATCTCACCGTGGCGGCTGCGCGATCTCCTGAATTGGGCGACCGCGAACGAAAAACGCATCAAGGTGGGAAGTGGCATCCGCCTGGCGTTTGCGCTGCTCGTAATGGTGTTGGGTCTGACCGCCTTTCGAGCAATGTGAGTTCACCGCGCGGCAAAATCCTCGTTATTCGCGGCGGCGCGATAGGGGATTTCATTCTCACCTTGCCGGCGATCGCTGCGCTGCGACAACAGTTCCCCGAAGTGCACCTTGAGGTGCTGGGCTATCCGCACATCGTTCAACTCGCCGAGGCCGGCGGCCTGGTGAATCGCGTGCAAGCAATCGAAGCGCGAGGCCTGGCGGGATTCTTTGCGCGCAACGGAGAATTGTCCGAGGATTTGTGTGACTACTTTTCGGATTTCAACATCATCGTTTCCTACCTCTACGACCCGGACGAGATCTTTAAAATGAACATTGCCCGCTGCAGCCCGGCGCAATTCATCGTGGGACCGCACCGACCGGACGAGGCCGCTGATGTCCACGCGACGGAAGCTTTTTTGAAGCCGCTGGAACGCCTGGCCATTTTCGGGGCCGACCAGGTTCCGCACCTCAGTCTGGTTGTAGACGAATCGATTGCGCGTCACGCGCCAACGATTGCCCTTCATCCGGGCAGTGGCAGCGAGCGGAAGAACTGGTCGGAAACGAACTGGACCCGGCTCTTCCGGGAGTTAATCGACCAATCCACTTTCAATTTGCTATTGGTGGGAGGTGAGGCCGAAGGTGATCGACTCGCGAACTATGCCAGGGTTCTTCCGGCAGAACGCGTCCGGGTTGCACGCAGTCTTCCCCTGAAAGAACTCGCGCGGCAGCTCAAGGACTGCGCCGGCTTTATTGGACACGATTCCGGCATCACGCATCTCGCGGCGGCAGTCGGATTGCCAACGCTGGCTTTGTGGGCGGAGACAAACATGGACATCTGGCGCCCGTTGGGAAACAACGTGGTGCTGCTGCAAGGCGAAACGGGCATTGAGTCACTGCCAATCAGCCGCGTCCTGGAGCAGGTGCTTAATTTGCGGAACGGAAAACGATTCGAGCCGGATCGTTCCCGTCCGTTTCGGTGGCGGGCTTCAGAGCCTCCGGCGGAATTTGAAACCAGTGACCAATGATTGCGTAATCAGGATTCACAGGGCACTGACACGGTAGAACCGGTTGCTCACGCCGACAGGAAACGGGTCGGAGCAGACGATGGTGCGATTTGAGTTCACCGGCGCAATGTTGGTGAGTTCCAGCCAGGTCCCCAAGCCAGGGTGGTCTCGATACTGCAAGGTGAATGCGCGGTTGGATCCGGCAGTGAACTGAATAATGGCGGTGTTGGTTTGGGTGTTGATTCTCACGCGCAGGACACTCGCCGAATCCCGTGGGTCAGTGCCGCTGAGAAACTCGTGCCGGTTTGTGGCGCCGTCGGAATCCGGGTCGGCATCGGGCCCGCTGATGTTCAAGTCGGCAAGTTCGCTGGCGGTGAAATGCTTGAAGCGCCACGCATCAAAAGGCAGGTCCAGAATGTGAACGGTGGCTTTGCTTAATGGGCCAACTCCGTAGTTTGTTCCGGCTTGCAATGAAACGATCAGAGTTTTGTCTCCTTCGGCGTTTGCATCTGAAGGTGCGGTGATCACCAGATTCGTTGAAGCGACTCCGGCCGGCAGCGCCAGGCTGCCGGGAAGCGTGGCGAAATCGACTCCGTTGCTGGCATTACCGGAAAGTTGATAAAAGATTGTGAGCGCAGTGTTCGTGTCATTGATCGACCGGGCGAAAAGCAATCGCGCCGTTTTGCCGGTCTCGCTGGCAATCGGGTCGCTGGCGATGAGTTGAACCACCGGCAGGTTGCTGGCGGTTGCGGAAACCCAGCGTGCTGCATCGGCAATGACGAAGCCGGTCGTTCCCGAGTTGCGAATGCGTAGAGCGCTGTTGGTCCCTGCGTTGAAGTTGGTGGTCAGGAGATGAACCCAAGTGCCGTTGTCCAGCATTTGGTTTGCGAGGACGGTGTTGGTGCCGGCAGGATGGATGATGTCCACGGGAACGTTGGTGGCGCGGTTTGGATTGGTGGTCCAGCGCAGGTAAACGTGATAGGTGTCGTTGGTCGGCAGGTTGGGTTGGAACGTTGCCGATTTGTTGCCTTTGTCCTCATTGCCATCGTGCTGATAGTTTGCGCCCCAATATCCGGTCACGGAAGTGCTGTTGCTCCAAACGCCGGTGTAGGTGACCGCGCTGTTCGAATTATCCACGATCACTCCCGCGGTGTCGCCGCTGGAGCCCCAGGTGAGCACCTGCCCATCGGCGGCAAGTTGCAGGGCCAGCTTGGCGTAATTGACCTGTTGGACTGGCAGTTGGTCATCGATTGCAAAGGACGCCGCGGTAGCCGCTGACTGGCTCGCCATCATGAAGACGGGTTCCATGCGGGTGGAACCGAAAGCAATGTGAGTGGCGCTGATGGCAAAGGTGACAAACAGATTCTCGCACTCGCCCACGCGCGGCACGATGGAGCGATACGAGATGGGATAAGGCTGAGCCGGGCTGACCTGCACATCGCCCTCGTTGCGCGCGAATCCGTTTTTGACGATCCGCTGGCAATTGTGTGAGTCCATGTTGTAGGAGCCGAGGCAGACTGAATCCGGAGCGACGCGAGTGTTCTGGCAATCGCCTTGAGTCATCACGTAATCGCTCACCATGCGGCGGGCTTCGCGCACGTAAATCTGCGGAGAGTAACCACCGGTTTCCTGCCATTCGTCCTTGCACGGTCCCCAACTCAGCACTTGCGCCCGCAGGTTGGCCGGAGAACGCGGGCTGGTGGCGAGATACTGGATCAATCCCTGAATGTACTCGCGATGCTCGATATCCATTTGCTCGCGGGCCGCATAGGTGTTCGTCGGGTAGGTCCAGTTCATGCCAATGTAATCGGTGGAAAACGCGCCGTTGTTGTTCATGTCGGTTTTGCCATTGGGCATGGCCGAAACACTGAAGAAATTGTTGATGGTGAGCGTGTCCCCGTTGGCGACGCGGGCATCGAGCAGGCGTCCCAGCAATTCATAGCGGGCCGGGTCGTAGTTCGGCGGCACGACGTGCGGCAGACGGTTGGTGGCATTTTGTGTGAAACACAGCCGATAATTGTAGGCCTGGATGCGATGGTCGCCATCGCCGGGCGTGCCACCGTCGCCGGGTTGAACAAACGGCAACAAGCCGCTCGCCGGATTTCCGGGAATGACATACGGATCTACGTTGACGGTGAATTGGTGTGCCGGCGTATTGGCGCGAATGCCGTTGAGCGTCTCGCCATACACGTTTGTGCCTTCCCGTCCAAAGGTGAAACTAACCCCGGCCATGGCCATCAAGTCGCCTTCGTAGGTGGCATCAATGAACATCTTCGCGCGATAGATTGTTCCGTCCTCCATGGTGATTTGCGTGATGCGCTGGCCGGTTTTGGCGACGGAGGCCAGACGTTGATTGAAACGTGGCGTCACACCAACCTCGGCCAGCCAGGCTTCGAAAACTTCACGGGCGACGTGCGGCTCAAAATTGAAGCGTTCGGTCTGGTTATAACGTTGTCCGATCCGGCGGTAAAATTCCCGCGACACGCCGCCGATGGTCGCCTGATTGCCAACATCTGTTGCCCCGAGGCCGCCGGAGGTCAATCCACCCAGATGCGTGCTGAACACGGCCAGTGAAGCCGTTTTACCCATGCGTTTCGCCTGGACTACCGCAGCCACGCCGCCAGAAGTTCCGCCATAAACACAGATGTCACTTTCCACAACTGTGGCCGCGCTGCTGACACCGTCGGAAAGGAGGACGACGCAGGACAAGGCCAACAATTCAAAGAGGCGGAGTTTGTGACGCATAAAACTCATTTGGGCAGCCATTGAATGGCGTCGATGACGACATGGCCATCAGCGTTTTGATTGGAGACTTCCACGACCGCAGGTTTCTCCGTGTCGAAAGCAAACGTCCCCAGCGAGGCGAAAATGTTGTCAATTGGCGGGCGCAATTTTTCGTTCAACAGAATGACTTTCTCTCCGCGCTCATGATGAATAGTGATTGCGACGTTGGAGGCCCGGTTGTCATTGGGAGAGTACGCAAGTCGGACCTCGTAACGGCCCGCGCGCGGCAGGCGGGTTTCAAATCGAGCGATTGACTTGCCCTTGGCGGTATTTCCGTCATGCCGATAGCTCGCGCCGACCCAGGGTTGGAGGGCGGTGCTTTCGACCCAGTTGCCGATGAGCCTGGCTTCCGCGTCATCCACGACGATGCCGTCGAGCTTGCGTGGATCGAGAATTGTCACTTCCGGCGGGGCGGGGTGCGTGGATTCGAGCACCTGTCCATCCTGCAACAGACGTTCGCGCAGCTTTGAGTAGGGTACGTCCTGAACAGCAACGCGAGCATCAATGGCCATCGCCGCGGCGGTTGCGGCGGATTGACCCAGGATCATGAAGACCGGCTCCATGCGAATGGAGCCAAACGCAATGTGCGAGCTGGAAACGCACACTGGAACCAGCAGATTGTCCACCTGACCCCGCTTGGGCAGGAGCGCGCCGTAGGCGATTTGATAGGGGCCGCGAGTTGAGACCCCAATGTCCCCTTCGTTCTGGACATAACCTTCCGGAGTGATGTAGCGCTGGATGTTGTGGGAATCGATGGTGTAACTGCCCATGCCGACCGGTTCCGGGGTGGGACGTTTTTTGAGGAGTTCGTTTTCGGTCATCACGTACTGGCCAATCATCCGACGCGCTTCACGAATATAGAGTTGATGCGGCCAGTTCCCGTTGTCGCGAAACTCATCCCGGGCCAGTCCCCATTTCTGCATTTTCTCCCGAACCTCGGACGGGACGCGCGGGTCATTGGCGATGAAATAAAGCCAGCCTTTCTGGTACTGCTCGTGTTCCTTGATGATCTCGCGGCGTCGTTCGTAGGAAGCTTCCGGGTAATCGTAGTTGTAACCGATGTTGTCGAAGCTCATCGGGCCGTGATTGTTGACGTCGGTCTTGCGATTCGGAACGGGATCAAACTTGGCAAAAGTTTCGCGCCAGCCGGCTTGGAAGATGCGCAGTAATAACTCGTATTGCGCGGGATCGTAGCCGTCGGGTTTGGGAAAGGGCACGCGATTCTCAGGATGGTCGGTCAAACAGAGGCGGAAACAATACGCCTGAACCTTCCGATCACCCTGGCCATATTCGCCCGGATGATTGGTGCTGATTCGCGGCAGCACGCCGCTGCTCGGGTCGCCCGGAACGACGTACGGGCTGATCTTCTGTTTTACCGCGCCGAAGTGATGGCGATGATGCAAAACACCCGTCTGCACTCCGTTCCATTGCTCGCCATAGACACTGTTCGCTTCGCGACCGACGTGGTAATCCACTTCTGCTGCCGCCATCAAGTCGCCTTCGTAGGTCGCGTCCAAATACATTTTCGCGCGATACGTTTTACCGCTCAGCGTTGAGATGGAAACGATGCGCTGATTTTCCTTCTTCACGCCACTCGTACGGTCGAGCCATTCGTTTCGATAAACCGGAATCTTGTATTCGCGAATCCAATCCTCGAAGACGCGCTCGGCGACATGTGGTTCGAAGATCCACATCGTGCGGAGGTCCTTGTGGATGGCAGGTGTTCCCTGGCCTTGATTGCCGTAGTCCTCGCGCTGCTCCCATTTCCACGCCTCGGGTTGATCGTATTGTTTCCACACGCGATGATAGAACTCCCGGGCCAGCCCGCCGATGACCGCCTTGTTGCCGGTGTCAGTAAATCCCAGTCCGCCACTCGACAGGCCACCCAGATGCTGCTCCGGACAGACGATCACCACGGACTTGCCCATCCGCGCCGCCTGAACGGCGGCAACGACGCCGCCCGACGTGCCGCCGTAGATGCAAATATCGCTTTCGGCTGTCGGCGCACCGGAGAGCGAGTTCGCCGCCAGGCATAGAAACAGCGAGAGGCAGCGGATCGATTTGAGAGTCATGTTTGAGAATTCTGTCATGTTCCCGGCTTGGGGCGGTATTACACGAAGGTGTAACGATGCAAGGGTCTGTAGCGGGATGTGAACCTTACCTTCCGAGAAATTTCACCACGGCTTCGGTGCGCGAGCTGACCTGAAGTTTCTCGTAGATGTTGTGACAGTGTTTTCGAACCGTCTCGATGTTCACACCGAGCAGGTCGGCGATTTCCTTGTAGGGCAGCCCTTTGGACAACAACTCCAGCACTTCACGTTCACGGGTGGAGAGTGGTTGTTCGGTGCCGGCGCGGGAGGGTTGGTGGTGAAAATACTGCACGATTTTTCGCGCGATCAGACTGTTCAAAGGTGATCCGCCCCGGGCCGCATCGCGAACGGCCTCGAGCACCTGGTTGCCCGAACCCGTCCGCCCCTTGAGCAGGTAGCCGACCGCACCAGCCAGGAGAGACTTAAAAATCACATCGGCATCCTCGTAAACTGTCAACATCACGTACTGCGTGTTGGGAAGCTGGCCTTTGAGGACCCGGACGCAATCAATGCCACTCATGCGAGGCAGGTTGATGTCCATGAGCACGACGTCCGGTTGATGGCGGGGAATTTCCTCCAGCGCCGCCTCGGCAGAGCGATGGCTGCTGACGCAGGTGAACCCCGGCGCGCGCGACAATTGATGCACGAGTTGCTCGCGCACCACATGGTCGTCCTCGACCACGCACACCCGTATGTTGCGACTGGTGGCTTCTGGATTCGTTTCAGGTTTGGCGCTGGCCATCTTCATAAACTCATGACCGACTCTTTTCTCGCGTACGATCAATCAGGCGACGGGATACTGACAACCGGATCGTCGTACCTTGTTCTGGTTGGCTCTCGATTTCGGTCTTTCCACCGATTTCTTCCATCCGTTGGCGCATGTTGTGCAGCCCGTTTCCCTCTGGGGAGACACTCAGGATGTCAAAGCCGCGGCCATTGTCAGCAATGATGATGCGCAACTGTTCGTTGTCCAGTTGCAATGACACGCGCGCTTCTGTCGCCGCGGCATGCGCTACGACGTTTTGGATGGCTTCGCGCGCCGCCAGCACGATGTGATGGCGCAACTCGGCCGACAACTGGAGCGCCGGCAGTACCATGGGGACATCGAGCACGCAACGAATGCCCGCAAGATTGAAATGTTCGGAAGCGAATTGGCTGAGGTAGTTCGCCAGACTTTCGAGCGAATCATGTTTGGGATTGATCGCCCAGACAATTTCATCGAGCGATTGGATCGTGCGACGCGCGGTGGCGGGAATCAATCGCAGCCAATGCGCCGCTTCCTTCAGGTCGCCGTGCGAGGCTTCGGCGCGCTGGCTGAGGAAAACGATTTGAGTGAGGTTGGCGCCCAGGTCGTCGTGAATGTCCTTGGCGATGCGGCTGCGTTCGTGTTCGATGGCATGTTGCTGTTCGAGGCGTTCGAGTCGCAACTGTGCCTTCCAGCGTTCCACCCGGCGGACGGTAAGCGCGACTCCAGCAATCAGCAGCAGCCCCATACCGCCTTGAAACCAGCGCGTCTGCCAGAAGAAGGGCTGGATCTCCACGCGCAGCGAATGGCCATCGGGATTCCACACGCCGTCGTTGTTGCAGGCGGTCACCCGAAACGTGTAATCGCCCGGAGGAATGTGACTGTACGTGACGATGTGTTCTGCGTCGGCTGCCGACCACTCTTCCTCAAGTCCTTCGAGCTTGTGCCGAAAGCGTATTTTTTCGGGCGCCGATACACTCAATGCGGTGAAGCGAAAATCCAGTCGCCGCTTTCCGGGCCCAATGACCAGCGTGGGCGCGGAGTGTTGAATCCGTTGCGAGTCGCCGTCGGCGATCACCTCCTCAATCCACACCGGCGGCGCCATGGTATTCTCGCGTATCGCGTCGGGTGCGATGCTGACGAATCCATTGACGGTCGGAAACCACAGCCGCCCGTCAGGTGTCCTGGCTCCGGCGGGTTGAAAACCGCCGGGGCTTTCCAGAGCCGGCAGGCCGTCGTTTCGGCCGTAACCGATGCATTGAATGGAATCACGACGGCCTTCGGCGAAGTCGTGCAATTGCTGTCGGGCGACGCGGAACACGCCGCCAAAGGAACTGAACCACAAGTTGCCCCGGCCATCGTCGGTGATATGGGAAAGCGAGTTGTGCCACAATCCTTGAGCGGTGGTGATGGCGGATATTTTTCCTTCGCGCCAACGGCAGAGGCCATTGATGGTCGCCAGCCACACAGTTCCATCGGCATCGGCCAGCAGGCTGCGAACATAGTCAGAGGGCAAACCGTCGCGACCGGTGTAACGCGTCCATTTTTCATTGTGCCAGCGAAACGCACCGCCGTAGTGGGTGCCGAACCACATCGCGCCGTCAGCCGCTTCGGCAATGCACCGCACGTCCGGGAACGAAAGGCCTTCGACCACGCGCCATTGTTTAGGATCACTTTGAGGCATGAACCCGACGCCCGCGCCACCGGTGAAACCAATCCAGAGATTCGATTTGGAGTCCTTGAAAAAGGCGCTCGCGTAGTCCGATGACGGTAATTGGAGTTCCAAACTGAACCGCCCGCCGCGCATGCGATAGATCAGCCCGCTCCCCGTGCCCAGCCACAGGGAATGGGCTCGGTCGTGGAAGAGCGTGCGAAAACTCAGCGGCAGTTCCGGCGGTTTCCAAAATCGCATCGCGCCGGTATCCGCAGCGATGCGACCCAGGGTTTGCCCGTTAAAGAGTGCCCAAATGTTTCCGTCGGCATCCGCGGAGACTGCCATCGCGTACCGATCCTGATCCGTCGCCGGCAATTCATGGGTGGTGAACATTCGGGGACGAAGGCGTGTTAAACCCGTTCCAAACCCGCCGCGCCATAAGTTTCCTTCGCGATCTTCGCAAAGCGTGCGATGGCTGCCTTGCAATCCGGGTTCGCGTGCGACGGCTTGCCACTCGCCGGAGGATTTCCGATAGAACAAGCCGCCGTCTCCGGCCGCCAACCACAACCGACCATCAAGAGTTTCCAACAATTGTTCGGCAGGATTGGTGAGGCCTGTGGGAACGGCCTCATCGAGGATCATTTGGCCATCGCGAATTTTTTTCAACCGGCTCGATTGGACTGTCCACAAGCCTCCGTCGCGCGCGGCAGCAAAAGCGTCGTGGGGCTGATTCGGCAACCCGGTCATTCCCGGTGGAATCACCAAGCGGTCCTTTTCCCGGATTCTCAAGCCGTCCTTGGTTCCCACCCACAGCGCACCTGCTTTATCCACTACCAGGTCAAGACTCGCTCGATGGTAAAATGGGCCGGTCGTGGCAACAAATTCAACGCTGTCAGAAGTCAGCTTTCCCAGGTTGCCGGAGGAGGTTTGGATCCAGATTGTGCCCATTTGGTCCTGGGCCATGGCAATGATGGCCTGATTGGCGGGTTCGCTGTTGGGCAGATGGATGCGCGTTTCACCATCGCGGAACGCCAGCAGACGCCCGGACTCCAAACCGATCCAGAGCACGCCATCGCGATCTTCAAAGAGCCGGGACACGCGACCCGGGCCGAGTTGAGGCAGGCTGGCCGTCGAGAAATGCACGAAGCGTGTCCCGTCAAATCGCGCCACCCCCACGTAAGTCCCGATCCACAAGTAGCCGTCTTTGGCTTGCACCAGCGAATTCACGCTGCTGTGGGGCAAGCCGTCTTCGGTGCGCCAGTTGGTCACCAGAAACTCGGAGGAGTCGCCGGCGACTGTCAGCGGAACGATCAACGCCACGAGAATGGCGAGGGCCTTCAGATAGCGCGGGTGACTCACGATGCGGTCACCGTAAAACTTTTTGGCCCACGAGAAAAGCGGGGAGACAATCAGTTGCGGGTTAACACGGGAAACCGCCTGGAGAGCGGCGCAATCCATCTCAGCCGGTTTATCGGTTACGGATCGGGCAATGCTTCGGCGAGTCTGATGTAATCGGGATCGTTTGGCGTCGTGGGCGACGGATTCAACGGGTTGCTGGTGGAAGAGGGGCGTTGGTTTGCGGCGCGCGTATCGTCGTTGTTGTACTGCCGGTTCAGGGCGATCAGGACCGTTCCGCGCCAACGCCAAATCTCAGAGTGGCCATCCAGGAACGAGAACGTGGCGCCGTTGTTATGACGCGCGCTGGGAGGATTCCAGAACTGAGCCGGGCCGGCGAGTGATTCCACGCCGATGGCTCCATTGTCGATGCTGATTTGATTCTCCTCGGCAAAACTGAACACGCTGGCCGGCCGTCGCACGTTGCTGGTTTTTTGCGCCACCTTCGTGTGAGTGTTGTTCTTGCCGGAATTGCAATTCAACTGCACGGAGATTGCATAGCTGCGGTTGTGAGGGTCCGTTTTTCCTCCCAGACCGCGGACGAAGGCGCGACTGCCAGGGCAGCGGTAGATCTCCGTGGACTTGTTGTAAGGGTAGAGCACGCCCGTCTGGATGGTGCCGAGGTAATTGGCCGTCCACTCCTGAACATTGCCCTGGATCCAGGCGTTGGCTCCCGCGGCGGTGCTGGCAATGCCGCTGGCGCCGCCGGTATCGTTGTTGAGCAACTGGTCGTTGTTATCATCGGCATACATGTGAGCGGCCAGTTGCAGTTGCTTGGTGTTGTTCAGGCAATTCGTCGCGTGCGCTTTGGCTTTGGCCCTGGACAGGGCCGGCAACAGCATGGCGGCCAGGATCGCAATGATCGCAATCACGACCAGCAATTCAATCAACGTGAAACCTTGTTGGTAGAGCAACCGGTTACTGTTCGCTCGTTTCATGATGTCTCGTTGAATCAACCTTGAATCTGTTACTGCCCTCCGACGCGGTAGAATCGCGTGTCAGAGCCGGAGATGCTGTTGGTAAAGGAACTGGTAGTGCTCGTCGCGGTTATCACTCCACCCAGGTTGGACCAGTCTCCGGTGGAAATCGAATCCCGTGACTGTACCTGATAATTGTGGCCCACGACACTTGGCCAGGTCAAAATTACCGCTCCGTCGCTTTGAGTAATACTGGTGATGGCAAACGGCGAATGCGGCGGCACGTAGTTGGTGTTGATGAGGAAGGCTTTGATGCCGTTATTCGAGTCCAGCGCAAACACGTAATTGCCACCGAACGCCGTGGTGCCGGTCCCGCCGACGGTGACGTTGGCATTGGCGGTTGCAAATGCTTCCTGGTCTCGCAGGATCGGGCCGCCGGCGAGATCCGAAATATCGAAGAGCTGGAAGTTGACCGACGTGTCGAGGGCGATGCCGGCGAGGAATTTTTGATTGGGATGCACCGAGATGGCTCGCAGATTTCCGGGAATTGCGTTGGAGTACGCGCCAATCACGGTGCCCGTGCCGGTGTTAATGTCGAATTGAACGAGGTAAAGAGCGTTGTTGATGGTCTTGGCCCAGAACGTATTCGTGCCCGGACCGAAAGCGATGCCCAGTTGCGCAAAGGCATTGGGAACGTTGTTCACTGAAATGACGGCTGGAGGAATCTCGGTCTGGAAATCCATCGTAGAACTGGTGCGCAGGATGACGACATTGGTGCCGGACCGAGGAGCGAGGATGATCTGCGTGTCAGCGCCCGCGCCGCGCACGGCCATCGTGTCTCCGTAACCAAGATTCGGTTCGACACTCGCGGCGGGATCACCGGCGAAGACAATCACTGGCGGGTTGCCGGCGCTATCATCCGACCAGCGATAAACGTAGAATGGCGGCGAAGTGGCGCTGACGGTCACACCAGCGCCATAGACCACTCCGTCATCGGAAACTCCGATCGTATTCAATCCCAGGCTGACTCCCGCAGTGGTTCCGGGGACGCCGGTCATATCCAGAAAGTGTTTTTCCGCTCCGGTGGTGGCATCCAACACGGCTACCGTCGGATCGGGAGACAACCGGCTCACCAACAGAAGATTGGTCGTCACGCTGTTGTAGGCCAGACCGCGTTCGGTGCTGGTATTGGTGCCGAGGTAGCTGCGTTCACCCGGCTCAAGACTCCAGATATTGCTCGCCTGCGCCGTATTGAAGGTGGGAATGACCGTCAGAAGAGCATTGGAACTCGCGGCAGTGCCAAAGACATTGCTGACGAGCAGGCTGTAAGTCCCGGCCGAATTGGTCGTGACGTTTTTAAGAATCAGTGTGTTGGTCGTGGCGCCGATGACATTCGGTCCATCGCTGAGCGGTGTCCCATTGAAACGCCACCGATAGGTCAAGGGCTGTGAAGATGCTCCCAACGCGGTGAAGGTGGCGGAAGCACCTTCCATTACCGTCCGGTCCGTCGGATGCGTTACCAGGGAGACAGACGGAGGCACGTAGTTCGTATTGATGGCAAAAGCCTTGATGCCGTTATTGCAGTCGAGCGTGAACAGATAATTGGCCCCAAAGACACTCGCGGCGATGCCATTGGCGTTGGCGTTTTGTGGCACAAATGCTTCCTGGTCGCGAAGCAAGGGTCCGTTGACCAGGTCGGAAACGTCATACAGCCGGACGTTGTCATTCGGCGTTTCCAGCGCGACTCCCGCCAGAAACTTTTGGTCCGGACTGACGGATATGCCGCGGACCGAACCCGGCACCAGTGCGGTTGAATACGTCCGAATCACCGCGCCGGTGTTTGAGTTGAGATCGAACTGGATGAGGTAGAGCGAACCGCCCCCGGCCTTTGCCCAGAATGTATTTCCGCCCGGCCCGAAAGCGAGACCAAGGGTGATGCCTCCAAAATTGGCCGGCACTCCCGTGATGGCGATCATCGCCGGGGGAATTTCTGTCTGAAAATCCAGTCCGCTGGAGGTGCGCAGCAGGGCGACGTTAGTCCCTGAACCGGGAGCGAGCAGGATTTCCGTGTTCGCCCCGGCACCGCGCACGGCGAAATTGTCGCCCCAGCGCAGGTTCGGTTGAACACTCGCTCCCGGATCACCGATGAACACCGGTGTCGAGGGAACGCCGGGATCATCATTGTCCCAGCGGTAAATCTTGTAGGAGGGCGATGTGGCAGTCGTCGTCAGATTCGCGGCGAAAACCGCTCCGTCTTCAGCCACGCCGACCTGGTTCAGGACGATCGTCCCGTCAACAATGCCGCTGACGTCGAGAAAATGTTTTTCCGCCCCGGACGCCGGGTTCAGCACGACGACCTGATTGGAAGGAGTCCGGCTGGCGAGCAACAAATTGGTCGTGACGCTGTTGAACGCGATGGTTCGTTCGGTGTTGGCAGTGCTGATGTAAGGGCGGTCGCCGGGCACCAGGTTCCAGATATTGCTCATTTGTTCGGTGTTCAAGACCGGAGCAACGGTGAGCACGGCATTGGAGCTGAGGTCGGAGCCAAGAGTGTTGCTTACGAACAGGCTGTATTGGCCTGCCATGCTGGCGGTGATATTTCGCAAGGTCAGTTGGTTGCTGTTGGCCCCGCTGACGTTCGGGCCGTCCGTCAATACATTGGTACCATTGAAGCGCCACTGCCGGGAAGTGACGGCTGGTGCGCCCCAGCCATCGGCGATTAACGTGGCTGTGGCTGTTTCCATGATCGTCCGATTCGCGGGATGCGCGGTGATTTTGGCCGGGAGCGTCGGTGTGCCGGAGGTGATGGTGATGGCGTTAAAAAATCCCCGCATCTCCACCGGGAATGTTCCTTCAGACGCAATGTAGAGTGATTCTCCGGCGGCAACCGTGACGGTCAGCACACCGAAGTTGTCACCTTCCACGAAGCCCGCAACAATCGCCGGCGCGGGATTCGATAACACGGCGGTGACATCACCGGGCGAAAACGCATACGAGTCTGCACTCGCGCCACTCGTGCCATAGAACTGCAGCCCCGCCGGACCGGCGGTATTGGAATTCCTGCCGTGCACTACCACGCGATACGTTCCGGCTGGCAAGCCATCAACCCGAAGACCCAATGCAATATTGTTGGTCCCGCCGGCCCCGCCAAAGATCCCGTCCCGGACCGGACTCGTGCCGGCGTACACGCCGGTGTTGATCGCCGTGCCCAGCGCATTTACGGTGAATCCGTTATCGCTGAAGTTGATTATGTCGTCTCCGACCGGACCCACCGCTGAGCTTCGGCCCAATTCCAAAGTAATACCGGTGGCTGCCGTGCCGTCGCTGTAGTAAAGCGTGTTGGTGTCTCCAACGATTCGATTCCAGGTGATCTCTGAACCGGGTACCACGCCGGTGGCATGCCCCGGATCCCTCAAGGCGTCGGCAGGAGCAGCTGCCGTTGGGCCGAAATCCAAAAGAAGTGAACTTGCCTGGCTGTTTCCGGCGGTGAGGCTGACCAGAGCCACGATGGCAAGGGTAGTTTGGAAAAAGTGTTTCATAGGAGTGGGGCGGATGTTCTCAGTTTGGCTTCCATCGATATTTCATCGAACGCCTCGAGCCAGTCGGCTGCGCACGCGAATGGACTAATGGCAACGCCTGACTACGGTGCAGTGATGAATCGCTTGAAGTTTGTGACTTCGCGCGCTCCCAGGTCCATTACACGTTCGTGTAACGTGGGAGAATCTAACTCCTGGGGCGCATGCAGGCGGCAACAAGCCTGTTCACAGCGCAACAGGTCAGTCGGAAGGATTGGCCGTGCCCGTGACTAGCTGAGTTTGTATTGTCCGGGGATTGCCACCTCGGGAAAAGGTAGCGGACCAAACTCGTATTTCTCCGGGCCCAGACGCTTATTCGAGTTCAGCATCTGATCCCATTCGACGATTTGGCCGCTGTAAGCGGATTCACGGCCCATGATTGCCATCAGCGTTGATTCAGCGGTCTGTTGCGCTTCGTTCAAAGGCTTTCCAGCGCGAATGCTGTTGATGAAGTCCAAATGCTCCTGCTGATACGGATTGGGGTCTTGATCGCGGAAACGCCAGCCCTGGCCGCCGGTGACGCGAATGTAATCCTTGCAGTTGCTCGTGCCCTTCGTGCCCGCGACAAACTCAGCCACGCGACTGTCGGTCTTGTCCATCTGGCGACATTGACTGAACATCTTCATGCCGTTTTCATATTCGAACTCAACGGCGAAATGATCGTAGATGTGGCCGTAGTTCGGATGATTCGGTCGCGCCTGTCGTCCACCCAGCGCCATCGCTCGCGTCGGCGTCTTTCCAATCACCCAACGCATGATGTCGAGGTTGTGCAGATGCTGCTCCACGATGTGATCGCCGCTCAGCCAGGTGAAATAACCCCAATCGCGCATTTGCCATTCCATGTCGGACATCTCGGGCTTGCGATCAATCGTCCAGATCACGCCGCCATTCCAGTAGCATGCGCCGTAGACGAGGTCGCCAATTTCGCCGTCCTGAATGCGCTTGATGCACTCGTTGTAGCTCTTGAAGTGACGCCGTTGCGTCCCCGAAACAATGCCGAGATTCTTTTCCTTGGCAAGTTTTCCGGATTCCATTATCGAGCGAACCCCAGGCGCGTCCACGGCGCAGGGTTTCTCGATAAAGGCGTTCTTACCCGCCTCAATTGCTGCTCTCAAATGTGCCGGGCGAAAATGCGGTGGCGTCGCCAGGATGACGTAATTGATTTCCGGAATCGCCAGTAGTTTTTTGTGGGCCTCAAAACCGGTAAAGCAATTCTCGTTGGGAATGTTGATGCCCAGCTTCGCCAGATTGATGCGACAGCTCTCAATGCGATCCTGGAACACATCCGCCAGGGCGACCACTTGCACGTTCTTATTCTTGAGCGTGGCACCCTCTTGAATGTTCTCGGTGTGATAACCGGATTGCGGATAGATGACTTTCGTTTCCGCGCCGAGCGCGTCCAGGACCGCACCACTGCCACGCCCGCCACAACCAATCACACCAATCCTGATCGGATCATCCGGTGCCGCATGGCTGGTGACAACGAATGGGAACTGGCTGACGGCTGCCGCACCCGCTGCGGCGAGCGAGGAGTTCTTGATGAATGAACGACGCGAAAGGGCAGGGGACTCGTTGGTCTCCGAAAGGGGCTTATTCATGCCGACAGTTTGCGCCTTTGGGCCCAATTTGAAAAACAAAAATCTGTCGTCAATTCTGGCTACTCGGCGGCGCGACAATGACTTCAATCTCTTTCGCCCGTAGCGGGTCAATCAACTCACGTGGCGCCTGGCTGTCGGTAACAATGGTATGGACTTTGGAGAGATCGCAAAGTTGTGAAACCGAGCGGCGTCCAAACTTGGAAGAGTCCAGGCACATGATGACTTTCGCTGCCGCGCACATCATGGCGAGTTGGATGTCGATCAGCAATCCGTGCGAGTTGGTCAATCCATCGAGCGTGATTCCCCCCGCGCTCATTACCGCCACGTCAGCATGGATTTTTGAAAATGCTTCCACCGCGAGCGGACCTACGAGCACGCCGAGGCGCGGGTAAATCACGCCGCCGCTCACGACGACTTCCACTTTACCGGCAGAGGAATAGAGATTTGCGACGGGCAGGGAATTGGTGACGATTTGCGGTGACTTCTCTGCGAGATGTTTCGCGACGTGATAGGGCGTCGTGCCGGCGTCGATGATGACGCTTTGATTCGGACCGATGAGTTCAGCACAGGCGCGGCCAATGGCCTCCTTGGCGTCGAGCTGATGGGTGTCGCGTGCGGAGAAAGTGAACTCGTCGGACTTCGGCGCGATAAGGCGCGCGCCGCCATGGGTGCGTTTCAAATTTCCGGCGGCTTCAAGCACGGTGAGGTCACGGCGGACGGTTGAAACGGACGAGCCGACGTGCTTGGCCAAGTCTTCAAGCGACGCAAATTCGACCTGCTGAAGGTAAGTTTCCAGCCGATGTTTCCGCTCTTCTGCCGTCATTCTGGCGATAGATTGATAGATATTGATAGATTTTGCAAGATATTTATTGACTTGGCCTGCTAATCGCTCAAAAATGCGCTCGTTATGGCTTGTAGCGCAGATTTTCAATCTGCTGTATCGCCGAATTGTATTCGGCGCACGCTTGGCATTTTCAGCGGCGCTGAAGTGTCTCGGGTCTGGCGGATTGGAAATCCGCGATACAGCAGATTGCAAATCTGCGCTACGCACTTTGCTGACAAACCGCGCTGAGTTTTTATGGCTGTTGCTGCATCAGTTCCGCATCGGGCAGTTGTCGAACATCTCGTTCGGCAGGCGGTGTATTCGCGTCTTGGAAAGCCGCTGCCGCGCGCGGCGTCAGCGCCCAATCCACTCGTAGTGAACATCAGTGCGCGCCATTGCCATCTCACGCCGGAAGCGGTCGAGATCCTTTTTGGGAAGGGACATCAACTCTCCGTTCACAAGTGGCTTTACCAAGAGGGGCAATTCGCAGCGAAGGAAACCGTGACGCTCATCGGCCCGCGCAGTCGCGTGATTTCAAATCTGCGTATCCTCGGTCCGTGCCGGAATCTGAATCAGGTGGAACTCGCTTACACCGACGCCATCGCGCTCGGCTTCGACATTCCATTGCGTGCCTCTGGCAACATTGCCGGCACGCCCGGCGCGATGCTCATGGGCCCGGCGGGATTTTTTGAAATGAAGGACGGCGTGATTCGCGCCTTGCGTCACGTTCACATGCATCCGACCGACGCGGAGTTTTACGGCGTGAAGCCCGGCGACTGGATGAAGCTCAAGATCGGCGGCGATTGCGGCATCATTTTGGACAAGATGCTTTGCCGTGTGGACAAGAGTTTCAAACTCGAGGTGCACATTGATACGGACGAGGGGAATGCGTGCAACTTGCGGCCGGATACGCCGGCGGAACTTTTGAAGTGATATGAGTGACTGGTTACATGAGTTAAAAAGGTTAAATGCGTGGTGCGTTCGTCAATCCCGGTGCGCCCATGGACTCTCATTTAACGGTTTAACTCATTTAACCAATTTAACTTTCCGTACAATCAACACCCAAACAGGAGAAAACAAATGAGTGAAGCATTAGGCATGATTGAAACCAAAGGCTACGTCGGCAGTGTGGAAGCCAGCGACGCCATGGTGAAAGCGGCCAACGTCACGTTGGTCAAAACCGTTCCCATCGGCGGCGGGCTGATCACCGTCCTCGCAAAAGGCGATGTCGGCAGCGTGAAAGCCGCCGTGGACGCTGGCTCAAAAGCCGCGGCCAAAGTCGGCGAACTCGTCAGCTCGCACATCATCGCGCGACCGCACGAAGATTTGTTGAAAGCCTTCGTGAACACCGGCGCCGCCGCAAAGTGAAGCTCTGTCAACTATCAACCATCAACTATCAACTAACATGGCACAGCAAGCAGTTGGAATGATTGAATGCAAAGGTCTTTGCGCGCTGATGGAGGCGTGCGATGCCGCGCTCAAAGCCGCGAATGTCACGATGACCGGCTGGGAAAAAATCGGCAGCGGATATGTCACCGGATTTTTCCGGGGCGACGTTGCCGCCGTCAAAGCCGCGACCGACGCCGGTGCGGCCGCCGCCGCGCAAGTCGGCTCAGTCGTCGCCGTCCAGGTGATCCCGCGTCCGCATGATGATTTGGGGATTTTGGGCAAATGGCTGCAATGAGTTGGTTAAATGTGTGAATCGTTAAACAGGTTAAATGAGTTGAATGCCGCGCTAATCGTGGTTGGAACTTATTTAACCAATCGCTCGTTTAACTGATTTAACCAGCGCCGTGAAAATCCTGATCGCCAACATCGGCAGCACCTCGCTCAAGTGGCGCTTGTTCGATTTCTCGAACAACGCCGAGCGCCTTTTGCACAAAGGCGGCTTCGAGCGCGTGGCGGATTATCTGAAGGCGATTGAGGATTGTCTTGCGCAACTCAAAGACGCTGGCGCACTCGCGACCGAAAGCGAACTTGCCGCAGTTGGTTTCAAAACCGTGATTGCGAAAGGTGTCACCGGCTGCGTGCGACTGGATGAACGCGTGCTCGGCGCGATGGAGGCTTACAACGGCCTCGCGCCTGCGCACAATCCGCCCTACATCACCGGTATCCGCCTGTTTGGGAAACGCATACCGAGTGTGCCGTTGGTCGGATTGTTCGAGACGGCGTTCTATCAATTCGCGCCGGAAGCGATGATGCGCTACGCCGTGCCGCAAGCCTGGCACGACGTCGGCATCCGCCGTTGGGGTTTTCACGGTGCGAGCCACAAGTTCATCGCCGAACGCTCGGCGGAATTGCTCGGGCGTAACGATGTCGCCGAACGCGTGCGCAAACTATACGTGGACAGCGGCAAAGCTCCCGTGAACAAACCTGCGCTCCGAGTTATCTCCTGTCACCTCGGCGGCAGTTCGAGCATCACGGGAATTCGCGATGGCGTCGCGATTGGCACGAGCATGGGCATGAGTCCGCAATCCGGTTTGCCGCAGAACAACCGCGTCGGCGATCTCGATGCGGAGGCGCTGCCTTACGCGGTGAAAACACTTGGTATCACGATTGAAGAAGCGCAACGCCAGCTCACGAAGGAATCCGGCCTGAAAGGGCTGAGTGGGATTTCAAACGACATTCGCGATGTGACCACCGCGGCGGAGCAGGGGAATGCGAATGCCAGGCTCGCGCTAGATGTTTATGTCGCCAGCGCGCGGCATTGGATTGGCAGCTACTTTTTCGAAATGGGCGGCGCGGACGCGATTGTGTTCACAGCGGGAATCGGCGAAAACCGTACTGAAATTCGCGCGGCAGTTTGTGCGAACCTCGAAGGGCTCGGCATCGAATTGGATTGCGCACTCAATGCCAACACGCGCGCGACCGAAGCCGTCATCAGCAAGCCAGGTTCTCGCGTGAAACTTCTTGTGATTCCGACGAATGAAGAGCTCGTTGTTGCGCGTGAAACGAAGCGTTTGCTCGAAGCACAAAAGAATTAACCACGGATGAACACTGATAAACACAGATTGGGAAAAAGTCTTACGCGAATTTCGCTAATTGCCGCGAATTCAGGTTCAATTCGTGTTAATTCGCGCAATTCGCGTCAAACGGTTTTTATCTGTGTTAATTCGTATCCATCCGTGGTTAAAAATTTCCCTCAACTCTCAACCATCAACTAACTGAATTATGCCTCAAGCCATAGGAATGATCGAAACGCGCGGACTCGTCGCCCTCGTCGAGGGGACGGACGCGATGCTCAAGGCCGCCAACGTGGAACTCGTCGGCCCGATGACCCAGGTCGGTAACGCGCTCGTGACCGCGTGCGTGGTCGGCGACGTCGCCGCCGTCAAAGCCGCCACCGACGCCGGCGCGCAGGCCATTAAAGCCATCAAAGGCGAAGTGGTCAGCGTGCACGTCATCGCCCGCCCGCACAGCGACGTGGAAGCGGTGTTGCCGAAGAAGAAGTAACTGGTTGAATCGGTGATTGGTTAAACAGGTGACTCGTTAAATGAGTTACCGCTGCGCGGAGGGCCAATCACCATTTAACAAATCACCAATCACCAACCTATGTTCCTCGCCAAAGTCGAAGGTTCAGTGGTCGCGACCAAGAAAGACCCGTCCATGAGTGGGCGCAAGATGCTGTTGCTTCGCCCGCAACTCGTGGATGAAAAAGATCCCACGAAGTTCCGCCCCGGCGCCAATACCATTGTGGCCGTGGACACGCTCGGCGCGGGCATCGGCGAAATGGTGATGTTCTGCCAGGGCAGCAGCGCCCGCCTCGCCCCCGGTATGAAAGACGCGCCAGTGGACGCCGTCGTCATCGGCATCGTGGACAGCGTGGACGTGCTCGGAAAACAGATCTTTAGCGGGAAAGCAATGTGAACTGGTCGTCAGTCAATTCCGAGCCGCCCACGCTCTCGTTCTTCGAAACGAATATCGAGGACGCGCGGACGATTCATCAGCAGTGCTTCGGCACTTGCCCGGCCAGTTGGTGTTATCCCGACGATCTTAATGCCGTCCCATCGGAAATGATCGCGCCAGTTGTTCCGCCGAGGATTGAAAAGAGGCGCGTTCGTCCCGGTTTCGGGATCCAATGCGGTTTGGCGCGCGCCCTTGGACAGCGAACCGGTGACGCAGGCCAGGGCAAGATTTTCCAACTCCGTCGGACCCCCCGCCGATTGCGGAACAATGTGATCAATGTGGAAGGTTGCTTCCTGGGCGAATTGGGAAAGCAGGCAATACTCGCAACGATTGTGGGCGCGTTGGATGACGCCCTGTCGCAGATGGTCGGGAACGGTCATCCGTTCACGCAGCTTGCTTGCGGAGGCGCTCGGAACGCAGACGGAGAAGCGAAAGCAGATCGTTCAAGTCTGCCAAACCCTGGGCTTCCCGGCGCTCCTCATCGGTTAGCGGATGGCCGGCATCCTGTTTGTCCAACAATAGATGCAGCCGGCGTTCGACCGCTTTTGGCAAGCGCAGCCGATCCTGATCATCGGGCCACTCGATTTCAAACTGAACTTTCTGCGACATACGCGTCGTCTGTTTCTGGCTCGACCATAGCAGAATCCGCCGGCGGTGTCCAAGTGCAGAATCCCAAAGAAATATGAGCGCAGTGAACGAAACTTTGATCCGGGACGTGGTGTCCGAGGTGCTCGGGCGTCTTGGGGGCAATTCGACCACGACCGTCACGCAATCCGCACCCGCACCTGCCGCGGCGAAGAGCGATTCTTGCGGTTGTAGCACCAAAAAAGCTACGTCTGCTCCGGCCTTGCGCGGCAAGTTTGGTGTGTTCGCCACAGCAGATGAGGCGTGTGCGGCGGCGCAGGAAGCGTTCTTGCAGTTGCAGCAAAAGGGCATGGCGGCGCGGCGCAAGATTGAAGAAATCGTCAAGACCATGGCGGAGAGGAACGCTGAGCCGTGGGGCAAAATCGAATTTGAAGAGACGAAGATTGGCAGTCTGCCGCACAAGGTCGCCAAGCTCGGTCTCATCAAGCTCGTTCCCGGCGTGGATTGGCTGCGACCAGACGCGATGAGCGGCGATCACGGCATCACGCTGGAGGAATACACGCCGTTTGGTGTGGTTGGCGCGATCACGCCAAGCACGCATTCCATTCCCACGTTGAGCGGCAACATCGTCAACATTTGCGCAGCAGGAAATGCCGTGGTGTTCAATGCGCATCCGAGCGCGGCGAAGTGCGCGGCGGTGGCGGTGCGCGCTTACAACGAGGCGATCTATCGCGAGACCGGTATTGAGAATATCGCGTGTATCATTGAAAAGCCGACGCTCGATTCTTTCAACGCACTTTGCAAAAACGAAAACACGAAGCTGCTGCTCGTCACCGGCGGACCGATGGTGGTGAAGGCGGCGATGCAGACCGGCAAGCGCGCCATCTGCGCCGGCCCAGGCAATCCGCCCGTTTTCGTGGACGATACGTGCTGCACCACACGCGCGGCCAAGGCGATTATTTCCGGCGCCGCGTTCGACAACAATCTGCTGTGCATCGGTGAAAAACAGGTGTTCGTGCTCGATCATGTGGCGGACAAGCTGATGCAGCGCATGTCGGAGAACGGCGCGGTGAAGTTGAATGCGGCGCAACTGGAGAAACTTACGAAGGCAGCATTTACGTTCAAGGAAGGGCAGGGCGGTGGTTGCGCTCATGCCAGCGTGAACAAGGAACTGATTGGCAAGGACGCGAGCGTGCTGGCCCAGGCGGCGGGAATCAACGTGCCGGCAGATGCGCAGCTTTTGTTTGCCGAGACGGATGTGAATCACGCCTTCGTGCAGGAAGAGCAGATGATGCCGATGTTACCGATTGTGCGCGTGAAGAGCGTCGAGGAAGGCATCGCGTTGTCGTTGCAGTCCGAGCATAACTACAAGCACACGGCGGTCATTCACTCGCACGATGTCGAGAACATCACCGCGATGGCGCGCTCTCTCGATACCACGCTGTTTGTAAAAAATGGGCCGTCACCGGCTGGCCTTGGTCTGGGCGGTGAAGGTTATCTGAGTTTTTCCATCGCTACGCCGACAGGTGAAGGCATTACGAATCCGCGCACGTTTACCCGCGTGCGGCGCTGTGTGATGGTGGATAATCTCCGCATCTATTAAGTTCGAAACCCGAAATCCGAATGCCGAAAGAAATCCGAAATCCGAAATCCGATGGACGACAAGCCTCCGAGGGAGCGGAGCGTTTGGGTTCGGAATTTTGGGTTTGGGAAGACGGGCGTGGGGAGAATGATGGTGTACTGCGAGATGAACCACCCGGCAAGACGCCGCCGAATCTCATGGAACGAGTTGCGGTGTTTGGAGAGCGGATTGTCAGATTCGCGAAGAAGATTCCAAGAGGTGTGAATCACCCTGAGAATAATCGGCTGATAGATCAATTGGTCGGCGCGGGCACAAGTATCGGAGCAAACTATTGCGAAGCCGACGACGCGGTTTCTGGGAAGGATTTCAAATGTAAGATCGGGATCAGTCGCAAAGAGTCCAAGGAAACCATGTTTTTTCTCAGAATGATTGCAGCGTCTGAAGAATCTTTGGCGGACGAAGCGCGCGAACTTTGGCGGGAAGCCAAAGAGCTAAACCTGATCTTTGGTTCTATGTGGAGAAAGTAAAAGCCTATGACCGAAATCCGAAGTCCGAAAGATGGCCGAAAACCGGAATTCGAATCAAATGCGCGGTTTGCTTGCGCGGATTTTGATTCAGCTTCGGGCTTCGGGTTTCGGATTTCTTTCGGATCTCGGCCATCGGATTTCGGATTTTGATTCTATGCTCCTCGCACGTGTCGAAGGCAACATCGTGGCGACTCGGAAACATCCGAGCCTCGATGGCTGGCGGCTCGTGATTTGTCAGCCCATCGGCGTGGATGGCCAGGCTGAAGGCGCGCCGCAGATTGCCATTGATGCGCATGGCGCGGGCATGCATCAGCAGGTGGTGATTTCGTCGGACGGTGCCGCGGCGCGCAAAGCGGTGGGTGACGAGAAGAGTCCGGTGCGCTGGCTGGTGATTGGTGTGGTGGATGAACATGAACCGGGAGTGAGAGTATGAAAAATCCGAAATCCGAAATCCGAAATCCGAAGACCGAAAAATCCAGTGACGCTCGAATCCAACTTTCGGATGTCGGGCTTCGGACTTCTTTCGGATTTCGGGTTTCGATCTTCGGATTTCAAATCAAATGAAACTCGGCACAGTCATTGGTCGGGTGACGTTGAGCAAGACGGTGAAGTCGCTCGAAGGCGGGCGGTTTCTCGTGGTGAGTCCGTTCAGCCGCGAGCAGTTTGCGGCTGGCCTTGATGCGCCGACTGCGATGGGCAAAGACCCGAGCCTGGTGGTTTACGACGCGATTGGTGGCGGAATTGGACACGTCATCGGTTACGTGGAAGGTCGCGAGGCCGCACAGCCGTTTGCCGAGCCGACGCCGGTTGACGCGATTAACACCGCGCTCGTGGACGAAATGTTTTACAGCCCATGGAAGGGCTGACGATTTTAAGTCATGAAGAATGTCATCAGTTTAAAAGATTTGGAGCAGATGGTCCGCAACGGGCAGAGCTTGAACAACCTGCCTGCAGACGCGATTCTCACGCCGTCGGCGCGGGAGTTCTTACAAGACCGCGAGATGAGTTCCGCGCTGAGAAACGGCGCGTCGGAAGCAAGGACAGTTGCGGGGCCACCGGAAAGGCCGCTCTCGTCGAAAAGTTCGCGCGCCGAGTTGGAAGCGTTTTTCAATTCGGCTTACGCGCACAGTTTGAAGGAGCAGCTTTGTGATGTGGGCCGGCGGTTGTGGCAGCGCGCTTACGTGGATGGCAACGGAGGGAACATTGCGATTCGCGTTGGTGAAGACATTGCCATTTGCACGCCCACGTTGGTGAGCAAGGGTTTCATGAAGCCCGAGGACATGTGCCTCGTGGACTTTGAGGGCAATCAACTCGCTGGCACGAAGAAGCGCACCAGTGAAATCCTCATGCATTTGCAGATCATGAAGAAGCAGCCGAAGGCGGTGGCGACGTGCCATTGTCATCCGCCATACAGCACGGGCTTTGCAGTGGCTGGGCTGGTGCCACCGACGTGCATGATTCCGGAGTATGAGGTGTTCGCGAGCGTGGCGATTGCGCCGTATCGCACGCCGGGGACGCCGGAGATGGGCAAGCTCGTTTCCGACCTGGTGGACAGGCACAACACGATTTTAATGGCGAACCACGGCGTCGTTTCGTGGAGTCACAACAGCGTTGAAGATGCCTACTTCAAGATGGAAATCCTGGAGGCGTATTGCCGCACCGTGCTCGTGACGGCGCAGCTCGGCGTCGCGCCAAAGACGATGTCGCCGAACCAACTTCAGGATTTGCTGAAGATCAAGCAAAGCCTTGGCATCCCCGATCCGCGCCACGGTTTGAAGGAATGCGAGCTTTGCGACAATGACGAGTGGCGTCCCGGGGTGACTTGCGCTGTGCCGGCAAGAGAGACATCCGTGGGATATGATGCGGAAGCTGAAAAGGCGGTGCAGGCGATTACGGAACAGATCCTGGCACGAATGAAATGAAAAATCCGAAGATCGAAATCCGAAATCCGGAGGAAGTCCGAAGCCCGAAATCCGTAGTTGGTTCTCGTGGGCTGGCGGTACATTCGGGCTTCGGAATTCGGGATTCTTTCGAATTTCGAAATTCGGATTTCGAATTTTAATGAAATCCCTCGACCAAAAACTCGCGGAGATCAAAGCCAATCGCTCCTCGCGTGCATTCATCATCGCGGACGCGAAGGATGCGGACATGGCGTTTGGCGTGCGCGCGCCAGGACCTCGTGGCTATTTGGCGAAGCGTGGTTCCAGACCGGCGCAGTTTTCACCGGAGGTTTGGTCGCGTGGGGAGTATGGCTATCGCAATCTGCCGGAGTTTCTCGACATCATTCGCGAGGTCACGCACCAGGGGCTGGTGGACATCATGCTGATGTCCGCTTACGTGAACGAACAACTCACGATCAAAGAAGGTTTGTTCAAGAACTCGCGCGTCACGCCGGCGGCACGGGCAAATGACACGACCGACGTCTGGGCGGTGCGACACGGCTGTTACATGGGCGATGCGTCGCAGCCGTTTCGTAGCGCGAGCATTGATCATATTCAGTGCGGTGAAGTGGCGTGCGACCGTGATAGTAGTGGCAATTTCCCGGGAGCAAACCTCGGGCTCTACTCGATCACCTACGTCAACGATCTGGAGCAGGATCGTGAGGCGCTCTTGTGGTACAAGCAATTTCGTGAGGAAGCGGAGCAGAAGCAGTTTCGTCATTTCCTCGAAGTGTTCGACCCGAATGTGGACAGCGGAATTCCGCCGGAAAATTTGGGCGAGTTTATCAACGACAACATCGTTCGCACCCTCGCCGGCGTGCCGGAATCGGGTCGGCCGATTTTTCTGAAAATTGTCTATCATGGGCCGAAGGCGATGGAGGAGTTGGCGCAGTACGACCCGAATCTGGTGGTGGGCATTCTCGGTGGCAGCGCGGGGACGACGTACGATGCGTTCAGGCTGATTCACGATGCGCAGAAGTACGGGGCGCGGGTGGCGTTGTTTGGTCGCAAGATCAATCATGCCGAGCATCAGTTGGCGTTTATCGAGATGCTGCGGTTGATTACTGACGGGAGGATCAATCCCGAGGAAGCGGTGCACGCCTACCATGGCGTGTTGCAGGGGAAAGGCATTAAACCGCATCGCGCCCTGGAAGAGGACTTGAAGCTGACGGACCAGGCAATGAGTTACGATAGCAGTCAGTCGCGACGGGCGGCGGTGGAGGTGCGGAATAATCCGCTGGCGACAGTGCCGGCGGGTGCGCCGATCGTTAGCCGCGATCTCACGAGCGCAGCCACGGGTGATTGGCCGAAGCTGCCGGACGGCGCGCCGAATTTTGCAGGAATGACTTCAGATCAGCGGTTGGCGTACGACCAATGGCGATTCAAGCGCCGGTTTGGTTGAGTTTTGCCCGGGATTTTTCCCAGGTTCAGCTTTCCCGCCTTGCCAAAGTTTTTTGTTCCTCGCAGACTGCGAGCAACTTCGAACAAAAAAGACATGGCATGAGTAATGAGGCAAAGTTAGAACTGGACGGCAAAAGTTACGTGCTTCCGGTGGTGGTCGGAACGGAGGGGGAAAAGGCGGTGGACATTTCAGCGCTGCGGGCGCAATCCGGCTGCATCACCCTGGACGAAGGCTATGGCAACACCGGTTCTTGCCAGAGCAAGATCACTTTTATCGACGGCGAGAAGGGAATTCTGCGCTATCGCGGAATCCCGATCGAGCAACTGGCAGAGAAATCCTCGTTTATCGAAACTGCTTTTCTGATCATTTACGGACACCTGCCTTCACAGGTGGAGTTGCGCCGCTTTTCTGATTTGCTGACGGCGAATCAGAATTTGCACGAGGATATGAAGTATCATTTCGAAGGATTCCCGTCAGGCTCGCATCCGATGGCCATTCTCTCGGCAATGATCAATGCGGCGAGTTGTTTCTATCCGGAATTGATGCAGGGCGGGAGCGGTGATTTCGACGTGCATGCGGCGCGATTGATTTCGCAGGTGCGGACGATTGCGGCTTTTTCGTATCGCAAGACGGTGGGCCGCCCCATCATTTATCCCAAGGGCGCTTACAAATACACGGCGAACTTCCTGCACATGTTGTTTTCGGATCCGTATGACGATTATCCCGTCAAACCGGAAGTCGTGCGCGCGCTGGATTTGATTTTTTTGCTGCATGCGGATCATGAGCAGAATTGCTCCACTTCCACCGTGCGGATGGTGGCATCCAGCCGGGCGAATCTGTATGCGAGTTGCTCGGCGGGAGTCTGTGCCTTGTGGGGACCGTTGCATGGCGGCGCGAACCAGGCGGTGGTGGAAATGCTCGAGCAGATTCACAAGGAAGGTGATGATGGCTCGAAGTTCATCGACGCCGCCAAGGACAAAACGAGCGGCCGGAAGCTCATGGGCTTCGGCCACCGGGTTTACAAGAACTACGATCCGCGCGCCAAAATCATCAAGAAGGCGTGCGACGAAGTGCTGGGTTCGCTGGCAATCAACGATCCACTGTTGGCGATTGCCAAGAAACTGGAGGAAGCCGCATTGCGCGATTCCTATTTCGTGGAGCGCAAGCTGTATCCCAACGTGGACTTTTACAGCGGCATCATCATGCGGGCCCTGGGCATTCCCGTGGAAATGTTCACGGTGATTTTTGCGATTGGCCGAATGCCCGGATGGATTGCCAATTACAAGGAGATTGCGGACGACAGCAAGAGTCGGATCTCCCGCCCGCGCCAGGTATATATGGGCCAACCGCTGAATGAGTATGTGCCGCTGGCAAAACGCAAGTAGCCTCTCGTGGCGCTGCGATGAAAAAAATTCTGGTCATCGACGATGAAGCGTGGTTGCGCGAGATGGTGCGAATGGCCCTGTCTCAGCGCGGTTATGAGATCGTCGAAGCGCCCAACGGCGCGGCCGGCGTGGAGGTGGCGCGCAAGCAATTGCCCGATCTGATCCTGTGCGACGTGAATATGGAGAAGATGGATGGCTACGCCACGCTTTCCTCGCTGCGCAATGATAACTCCACTTCGGCCATTCCGTTTATTTTGATGACCGGCCTTGCGGACAATGCAGGGATGCGGCATGGCATGGAACTCGGCGCGGACGACTACCTTCCCAAGCCCTTTACGCTGGACGCGCTGTACGGGGCCGTTGAAGCGCGGTTAAGAAAGGCGCAAGCCCTCAAAGAGCAGGCCGAGGGAGCGCTGGAGGATTTGCGCGCGAACATCAGTATGATGTTGCCGCACGAGTTGCGCACGCCTTTGAATGGCATTCTCGCGTACGGAGAAATTCTGGCGTCAGACCCTTCGGGGTTGACGCCGGAGGAGATCGCCGACATGGGGCAGACGATTTGCCAGAGTGGCCGGGCTCTGGAGCGATTGATCGAGACGTTCCTGGTCTACTCCCAGTTGGAAATGGTGGTCGCGGACAAACAGAAGGTGATCGCCTTGCGCGGAAAGCATACCAAGTCGCCGGGGCCGTTGATTGAAACGGAAACGCGGCGCAAAGCGGAAGAAGTCAAGCGCGCGGCGGATTCGCGATTCCACCTTGCGGCGGTCACCGTACCGATGTCGGAAGAATACTTTGCGCGACTCGTTGGCGAGTTGACGCACAATGCATTCAAGTTTTCGCCGCCGGGCACGCCGGTGACGGTTGAGCTGGCGGAAACGCCAGACGCGGTCACCTTTTCCGTAAGAGATCAGGGGCGCGGCTTTGATTCGGATCAGGTGGGTAAGGTGGGAGCGTTCATGCAATTTGACCGCAAGACGCATGAGCAGCAGGGGCTGGGTTTAGGACTCACGATCGCACGGCGAATTGCCGAGTTGCACGGCGGTGTGCTGTCGCTTCAAAGCGAGAAAGGGGCGGGGACCACGGTCACGGTCAAATTGCCCAAAGTCGGCTAGATCAGTCCAACTGCTTCAGGACGACACTTGCCGATACAGGTCCACCAGGCCTGGAATTTCCACCGATCGCGGCAGTTCTTTTCCTCTTCTGTCGAAGCGTCGCGGGCTGCTGATTCCGTGCTCGAGGGCGTGAGCGAGGAGAAGGACCAGGGCGATGCCGATCATTGGAGAGAAGTCGAGCCGACTGATGCGGAGAGGAATCCAACGGAGTGGCCGCAGGAGTTGTTGGCCGATTTCGTTCAGGTGTTGCCAGAACGGGTGGCGTCCAAAGAAAACGTAATTGCTCACGAAATAGAGCGCCAGCAATCCTGTGATGAAGAACTTCCAGCAAAGATAGCTCCCGGCGCCAACCAAGGCGGATTGTGCCAGGCGTCGCCAGACCGTCACCGGGTCGGGCAAGACTCCTGTGGCGGTGAGTGGCCAACTGGCGAGCCACCATGCCGGTGTAATTACGAGCAGCGGCAACAGAAGCTTTAGCCACCACGGCCACGTTTCCAAACGACCCAAATGCGCGCGTAACAGTTGGCGAAAGGAATCTCCGTTGGTGTTTGCCGATTTGAGAATCGAGAGCAGCAGCAACCAGAGGTTAAACACAACCAACATCACGGCGAAGCTGTAAAAGGAAAAAAGCAACATTCGTCCGAGCCCGGCGACCGAGCTGTCGCACCAGAACGGAAGGGCAATGACGCCGATGTCGATCCTGCCGGTCCAGCCGAGCGCGCCGCCGATTTGCCAATAGAACAAAGCGCGCAGCAGAAGGAGGAACGGGATGGAAAGCGGGAGCAGCCAACTCTTAAGAGTGGGCGCACTCGCGCGCCGCAAGGTGCCGGCCAGGGTGGCTGGCGTCGAACCCGCCAGCGGATCAAATCGGGCCGTGCGCCAATTGAACCACAGCAGCAGCGCCACCAGGTTCAGGATGAAATCAACGATCCCCATGCGAATGACGAATTGCGAACGGCGAATAACCAGGATTCGTCATAGGAATTCGTCATTCGGATTTCACCTCACATCATCTTCAACAGCGTGTCCGCCATCTCGCTGGGCGTGATAGCGACGCCGATGCCTGCGGCTTTGAACGCTGCAATCTTGGCTTCGGCGGTACCTTTGCCGCCGCTGACAATGGCGCCGGCGTGGCCCATGCGACGTCCGGGTGGGGCCGTCGTTCCCGCAATGAATCCCGCGACGGGCTTCTTGCAATTCTTCGCGATCCACTCGGCGGCTTCTTCCTCGGCGCTACCGCCGATTTCGCCAATCATGATGATACCAGTGGTCTCGGGATCATCATTGAAGAGTTTGATGACGTCGAGGTGTGACGTGCCGTTGACCGGATCGCCGCCGATGCCCACACAAGTGGATTGGCCCACGCCGCGCGAGGTGAGCTGCCAAACGGCTTCATAGGTCAACGTGCCACTGCGGGACACGACTCCGATGTTGCCTTTCTTGTGAATGTAACCGGGCGAAATACCGATGCGGCAGCCGCCCGTTGAATCCTTGCCTTCACTGGGCGTTACGATGCCCGGACAGTTCGGGCCGATGAGTCGGGTCTTGCTGCCTTGCATGGCGCGTTTCACCTTCACCATGTCATTGACCGGAATGCCTTCGGTGATGGCAACGACGAGGTCGAGTCCCGCGTCAACGCCTTCAAGGATGGCGTCAGCGGCAAAGGGCGGGGGAACAAACACAGCACTGGCGGTTGCCCCGCTTTGCTTCACGGCATCAGCTACGGTATCAAAGATGGGAACCTTCTTTCCGGCGTGCTCGAAGAATTGTCCGCCTTTCCCCGGCGTGACTCCGGCGACGATTTGCGAGCCGTAATCGATGGAGAGTTGGGCATGTCGCGCGCCGAAGCTGCCAGTGATGCCTTGAACAAGAACTTTGGTGTTGGGTTTGACGAGAATGGACATGAAGGGTTTTCCGATTTCAGATTTGCGGTTGCGGATTCTAAATCAAAACAATTCTTTTTGCTGGTCGTTTTTCTCTTTAATCGCCAGGAGTTGAGCCGCTGCCGCATTCCAAGGCCCGGACCAGTGCCAACGCGCGGTCATTTGCCAGCAGCCGTTCCCAGGGACTTCGCCGCAGATTCTCCTCAATCAGCGACATGTCAATACCCGCCGCATGGGCGGCACGCCAAGCCGGGCCGGCGTCGGGCGGCATTACATACTCGCCGTTGATTTGTGCCAATGTCGCTGCGTCAATCATTGAGTCAATTTAGATAACCGGATCGAGTTTTCAATCAGTGATGTCCTGCGTTGCGCTTGTGAATGCAAATCGTATTGCCATCCGGATCGGAAATCATTGCCATGCGGCACACCGGCGTGGGGAAAGGTTCCATTTTAAACTTCACACCGTTTGATTTGAGATGAGCAATCGCGCCGTCAAAATCTTCGACTTCGAGACCAACGGAGCAGCCGTCGCTGCGGGGGAGCCAATCCGGTGCGCCGGCGCCAAGGGATAGCGTTCCATTGGCGATGTCATATTCGGTCCACTGCATGCCGCCGGGTTCGCCGACGGTCATGGTGGGCTTCAAGCCAAGCACGCCTTCGTAGAACTTTCGGGCGCGCGCCATGTCGATGACCGGGTAACAACTGAATGCGATTTCGTTGATCTTTAGCATGATGACACCTGTTTGTTGTTAAACATGCCGAACTTTGTTTCGAGCGATCCCCAGCCGGGCACACGCTTCAACAGTTTGCCGGCGGATTGCTGAAGGCGCTGCGGCAACTTCTTGCGCTCGCGTGATCGTTTTGTCATTTCTCTCGCCACCTGCTCTCGCAATGCGGCGCATTCGCGTTTCGTTTCTTCGTGTTCGCGCGAGAGTTCAATCATCTGCTTCTGCAATTCAATCAGACGGCGATAGGATTCCAGGCTGCTGGCCTTCGGTTTTGCCCGCAATGAATCTCCCTCGTCCGGTGGCTTCACGTCCAGGTTGCTTAAAACTTCGTTCACTTCCCGACTGCCTGAACCACTTTCTGTGCGGCGTCGGCCATGGAATCGCCGGTAATGAGAGTCAGACCCGATTCCGCCAAAGTCTTCTTCCCGGCCACAACGTTGTTGCCTTCGAGTCGAACCACCAGCGGCAGCTTCAGGCCGGTTTCTTTCACCGCGGCAACAATGCCAGTGGCGATGACGTTGCAATCCATGATGCCACCAAAAATGTTGACCAATATTCCTTTCACGTTCGGATCCTGGAGGATGATCTTAAACGCTGCCGTGACTTGTTCCTTGCTCGCACCGCCACCGACGTCGAGGAAGTTGGCCGGGCTGCCGCCGTAGTGCTGAATGATATCCATCGTCGCCATCGCCAGACCCGCTCCGTTGACGAGGCAGGCGATGCTGCCATCGAGCTTGATGTAGTTGAGCGAGAATTTGCTGGCCTCAATCTCGAGCGGCGCTTCTTCACCGAGGTCACGCATCTCCATGATGTTTTTGTGGCGATAGAGCGCGTTATCATCGAGACCGATCTTGGCATCCACCGCACAGAGCGATTCCTTGCCATTGGCGCCGACGACGATGCAGAGGGGATTGATTTCAACCATGCTGGCGTCGCATTCCCACCAGGTCTTGTAAACACCCAGGAGCAGCTTTACCGCGCTGTTAAACGCGTCACCTTTCAGGCCGAGTGCAGAAGCAATTTTACGCGCCTGATACGGCATGATGCCGACGGCGGGATCAATGTGCTCCTTGATGATTTTCTCGGGATGTTTCTCGGCGACTTCCTCGATGTCCATGCCGCCTTCGGTGCTGGCCATGATGAGCGGACGGGAATTGGTGCGGTCCAAAAGCACGGCGAGGTAAAATTCCTTTTTGATCTCCTCGGCGGCGGCCACCAGGAGCTTTTGCACGAGCCGACCGTCCGGCCCGGTCTGTTTGGTGACGAGCACCTGACCGAGCATGGCTTTGGCTTTCTCGTAAACGTCCTCAACGGTCTTGCACAATTTCACTCCGCCTTGAAAGCCGCTCTTGAAAGTTCCTTTGCCGCGCCCGCCGGCGTGAATCTGCGATTTCACCACGACCACCTTGTTGCCGGCGGAGAAAAGTTTTTCGGCGATTGCCTTTGCTTGTTCTGGAGTGGAGCAGACGTCCCCGGGAGGAACCGTGACGCCGTATTGCGCGAGAAGTTGTTTGGCTTGGTACTCGTGAATGTTCATGTCGAAAAGCGGGAGGTATTGAACGAAGCTTCCGTGGCGAAATCAATCTTTTACCGGGCGAGAAAACTTGCCCGGGTGCGCCGAGCCCGGCAAATTCGCAGCTCGTGAGGTATCGCTGCCTGATCCTTGTGCTGACCGTTCTCCTGCTGGAGATGCCGGCGACGTTCACAAGTGCCGCCGCTTACACGGCGCGAATTCGAGACTCTCGCTATGTGCGACTGTCCGAATGGGCCAAGTGGCAGGGGCTGGCGGTGCAGTGGCTCAAACGCGGCGAATCGCTTCAATTGTCCAGGAGTGGCCTGCGCTTGCAGTTTACGGTGGATTCGCGTGAAGCCAGCATTAATGGTCTGCAACTCTGGCTCTTGCTGCCGCTGGCGGCTCGCGGCGGAGACGTTTATCTTTCCCAACTCGACATTGACGCCACGTTTAATCCGTTGCTATCGCCGCCTCGAAATGAGAAAGGCAAAAAGGTGCGCGTCATTTGCCTGGACGCAGGTCACGGCGGGAAAGACCCCGGCAACCACGCCAGCGGACATCACGAAAAGGATTACACACTGAAGCTTGCTCAGGAGCTGCGAGCCCAATTGGGCAAAGCCGGTTTTAAAGTGGTGATGACGCGCTCGGGTGATTCGTACCCGGAGTTGTCCGACCGTCCGGCGCGGGCGCGGCGAGGCGGAGCGGATGTGTTCTTGAGTTTGCATTTTAATGCCACGGAAAGCAGCCGTGCGACGGCGCGTGGCTCGGAGGTTTATGCCATGACCCCGGTGGGCGCGGCTTCCACTAATGCGCGAGGAGAAGGGGCAAACGCCGGCGCGTTTCCGGGCAATCGCTGGGACGAGCAGAACATGCTGCTGGCATATCAAATTCAAAAGGCGCTGCTGCGCCAACTCGGGAGCGAAGACCGTGGAGTGCGCCGGGCGCGCTTTGAGGTTTTGCGTGAAGCAACGATGCCGGCAGCTCTGATCGAAGCCGGATTTCTGTCGCACCCGACTGAAGGTAAGAAGATCTTTACGGCGGAGTATCGCCGGCAGATGGCTAAAGCTATTGTGGAAGGCGTGCAGGCCTACAAGAAGATTGTCGAGCGTTGAATTGCAGTCGGACTGCTGACATGAGCATCGTAACGAAGCACGGCGACAAAGGCACGACGGCCTTGATGTATGGCCGGCGCGTTAGCAAGTGTCATCCGCGTGTCGAAGCCTACGGTTGCGTGGATGAGCTGAACACGGCGCTTGGCTTGGCGCGGGCTGCAACGGACCAGGAATTCGTCCGAGCCAATCTGCTCGCGATCCAACAGGATCTGGTGACGCTCATGGGCGAACTCGCGACGGCGGTTGAAGATTTGCCGCGCTATGTGAAGGACGGCTATACGCTGGTGACATCGCACATGACGCACCAGCTGGATGCGCTGGTGAAGGAGATCGAGGCACAGAGCATCTCCTTCAAAGGCTGGGCAACACCGGGCTCGTGTTTGAATTCGGCTGCTCTGGATATGGCGCGCACCGTGTGTCGCCGGGCTGAGCGCCGGGTTTGCGCGTTGCAAGAAGCGGATCAGCTTCAGAACTCCGAGATCATCATCTACCTGAACCGGCTCGCGGATTTGTTGTGGCTGATGGCGCGTTGGGTGGAGACGCATGGGAAAAGCGCCGGCTCGAAATCCGAACAGGAGAAACCAGCCTCTTGAACAGCACTCGCTGCGTGAGCAATGGCCAATGGCCAATGGCCAATGGCTGATGGCAAATGGCAAATGGCCAATGGCTGATGGCAAATCAGTTTCCGTTGCGGAGGTTCTGGTCTTTCATGGCATGGTCGTTTGCCATCTGGCATTTGCCATTTGCCATCCTTCACTCCTCCGGTTCGCCCCGCGCGGCGCGGGCTTCGGCGGAGTTGTATAACGGATGTGTTGGTTTTAGTTGGCGGAGGAAGTTCAACCGAAAATCTTTTGCCTTCTGCGCGACGGCGCGGGAGGCGCGTTCTTTTTCCGGCAAATGGCGTCGGCCCTCGAATGGCAGCTTCTCAATTGAGCCGGACCAGCCCGTGAGTTGTCGGGCGCAGGACTCTGCCAAGGCGCGGATTTGTTGCAACTGCCGGACAATCGACTTGAGTTTCGGCCGGTCCTGCACCACGGCCATCATCGAACGCACCTCTCCGGATGAGCCGCGCGCAATGGCGATGAACGCCTGCAACTCATTCGTGGTGGAACGCTCAAATCCTTCGGCAACGTTGTTCGACACCGACAGCGCGGCACGATCCAGTTGATTTCGGAAGCCAGGCGTGAGCGGGACGCCGGGTTCTTCGAGAAGATCGAGCACGGTGTTGTAGAGCCGCTTGGCTTCCTGCCAGAGGGGTAGCTCTTCGAAGTGTTGGTACTTGGCCATGATGATTTCCTTTCAGGTTGGAGTTGGCTGCGTTTAGCCATGGCAAATATCCGATGGCAAATGGCAAAGGCTTCGCGATGGCAGATAGCTTGATGGCACATGGCAAATCAATTCACAATTCGCACGATCTGCCATTTGCCATTTGTCATTTGTCATTGGCTATTTCCCATCAGGTTTCCCCCAAGTTCCCTTACTCGGTCTACGACCACCGGCTGCGGCGACTGCGAGGGGGCCGTCCGATCCGGAAGGGATGGGATTCAACTTTGTTGATGCCGCCTTGGCTGGTGCGGTTGACTTGCCGGAAAGGTGGTTCGTGGGGTGATGCCGGCGGGTCAATTTCTGCCGCAGCATTTTTTGTATTTCTTGCCACTTCCGCAGGGACACGGTTCGTTGCGGCCAATCTTGGGTGGGGCAATGTAAGGTTCGGGCGGCAGGTCAAACACGTTACCCGGATCGTCGAGCCTCAAGTCGGGCGCATCGTCCTCACCCCACGGATCGAAGCCCGCGTCTTTGTCGCGGAAGCACAGCCAGGCGGAGCATTCAGCGATGGCGTCGATGGGCGCATTGCGTTCCATGAACAGTTTGGAGTGCGTTTCACCCGCCGGGAGGGGAAGGTGACCAACGGCAGGCGATTCCAATTCATCAAGCGACTCCGGGCCGATAATGCTCTCATCGGCCAACTGTTCGCCCAGCACAAGCCGCGCTTCCGGAAGCAATTCGCGGGCTTCAAAGTCGCAGACAACGGAAACCAGCGCGGCCCAGAGATAAGGGTCACCCGGGCGCGGCAAGGTGTGGAACAGCTGGCGCAGGTCGGCAACGACGGCCTCACGCGGGCGTTCGCCCCAAAGATGTTGGACGAGCAACGCGTCAATGGCCTGGCCGCGCACAAATTCGTTGACCGCTTCGTCATGGATCAGGCGAAGCAGCGGGGCGGGATCGCCGCCGCAGACCGAGGCGATGACGGCGGCACCGTTTTCGGTGACCATGTCGCCTGTGAGATCAAGTGCGGCATCACCCGGCAGGGAGAAGAAGCGCAGGAACGCATCCAAAGCGCGGGTTTCCCGGAATTGCGCAAGGAGGTAAATGGCGAACAGATGCAGATTATCGTGCTGGCGCCGGAGGTAGTCGTCGGGCGCGTCGGTGGCCCGGTCAATGGCGGCGATCAGTTCAGGCGTGATGGCTTCGCGTTGCTCAATGGCGGCGTGGAGCGCGTTTCGGTATGGGGCGAAATCGCCGTGGTCAGGAACGTGTTGGAGTTGGCGGAGAATGTCGGCGATGGTCATTTTCGGAATGGCTGTGGCAGGCGGCGTGGGTGTTTCCATTGGGCGGCGTTTGAGCAGGTCTTGCTTGAACATCTGATAGTGAAGGGCCAGGCGGGCGACGTAGGCTGGGTCGGTGATCATTGCCTTTTGGAAATGGTCCAACAGATAATCGGCGTATTGGGATTGAGGTTGAAACGGGTCGAGGCAGGCGCTGGCAAGGTCGCGTCCGGCCTGGGCGTCGCCGTGCATCCAGCGGGTGTAGAACTCCGCGCTTTCCCAGCCGTAATTGATCGTGGCTAGAACCGTATGGGGTGCGTTGGCGCGCGTGACGCAGAGCAGCACCCGACGGCAATCGCAACCCGGTTCGTTACAGTAATGTTCCAAGTAGCCGTATTCACCCACTGGCAGTTTCCCGCCGGGGTCGAGGACGCGGAGGCAGCGGGTTTCGCTGGCGGCCAATTCGGGAAAGCGCGAGTGGAAGGGGATCATGTTTGGCTTATTTGCGGGCGGTGGGGGAGGGAGACGGGTAGAACGGGATGCTGAGCAGTTGCGGCGGCTCCGACCGCTTTGTGGGTGATTGATGCGGTTCGTTTCCGGGCAGGCATGGAATCAGGAATGTTGTGCCTTCAGGAAGGCGGCCGCCATGCAGGAACGCCTCCGGTTGATAGTGGATGGTTGAGTGTTGGGTGTGGGTTAAGAGCGCCATGGAGGTATTCCTAATTGTCGGCGGCGGGTCAGGATGGCGTTTTTGGGTCGCCCAAATCGAGTTGCCAGTTCACGGTCGGGCGCGGTTCCAAGGAGCCGCTCTTCGGCAACTGTCCAAGGGTGCGCACGGCTGCCATCTTCAAAGAGTCCCATGCCCATTCTCCGATGTGTAATGGCCTTGAGTGTGCGTCCGCTGGCGCATGCAGCGTCCGCTGGCGAGAGCGTACGGACCAACTCGTCTTCTTGCGGTGTCCACGGGCGATTGCGTGGCTTAAAGCAGGCGATGCCCAGGCCGCAACGGGTATTCTTGACCGAGAGGATCGGATGACCAGTGCGTTTGGCGACTTCGGCGTCGGGCAACTTGCCGAGTAACGCTTTTTCTTCTGCCGTCCAGGGTTTCCAAACCGGATTGCAGGGCGGGCGACCCAACTCGGTGCGATGGGCTCGGACCGCGGCGACCGTGCGCCCGATCCGGGCCGCGAGTTCTCGATCAGGCATGGTGCCGACCAAGGCATTTTCTTCCACCGTCCAGGCGGTTGCCGCCGGCGAGCGCAGTTTTTGTTTAATCCGGCGCCGGTTGCGAACGGATGACACGGAACGCCCAAGAATCACCGCCAGTTCGGGATCCGGCTTCGTGCCCAGGAGGCAGTCTTCCGCAGGTGACCAGGCTCGTGACGGTTTGCCGCCAAAGCGTGGAATGCGGAGCTTCTCTCGGCGCACTTTGACAGCGTTCATGGTTCGCCCCATCAGCAATGCGACCTGATCGTCCGGGCGCGTGCCGAGAATCTTGTCGTCTTCGGGGCGCCACGGTTTGAGCCTGGGATTGCAGGGTGGGATGCCTTGGTTCAACCGGCGCACGGCGACCGCTTCGTAACTTCGCTTGAGCCGCCGGGCAAGTTTCTTGTCGGACAGGGTGCCAAGCAGGGCATCTTCGTCCGGCGTCCACGGGCGGACTTTTGGTGCGAACATGGGAACGCCGAGTTGGCAGCGGCGGGTGCGCACGGAACTCAACGGGCGTTGGAGAAGCCCCGCGATTTCCTCATCGGACCGTGAGCCCATAAGTTTGTCTTCGTCGGGGGTGTAGGGCCGGTTTTTCCGCCCGAACTTGGGAATGTGCAAATCTTTCCGGCGCACTCGCACGGCGAGGACGGTGCGGCTCAACTGCCGCGCGATTTCCTCGTCGGGTGCGGTGCCGAGGAGTTTGTCTTCCGCGTCGGTCCAACTGTTTGCAGGCCTGGCTCGCGGCGGAGCGGGAATGCCGAGCTTGAGGCGACGCAGGCGAACCGTGGATGCGTTGCGGCCAATGATCCGGGCGATGACCGAATCTGACTGCGAGCCGAGCGACTTGTCTTCCTCCGGCAGCCAGGGTTTGTATTTCCGGACGCCGACGGGAATGCCGAGTTTACCGCGATGCACTTTCACCGACTCCAACGTGCGCTTGAACCGGCGCGCGAGTTCTTCATCGGGATATTCGCCGAGAGCCCGGTCCTCTCTGGCCGTCCAAGCCCGGAATTTCGGGCGCGGTTTGAATGGCTGAATGCGCAACGCGACTCGCTGTCTACGCACCTCGTTGCGATCACGACCCAGGCGACGTGCCACTTCCATGTCTGAGAGGTTTCCCAGCAGATTAATTTCCCGCGCGGTCCAGCGACGCCGCGGTGTGCGTAGCCCGATGCGGCGGCGTTCGCGTTCGGCCACGACTTCTTTGATGGTGCGTCCGGTGCGGCGGGCAAGGACGGAGTCGGGCGTGCGACCCAGTTGTTTCAGCTCGGCCAATGTCCAAGGCGTTGTCTTTTTGGCTGGCATGGATCGGGAGAGCCGTGCGTTCAGGAGTCCGGTCGCCATGCCGGAATGCCCCGTAGCTTGCGCTGACTTTTGACGGACCCGATGGTGCGGTTGAGGCGGCGGGCGATTTCTGCGTCAGACGCGGTGCCGAGCAGTTGCTCCTGCTCCGGCGTCCAGTATTTGCGGAGGGCGTTGGGTTTGGGCAATCCCAAGGCGGCACGCTTGCCCGAGATGGTGCCGAGCGGGCGGCCAGTTTTTTGCGCGATGTCTTCGTCGGGGATTTTTCCAAGGAGCGCAAATTCTTCCGGAGTCCAGGGACGGAATTGGTTGTGCGGATTGGGGATGCCCAACCGCGTGCGATGGAGTTGAACCGCTGTCTCAGTGCGACCGAGACGGCGGGCAATGTCCTGGTCCGACGCCGTTCCGAGCAGCTTGATTTCTTTGGGCGTCCAGGCGTTGGGCCGCGGGCTGCGGGGATTGACCGAACGGATATGGAGTTTGCGGCGACGCTGTTCCACGCTGGTGAGGCGGCAACCGATTTTTGCGGCAACGTCACGATCCGGCATCGTGCCGAGAAGTTTGTCGTGTTTGGGACTCCAGCGGTAAATCTTTGCGTCGGGCATGGGCAGACCGAGCGCGACACGCCTGGCTTGCACGCCGTGGACCGAGTGGCCTGTGCGCGCGGCGACTGCTTCATCGCGCAGCTTGCCGACCAGCTGGAGTTCGGAGGGTTTCCAGAATTTGAAATGCGTGACGCGGAAAGGCGAGATGCCCAAGAGCAAACGTTCGCGGCGCACGTCGGATCGCGAACGTCCAAGGCGGCGTGCGATTTCGCAGTCCGGGAGGACGCGAAGGAGTTTGCGCTGGGCGTCCGTCCACGGTCCACCGCGGCGCGGGCGCGGCGCGGGAGGGATGCCGAGTTTGAGTCGCTTCATGAACACGGCTGCGGGAGAGCGATGAAGGCGCCGGGCAACTTCGTGATCGGAGTGGCGGCCGAGGAGTTTGACTTGAGCCTGCGTCCACCGAGGGATGCGTGGGCAATTGGGGATGCCGAGATGCCGCCGCTGGCTCGTAACGGATTGGACGGTGCGATTGAGTCGCCGCGCAATCTCCTGATCGGGTGCCGTGCCAAGCAGGCGAATGTCAGCGAGTTTCCACTTTCGTATTTTGTGTTGAAGGAAGGGTGGGATGCCCAGTTCGACTCGCTGATTGCGAACGGAGTTTTTGGAGCGCCTGAATCGCCTCGCGAGTTCCAAATCGGAGAAGCGGCCCAGCAGTCTGATTTCGCCCGCCGTCCAGCGACGTGGCGGCATGCGCATTCCGATGCGCCGGCGTTCACGCTCGGCGACGACTTCTTTGATGGTGCGTCCGGTTCGGCGCGCCAGAATGGAGTCGGGTGTTCTGCCGAGCTGTTTCAGCTCGGCAATCGTCCACGGGGCATCACGGCGGGCTTTCGTTCGGGCGGGCATGGATCAGATCAATTCAGAAGTCACAGTGGTGGCGAGGAAGTGGGGCGCGAACCAAACGAGACGATAATTGACAAAAGTCGGGGAGCAAGTGGTCGTCCATTGCCGATACGGCTTTTGCGAGTCGCGGTCATGGTCCCGGAGGAGTGGCTGACTTGGGACTGAATAGCGGATAAGTCTCCGGGTTACAACCCATTAAATTACGAATCCGTCCAACCTGAATGTGGAGAACGGGGGCGGACAAATTTCTCGACACCTCACTGGGCGCGGAACGGTGGTTTAGTGCGCCGCACCTCATCCGGCCTGCGGCCACCTTCTCCCCGGCGCGGAGAAGGAACTGCTCCCTTTCGAGGCGGAAAGGGCATAAACCAGACGGTGGGGAATAAGCTCTCGACACCTCACCCAACCCTCTCCCCGAGCGAGGCGGAGAGGGTATAAACCAGGAACATTTCGTCGCCGATGCGTTTGGCGGATTTCAATTTGAACTGAGCGGCGTCGGCGAGTTTTGCAAAGCCGGTTCCGTCCGCCAGCGTTGGAGCGTTGCGGCCACCGAAGATTTTGGGACTGATGGTGAGGTGAAGTTCATTCAGCAAACCGGCGCGAATGATGGCGTCGTGCAGTTCGCCACCGCCTTCGCAGAGCAGGCGTTTTACCTTCCACTCTTGGCGCAACCAACGAAATGCCGTGCGGAAGTTGATTTCTTTGCGTCCGCAGATTTTCACGATGGCGCCGAGTTGTTCGAGCCGTTGGCGGGTTTTGGCAGAAGCGCGGGCAGTGGTGAGAACGATTATTTGGGATGCATTCCCGCTGGCCTGACCCCTCACCCCGGCCCTCTCTTTGAACCGGAGCGCCCCCTCACCCCGGCCCTCTCCCCCGGTGGGGGAGAGGGTGGCCGGCCGGTATTTGAAAATCCTGGCGTTGGGATCAATTGAACCTGAGCCGCTGACAATGATGCGCAGGTTGAATTCGGACAGCCCACGGGCAATCCGCTGACGCCGGTATTTTGCGCCACCCGGTCCAAGCGTGGCGGAACTTAAATCCACGGTTCGCGCGCCGGACATTACGGCATCGGCCGTGGCGCGCAGTTCCAGCAGGTGTTCCTGGTCGCGCTTGCCGGCGAACGGAACGAACTGGCGATTGGCGAAAGCGATCTTTCCATCCGCGGTGATGGCGAAGTTGGAAAAGACGAAGGGCAACTGGTCAAAGCGCGGAGTGCGGAGCGCGGAACGCGGAACGTGTCGGCGAGTGAGCCGCTTTGCTGATCGCTTCATACAATGAGCATAGCGTCGCCATAGCTGAAAAAGCGATAGCGTTCGCGAATGGCTTCGGTGTATGCGTTGAGGATCGTTTCCCGACCACTAAGTTGCTCCGGCGATGCAAAGGCGCTGACCAGCATCAACAGGGTAGAGCAGGGGAGATGGAAGTTGGTGAGCAAGGCGTCCACAATTTTGAATTCGTATGGTGGGTGAATAAAGATGCGCGTGCGGCCCGGGCCGGATTGAACTTTCCAACGAGCCGGACCGGAGGCCGGCGCTCCCGCGGACTCAAGAGCGCTTTCCAGGACGCGCACGCTGGTGGTGCCGACTGCAATCACGCGACGGTTCGATGCTTTGGCTGCGTTCACTGCGTTTGCGACGGTCTCGCTGACTTCATAGCGTTCTTCATGCATCACGTGATCAGCGAGGGTTTGGGCTTTGACCGGTGCGAACGTTCCCAAACCAACGTGAAGAGTTACGAAATGAATCTCGACGCCGCGCGAGCGAAGTTGCTGCAGCAGTTCGGGAGTGAAATGAAGTCCGGCGGTGGGCGCAGCGACGGAACCCGGAGGTTCGGCAAAGACGGTTTGGTAACGATCCTCATCAGATGGAGCGCCGATCTCCCGATCGGCTTGCTGTAGCGGACGATTTTCTGATTCGAGCCGATCGGGAGATCGGCGTTCCGCATCGGAGTTGGTCGTGGCGGCCGGCGTTCCGGCGTTGCGACGAATGTAGGGCGGGAGCGGAATTTCTCCAAGAGTGCCGAGGTCGGAGAGAATGTTCGCAGTGCCGGAGAATTGCAGGCGGCGATGGCCCTCCGCGTTGGTGGCGGTGACGGTGGCCTGGATATTTCCGATTTCCGATTTCCGATTTCCGATTTGAATTTGGGTGCCGACGCGGGCGCGCTTGCCGGGCTTTATCATGGCCCACCAGTCGTTCGGGGCGTTTTCTTCGAGCAACAGAAGCTCAAACGCGCCGCCGGTTTTCACATTTACTCCGCGCAACCTGGCGCGAATCACGCGTGAGTTGTTGAGCACGAGCACGTCGCCTGGTTGGAAGTAGTCCAGCACATCTCGAAATTGCCGATGCTCCACCCGCTTTTCGAGGCGATGCAGCACCAGCAGTCGCGCCTGGTCGCGTTTTGCAGCCGGGTGCTGGGCGATCAATTCAGGCGGCAGTTCAAAGTGAAAATCAGCGGTGCGCATCAACTCGAAACAGGTTAGCGACGGCGCTGCACTTGCCCAGCGTGTTTTGACCTCAATCCAGAGTGGTGTCGTTGAGCAAGCCACCACAGGTGGGGCTCTGAATTGAAAGCCGCTCTTGCCTCCGCGACAACAATTCACACGCAGCTCATCAACTTGTGAATAACTCGCAAATAAAACTCCGGGAATGCTGTTGACACAAAATGGAGAACGGTGTTTAACAGTGGCGTGGCGTGGGGCAAAATGTGGCAAGTTGGGGCGCTTGGACGGGCCGTGTGAATAAAGTGGCGACCGATGTTCCAATTTCACCGATTTACAACTCTGTGTACCGGCATGGAGTGGATGAGAAGCGGCGTATTCAGATTCCATCCATGTGGCGGGCGAAGGACGCGAAGGTGCAGTTCACTTTGATCGTTTGGCCGCAGCGCTCGGAGGGACCGTGTTTGCGCGTGTTGCCTCCGAAGGAAATGGCGGAGTTGATGGCGTCACTCGATGCGATGCCGAACGATGATCGGAACAAGACGATTTTGAAACGCATCATCGGCGCGGAGTCGACGCAGGTGGCTTTGGATGGTGCGGGAAGAATTTGTGTGCCGGAAGAAATGGCGCGAGCGGCGAACATCGAGAGCGAGGCAGTGCTCGTTGGATTGCTTGATCGTTTTGAGATTTGGGATCCGGCGCGGTACGAGAAGGTGAAAGCCGCGGATGCGGTGTTGGCGCAGGAAGCATTCAAACTTATGGAATGAAAATGAAATTTGCACGACTACTGGCCTCAGGAAAAAGCATGGTGAGTGGAAGCGTCTCTGGGCGTTACCAGATGCGCGACCATGTCCGGTTGCCGCAATTCATTTCGCCAAAAAATCCCTTTGCGGCGGAAGCAACGGCGGAAGAATCCACGTCTCAGGCAGCGACGTTGGAGGAGCGGGGCGCCGTTGTTTCCGTCGTTACGCTGAAACAAAGAATCGCCGCGGTTTTGTCCCGGGCGGGAGAGGTCTTAAAGCGAGCGGCGCTGTGGTGTTTGGATCATAATCCCTTTTCGGCGATCGGCCGGCCGCAGTTGCCGTCGATTCCCCGATTCGGAAAACAGCCGGTGCAAGGTGAGCTTTCGTTGGACAAGGTCAAAGTAGTGCGCCCCGATCTGACGCATGCGGACCTCGAAGTGGTGCGGAACGAAACGCGTCCGGGTGCCGCGTGGCAAAGTCTGGCGTCGCGCGTGTTCGGCGGTGGGACTCGGGCAAACTGAGGAGTGCATGCGCAGTGCCCGACTTCGTCCACAAGCCGGTGATGAGGGCGGAGGTGTTGGACGCGCTGAAGCCGAAGCCGGGCGGGCATTACGTGGACGGGACCATCGGACGAGCGGGTCACGCAGTGGCGGTGTTGGCCGCGAGTTCGCCGACTGGATGGCTTTATGGTTGCGATCGCGATGGCGACGCGGTGGAGGCGGCGCGAGCTCGGCTCGCTGAGTTCGCGGGGCGGTTTGAAATCCGGCGCGGGAACTTTGACGAGTTGAGTGAATGGATACCGCCCGCGAGTTGCAATGGGGTGTTGTTGGATTTGGGGGTGAGTTCGCCGCAGTTAGACGTGGCGGAGCGCGGATTCAGTTTTCAGAACGACGGTCCGCTCGACATGCGAATGGATCAACGGCAGCCGCAAACGGCGGCGGATGTGGTGAACACGGCCAGCGCGGATGAGCTGGCGAGGATTTTTTGGGAATACGGTGACGAGCGCGAGTCGAGGCGGTTTGCGAAGGCGATGGTGCATGACCGGCTGCAAACGCCGTTCAAGACGACGCGGCAGTTGGCGGAGTTGATTGAGCGCTTGTCGCCACGGCAGGGACGGAAGACGCATCCGGCGACGCGGGTGTTTCAAGCGTTGCGGATCGCGGTGAACGACGAGATGGGATCGCTGGAGCGGGGATTGGAAGGGGCGTTAAAGATTTTGAAACCAGGCGGGCGACTGGCGGTGATTACGTTTCATTCGTTGGAAGACCGTTTGGTGAAGCATTTCGGGCGTGCGCGTGCGCGGGATTACACGTTTGCAGGGACCGACGTGCCCGAGCTCCGAGTTCCGCGCGCGCCCGACCTGCGACTGGTGAATCGCAAGGCGATTGTGCCCAGCGAAGCGGAGCTGGCGGCGAACCCGCGAAGTCGCAGCGCGCAGTTGCGAGTGATGGAGAAGCTTTGAATGGCAAAGAACCGCAAGAATGAATCGGTGGCAGTCCGGTTTGGGCCGGCGCTGAAGGCCTTTCTCACGTGTCTGCTGATTGGGGGGGCGGCCGTGGGCTATGTCTGGCAAAAGAGCCAGATTGATGAGTTGGGACGCCAGGTCACGAAACGGGAGCAGCAACTGCGTGAGTTGAACATTCAAAACAAGAAGTTACGCGGTCACCTTGCGACCCTGCGGTCCCCGGCCCAACTGACCGAGCGGTTGCAGAAGTTGAAGCTGGGTCTGGTGATGCCGCAGCCCAACCAGGTGTATCAGCTTCCCGAACCGGTAAACCGGTCGGTGGCTGAAAGTGTGCCGGCAAACGCCAGCCCGGCAGCGCGGGCGGGATTGGCCATGCATTGATTTTCGCCGCCGCCCGTGTCGCGGTCGTGAGGAACCGACCAGCGCGGGCGGCAGGCGGAATACCGGAAGAAACCAAACGCGGACTGGGTCCGTGATGGCGAGTGGAATAAAATTTTAGCCACCGCCCGTGACGCTGTCGGATGAGGAACCGATCGCCATGGGCGGCTGGTGATTTTCAAAATGGCAAAGCGACTGCAATTTCGGCGACTGTTGTTTCTAACCGCGCTCTTGAGCGGGGCCTTTGCTTTGCTGGCCTTCCGGATGGTGGACTTGCAAGTGGTGCGGCATGAGGAGTTTCGAGTCAGGGCGCAGCGGAATACGGAGTGGCGCATTCGCATTCCGCCACTTCGCGGGGATATTTTGGACGCGCGCGGGAATCTGCTGGCTTCCAGCCGCGTGGTCAAAACCGTGTGCGCCGACCCTTCGTTGGTTGGCAATCGTCAGGCGGAAGTGGCCCGGGCGATTGCACCTCTGCTCGAACTGAAGGAGACGGAGGTTTACGAAAAGCTGTTGCCCCGGACCTTCACCAACGGCGCCGGGAAAGTCGTGGTCGACCAATATGTGGTGCTCAAGAACAAGGTTCCAATCGAGACCTGGGCGAAAGTGCGGGCGGCGATGACAAATCTCATTTTCGGGGTGGATGAAAAGAAACTCCCGAGCAAGGAGCGCACGTATTATAACGGGATTCGTAATTCCGTCTTTGCCGACCCGGTAAATGACCAGGTGCGCGTTTATCCACAAGGTTCGCTCGCGGCACATGTGCTGGGGTTTGTGGGCCGGGATGGAGACACCAATTCCATCAATTTTGGCCAGCTCGCCGGAATGGATGGAATCGAGCGGACGTACAACGACGGGCTCTCCGGGGTGCCCGGTTGGCGGGTGACCGAAACGGATAAAAGGAAGGCTGAAGTACTCGCCTTGCGTGATCAGGACGTGCCCGCCAAAGACGGGTTAAACGTGGTGCTGACCATTGACTCGGTGGTGCAACACATCCTGGAAACGGTGCTGGCCGAAGGGTTGCAAAAGAGTTCGCCGGAAAATATCTCCGGAATCATCATTCGCCCGCGCACGGGTGAAATCCTGGCAATGGCGTCGTTGCCGAGCTTTGACCCAAACCAGGTGCCCCGCGATCCCGAGCTGCGCCGCAACCGGATCATCACCGACGTGGATGAACCCGGCTCGACGTTCAAAATTGTCGTTGTTTCCGGAGCACTGAACGATGGCACCGTGAGTCTCAAGGATGTGTTCTATTGCGAGCGAGGCAAATTCTGGTTTGCGGGTCGTCCGCTCCACGACCATGACGGCGGTTACGAGAATCTTACGGTTGAGGGCATCATCACCAAGTCATCCAACATTGGCTCGGCGAAAATCGGCATCAAGATGGGGGAGAAGCGGCTGTACGAGTACCTGTGCGAGTATGGATTTGGAATGCCCACGGGGATTCAGTTGCCGAGTGAATCACGGGGCATTCTTCATCCGACGCGCAAATGGAGCAAGGTCAGCATCGCGCAGATTCCGATGGGTCAGGGCGTGGCGGTGACGCGCTTGCAGATGGTGATGGCGATGAGCGCCATTGCGAACAAGGGTTGGTTGATGCGGCCGATGCTGGTCAGCCGGTTGGTGGATCAGGAAGGCCATGTGGTGGCCGAGTACCAGCCTCAAAGCGTGCGACAAGTTGTCAGCGAAACGACGGCACGGCAGATGGTGCAAACCCTGAAGACCGTCGTGACTTCCGATGGTACCGCGACGAAAGCCGCGTTGACCAACTATGTAGTCGCGGGGAAGACCGGGACGGCGCAGAAGGCCGGTCGTGGCGGGTACTTGCCTGGGAAATACGTCTCCTCATTCATTGGCTTTTTCCCGGCGGACAATCCAGAAGTTTGCATCTCGATAGTTTTGGATGAACCGAAGGGCGGGTACTACGGCGGACAAGTAGCCGCACCGATATTCCACAAAGTGGCGGAGAGCGTTGCCAACTACCTCAACATCCGTCCGGATGTTGAGAATACTTCGTTGCAACCGGCCAAGCCGACGAATGAATTGCCTGCAGTGCGCACGGCTAAAACGGTCGTTGCGAAAACCCGAACCCCATAACCCTATGAACCCACATGGTATCTCCCATCGGTTGTTCGTGGCAGCATTGACGCAGGAGGGTCCGTCGCGCAAGCGCTCGTCTCCATTGCGAGGCGACGGCGCACGCAGCACGGTGAGAATTCGCTCGAAGCGATCCGCTCGACCGGTCGACGCGATCGCGGCGCGGCGGTTGCCGGAATGGTCGTGGAGCGGATGGCAGTATACGATGACATGAACGGAGCGGGCAAACCACATTTGCTGGGGATGGTGGCCGGGTTGTTTCTGGCCGCGGGCCTGGTTTTGTCCGCGTGCGTGGCGACGACGGCGTGGTTCAAGGTGAAGACGGCGCAGTCCATCACGGTCAAGGGTTCGGCCAGGAAGAACGTCCGCGCGGACCTGATGGTGTGGAAAGGATCGTTCACGACGCAGGCCGCACGGTTGTTGGACGCACAACAGCAGTTGAAAAGTGATGCCGACAAGGTTGGTGAGTTCATTGCCAGCCGCAGCCTGACGAACGTCGCGTTTACGCCGATTAACATCGAAGAGATCAAAGGCAGCCTGACGGACAGCAATGGTTTAACGCAGCCGCAGATCCTTGGTTACCGGCTTACCCGGGCCGTGCGAGTCGAATCGCCGGACGTGGATTTAGTGGCTTTGTTGGACCGCGATGCGGTGGCGCTGGTGCAACGAGGGGTGCTCTTTACCACGCAGACACCGGAGTTCATTTACACCAAAGCGGGCGAGGCAAAAGTTGAGATGCTCGCGGAGGCAACGAAAGATGCGCGGGCCCGCGCGGAACAAATTGCGACGCAGGGCGGGCGCGGGATTGGCGGACTGCAAACGGCGGATATGGGCGTGATTCAGATTGCGCCCATTTACAGCGGGCAAACCAGTTGGGAGGGGATGAACGATACATCCTCGCTGGACAAAACCATCACGGCCGTGGTGACGGCCACCTTTGCGTTAAAGTGAAAAGTGGAAACCAGGGATTTGGCATTTGTGGTGTCGGCTTGCGGCGGCGAACTGATCAGGGGCTCGCTGGCGACGCCGTTCCAGCGCGTGAACACCGACTCGCGCTCGGCGCAAAGGGGGGATTTGTTCATCGCGCTGTCGGGCGAGCGATTCGAGGGACATGACTTCCTTGGCGAGGTGACGCAAAAGGGTGTCGCCGCAGTGGTGGTCGAGCGCGGACGCAAAATTGATCCTTTGCCCGCCTGTGCCGTCGTTCAGGTGGACAATACGCGAAAGGCGTTTGGCCAGCTGGCGAAGCGCTATCGAGAGGACTTTTCCCTGCCGATGATTGCGGTGGGTGGTTCGAACGGCAAGACGAGCACGAAAGAACTTATCGCGACCGTGTTGAAACAGAAATTCGCCGCTCTGTGGAGCGAGGCGAGTTTCAACAATGACGTCGGTGTGCCGGCGACTTTGTTGCGACTGGACAACTCGCATCAGGTGGCGGTGCTCGAGGTGGGAACGAATCATCCCGGCGAGCTGCAGCCGCTGCTGCAGATGATTCAGCCGCAATTGGGCGTGATCACGAACATCGGGCGCGAACATCTGGAATTTTTTGGCGACCTCAAGGGTGTGGTGGCGGAAGAGGGAATGCTGGCCGAAGTGCTGCCAACGAAGGGAACGTTGTTTCTGAACGGCGATAACGAGTGGACAAATGACTTGGCCGGCCGGAGTCGCGCGCAGGTGGTGCGCGTCGGGTTCGGGGAAGGCAATGATTGGCGCGCGCTGGATTTCAGATTGGAGCCGCAAGGGATGACGTTTCGGGTCAAATCGCCGCGCGCGGAGTTCGATCGTCAGTATCGGATCAATTTGCTCGGTCGCCATCAGGTTGCGAACTCGTTGTTCGCGTTGGCAATCGGCGCGGAACTTGGATTGAAAGGTGATGAAATGGAACGAGGTCTTGCGGAATGTCAGCCGGCAAAGATGCGGCTGCAGGTTTGGGAATGGAGCGGCGTGCGCGTGCTGGATGATGCCTATAACGCCAATGCCGACTCCATGATCGCGGCATTGCAGGTGTTGCAGGAGTTGCCCTGCAAAGGCCGCCGGGTGGCGGTGCTGGGAGACATGGGCGAATTGGGTGAACACAGTGAAAGCGCGCATGCCGAAGTGGGTCGCCGCGCCGCCGAATTGGGCGTGGGCCAATTGATCGCGGTGGGCAAAATGGCCGGCGTGATGGCGGCGGCGGCGCGTCAGGCGGGATTGACTCGCGTGATTGAACTTGCCGAAGTGGAAGCCGCCGTGCCCGCGTTGAAATCCTTCTTGAAAGCGGGTGACACGGTGTTGCTCAAGGCGTCACGCGCGTCGCGGTTGGAACGCATTACCCAGGCGCTGCGGGCGGGAGACCCTGGTAAGAAGAATTGAAATTGAATGCTGTTCTACCTGAGTCAGGCAATTTTGGATTCGTCCGAAGGCGCGTCGTGGGCGGGATACGTCTCGTGGATGCGGCTGTTCCGCTACATCACGTTTCGCGCGGCGGGCGCCGCGGTCACGGCATTGTTGCTCAGTTGGTGGCTGGGACCCCGGGTGATCGCCTGGTTGAAGGAGTTGAAATTCGGGCAGGAATACCAGGATCGCGCGGAAGCGGGTGGCGATTTGAAAGCACGCATTCTGAGCAAGAAAGGGACGCCCACGATGGGGGGCATCATGATTGTTCTGGTGTTGAACCTCACGATGATTCTTTGGGCGCAATGGAACTCGCTCGTCGAATTGACCTTGCTGACGGTGCTGGTGTTGACCGGCCTGGGTTTTTACGACGATTACGCCAAGATTGTAAAGCAGCACGGCGGGGGCGCGCCGCCCCATGTGAAGTTGTGGGTGCAATTCGGGGTTGCGGCGTTCGTAGCGATTTATCTCTGGAAACTGCCGATGACGAGCGAACTTCGATTCGCCGAAATGACCGAAGTGATTCGCAGCAATCTCGTCAGCACGCTGATGTTGCCCTTCTACAAGTATCCCGTTCAACTCGGCGCGGTGGGTGTCGTCCTGGGCCTGGCCATTACCGTGTTGACGATTGTGGGCTTTTCGAATGCGGTGAACCTGACCGACGGTCTGGACGGTCTGGCCATTGGTTGTACGCTGATTACTGCGACCGTGTTTCTGGTGCTGACGTATCTGGCGAGCAATTTCCGATACGCCACGTATCTCCAAATCCCGTATGTGAACGGGGCGGGGGAGTTGACCGTGTTTTGCGCTGCCATACTCGGGGCGGGCATGGGGTTTCTTTGGTTCAATTGTCACCCGGCACAGGTGTTCATGGGAGACACCGGGTCGCTTCCATTGGGTGGGGCGTTGGGGCTGATTGCGGTGTTGATTCATCAACCGTTTGCCCTGGTGATTGCCGGCGGCGTGTTCGTCATGGAAGCGGGTTCGGTTGTGATTCAAAAAGGCTGGTTCAAGTACACCCGCAATCGCTACGGGGAAGGGCGACGAGTCTTTTTGATGGCGCCCATTCATCATCATTTCGAAAAGAAGGGCTGGTATGAATCGCAGGTGGTCATGCGGTTCTACATTTTGTGCGTGTTGTTTGCCGTGGTCGCGCTGAGCACTTTGAAGATTCGATGAGCGGAACGGACGCGTGATATGCATCGTTTTTTGCTAAAAATGAAAATGAAAACCTTGCTTTACTCCTTGCAAGCACGGCGATTCGTTGTTAAAAAATTTTCCAGAGCGGCGTGGGATGCCGCGAGTGGGAGTGGCGCTCAGTTTTTCACCCGTTGGTTCAAGCTTCGAACTCTTTTCGAAACTGCAGGATTTTCGGGTGTAAGCATTTGAGCTGGAATTAAATCAATTAGTAGGGGTGTGTGAAAGAGCAGCCCCAAGATAGACGGCAAAATCCGTCGAGTTGTGCGAGCAGCTTTCGGCCGGTGTGGGAGTGGAAAAGATTTGCGGCGGGCTTTTTTGAGGGAAAAGCCCGAGGCAAAAAGTTAGAAACCAAACCTCTATGAAAGGACGCGATACGCGCCAAGAACAATGAATAGTCCGAGTCCATTTATTCCGCAGGGCTCCAATTTGGAGCAGCAAAACAAAAGTCGGTCCAGTCTTAAGATCAAGATCTTCTGTGCTCTGGGCATAAACGTGGCGGTGTTGTTGGTGCTGTTGATGCAAGGCTGCAAACGGGAGCAACCTCAGCAGGAGGCCGAGCTGATTCCGGTCTATAGCGAAACCAATCCGCCACCCATCGACACGGTGGATACGAATCTGTTGCCCCCGGTGGAGACCAACACGGTGGTACAGTTGCCGCCGACGCCGGCCATTGATTCGGTAACGGCAACGCCTCCGCCGCCCGTGGCTACCACTCAGGAATACACCATTCAAAAGGGTGACATGTACTCGACGATCGCGCCGAAGTTTGGTGTGACGGTCAAAGCGCTGCAGACGGCGAATCCGAGCGTTGATCCGGCAAAGCTGCAAATCGGGAAGAAGATCGTCATCCCGGCGCCAACCGTTGCAACGCCCAGCGCCGCGCCCGTGGTGGACACGGCGACCGGAGAGACAATTTATACGGTGAAATCCGGCGATACTCTGGGCGCGATCGCAACGCAGTTTCGCACTTCGGTCAAAGCGATCCAGACGGCCAACGGCCTGGTTGACACGCGGATCAAAGTTGGACAGAAGCTGAAGATCCCGAAGTCGTGAACCAAGCAACTTGAGGCGACCGGCGCGTAACCTCGACGCAGCGGTTGCCGGGTGAATGAAATTCGCGATTACCACGCTCGCTACCTGTGTTGCGGCCCTGCTGATGCTGGGTTTGGTGATGCTGTACAGTGCGAGCATGAACATGCCGGACAAAACAGACAAAACCCGGGTCAACGTGGTCGGGGCGAATCTGTTGAAAGCGCAAGCAATGTGGTGCGCGTTGGGGCTGGTTGCGTGTGCCGTGGCGGCATCCCTTGACTATAGGTTACTGCGAAAGTTCGCGTGGCCTTTGTTCGGAGTCACCATCGTCCTGCTGGCTCCGTTGGCCGTGGGTGCGCTGCTGAAGCTCCCCATTCCGTACTTATGCAAACCCGTCAACGGTGCGTGGCGCTGGTTCAATCTGGGTGGAGTAAGCTTTCAACCGTCGGAACTGGCAAAAGTGACTCTCATCATCATGCTCGCCTGGTATTGCGAGCGGAATCAGCGTCAAATGCATACGTGGCTGCGCGGGCTGGTATTTCCCGCGATCATTATTGGCCTTCCCTTGGGTTTGATCTTCGTTGAACCGGATCGCGGGACTACCGTTTTGCTGGCGGCGGTGGCGGGTACGATGTTGCTGGTTGCGGGGGTGCAATGGCGTTACATCGTTCCAACAATCGTATTGGCCATGGTGGGACTGGCCTTTTCGCTCTGGCATGACCCGGTGCGCCGCGGCCGGATCTTGAGCTGGCTCGCTCCGGAAGCCACCAAGCAAGGGGTGGGTTACCAGGCGGACCAGGCGATGATCGCATTGGGTTCCGGCGGCTGGTTCGGTTTGGGGCTGGGCAATGGTCGACAGAAACTTGGCTTTGTGCCGGAGCATCACACGGATTTTATCCTTTCGATCATTGGTGAAGAACTCGGTTTGATGGCCACCGTGGGAGTCATCATTGGATTTGTGTTGATTGTGATTTGTGGCGTTTACATCGCCACTCACGCGCGAGATACCTTCGGCACGATGCTGGCCACGGGCATTACCTTTCTAATCGGTCTGCAAGCGTTCATCAACATTGGCGTCGTGACCAGCGCTCTCCCAAACAAGGGCCTGGCTTTGCCCTTCATCAGTTACGGCGGCTCGAGCTTGCTCGCCATGTTGGGATGTATTGGATTGCTGTTGAGTGTTGCGCGGCAGGCGCGCGAAGGAGAAGTAAAGACCATCAACCCGTTTGCGGCCGGCGAATTGCCCTCCACTCAGACTTCATGATGTCCACGAGCGCACCACACCCCAGCGTCGCAATTGCGTGCGGCGGAACGGGCGGTCACCTGTTCCCGGGACTGGCCGTGGCGGAACAGTTGTTAAGCCGCAATTGTTCGGTCACCGTTTTAATCTCCCCCAAAGAAGTCGACCAACAGGCCGTCAGGTCGGCGCGCGGACTTGAAATTGTTACCCTCCCGGCCGTCGCCCTCCAACGAGGCAGTCGGCTGGCTTTTCTGCGCGGTTTCTGGAAATCATGGCAAACGTCCCGCCGACTCTTTCGGACCCGTCGCCCGGACGCGGTGCTGGCGATGGGTGGATTCACCAGTGCTCCGCCCGTGCTGGCCGCCCGCAGCGGAAGGACGAAAACTTTTCTCCACGAGTCGAACACCATTCCGGGACGGGCCAATCGTTGGCTGGCTCGCCTGGTGGATTGCGCTTTTGTTGGTTTTCCACAAACCGAATCACGCCTGGCCGCGCGCGAAGTGCTGGTCACCGGCACACCCGTTCGCCCTCAATTTCAAGCGCGTGAAGCCGCCGCCTGCCGCACTGCGTTGGGGCTCGATCCGGCCCGGCCCGTGGTGCTGGTTACTGGTGGCAGTCAAGGAGCCAGCGGACTCAATCAGATGGTGCTCGATACCTTGCCCACCCTGGTTCGACATTCGCTCCAATGGCAATGGTTGCATCTCACCGGTCCGAACGATGTCGACCGGGTGAAACAGGTCTACTCGCGACATGGCTTGAAAGCTGTGGTGCACCCGTTTTTGGCCGGAATGGATCTGGCATTGGGCGCGGCAACGGCGTGTATCAGTCGCGCCGGTGCGTCATCTTTGGCAGAACTGGCGGCCGTACGGCTTCCTTCATTGCTCGTGCCGTTTCCCGCGGCGGCGGACAATCATCAGTTTCATAACGCCCGCGCCTTTGAGGAAACCGGGGCGGCAGAATTGCTGGAGCAGCGCGATGCTACACCGGAGAAGGTTTCCAGTGCGTTGCGTGGGCTGGTTGAGGACCCGTGCGAACGGGACCGAATGAAACTGGCGCTGGCGCGCTGGCACGCGCCACAAGCGGCGGAGCAGGTGGCGGAGAACATCTTGCGAATCCTCCGCATGCCCCAGGCCGGGGTTGATGCGAGCCTCGCGGCACATGCTCCGGCCAAACCGCGCGTCCCATTGGTGACTTCAACGCTATCATGAACCCCGGCGCTGTTATCATGGAACGAACGACACCGGATCGCGATTCGCTGGCAAACGAACTGGCGAAGTGCGTCTCGTCAGCCGCCGTCGTCCGGCGCAATGAACCGCTGGCCCGGCGCACCACCCTGCGGGTGGGCGGTTCGGCGGCAATTTATTTTGAGCCCGCATCGGAAGCGGATCTGGCGCAAGGACTCAAATTCTGCGCCGCCCACGACGTTAAGTTTTTTCTGCTGGGCCGCGGCTCCAACCTGCTGGTGCGCGATGGCGGGATTCGTGGACTGGTCATTTGCCTGTCCCATCCCGTGTTCAGCGGCGTTGCGATCGTTAACGAACGGCTGCACTGCGGGGCGGGCGCAAAGCTGAAGCAAGTGGCCGTCGAGGCGAAACGGGCCGGGTTGACTGGCGTCGAGTTCCTCGAAGGAATTCCCGGCAGTGTCGGCGGCGCGCTCCGCATGAACGCGGGAGCCATGGGCGGGGCAACCTTCGACGCCGTTGAATCCATTCGCGTCATGGATCACGGAGGCAATGCGCGTGATCTGAAGGTGGGTGAAGTGGAAGTGGAATACCGCTGCTGCCCTTTGTTGAAGGATCACATCGCGCTGGGCGCGGTGTTCCGGTGCCGTCGCGCGACCCGTGATGCAGTGGAGCAGCGGATGAATGCGTTCAGCGCCAAACGCTGGACCTCGCAACCCGCGGCGCCGAGCGCGGGATGTTGCTTCAAAAACCCCGTGACCGTTCCCGCGGGCAAGTTGATTGATGAACTTGGCTTGAAAGGATTGCGCGTGGGCGGGGCGATGGTTTCGCTCGAACATGGAAACTTTATTGTCAACGACGGAACGGCAACAGCGCGCGACGTTTTGACGTTGCTTGAACAAATCCGAGCGCGAGCCAAAGCAGAGCGCGGGATCGAACTGCAAACCGAAGTGGAAATTGTCGGCGAGGATTAAAGGGTCATGACGCCGAAACTGAAAATCACGGTCATGCTGGGCGGGCCGAGTGCGGAGCGCGAAGTCTCGTTGCGCTCCGGGGTGTCGGTCGCGGCGGCGCTGCGTTCGCTGGGCCATGATGTTTCCGAAATGGACCCCAAAGAGCCCGGGTGGCGGTTGGCGCCGGGAACGGAAGTTGTCTTTCTCGCTTTGCACGGCACGTATGGTGAGGACGGTACCGTGCAGGCGGAGTTGGAAAAACTGCGCGTGCCGTACACCGGCTGCGATTCCGCGGCGAGCCGGATTGGGTTTGACAAGGCGCTGACGAAGCAACGTTGCGCGGCGGCGGGAGTTTCCACGGCGCGGTCGCTGGTGCTGGAATCCGCCAAAACGCCGTGGCCGATGGGTTGGAATCCGCCGGTGGTGCTCAAGCCGGTGCGCCAGGGTTCGAGCGTCGGGCTGCAATTTGTGGAGCGGGTGGAGCAATGGCCCGGAGCGTTGGCGGAGTCGCTGCGTCACGACACGGAAGTTTTGATGGAAGAGAAAATTGTCGGCCGCGAATGCACCGTGGGTATTCTGGGCGACCGTGCCTTGCCCATTGTGGAAGTGCGCCCACGGTCGGGCGTGTATGACTATCGCACGAAATACAGCGTGGGTGCCACGGAGTATTTTTGTCCCGCACCATTGGATGAGACGACAACGCGCCGGGTGCAGGAAGTGGCGCTGGGCGCTTTCCGCGCGATTGGCGGACGGGATTATGCGCGCGTGGACGTCATGGTGCGTGCCAATGGTGAGCCGGTGGTCCTGGAGGTAAACACGCTGCCCGGCATGACGGAAACCAGTTTGTTGCCCAAGGCGGCCGCGGCGGCCGGGATAGGCTATCCGGAATTATGTCAGCGCATGGTGGACCTGGCATTGAGGCGAAAATAAATGTTTGAGCGAAAGCAAAAAAATCGTCGGCTGAATCGCATTCATGTGTTGGACGTGAAGTTGCGTTCCGACCAGGTACGCAAGTCGCGGATGCGCCTCGCGGTGTTGGCCTTTGGCGTTCTGTTTGGAACGTTATTCGGCGCCTACGTGCTTTGGCGGACGGGCGGCTGGGCCTTGAACAAGCTCGTCTATGAAAACCAGGCTTTTGCTATCAAACAGGTCGAGGTGCAGAACACCGGCCTGATCACCCCCGACCAGTTGCGGCGCTGGGCCAATGTAAAAATCGGCGAGAATTTGCTCGCCCTGGATCTGGCGCGCGTCAAGCGCGACCTGGAAATGGTGCCGGCCGTCGGCACGGTTTCCATTGAGCGAATCCTTCCCGGGACCTTGCGCATCCGCGTGACCGAACGGGAAGCCATCGCCCAGGTCACTCCGCTACGGACGGGCACGAACGGCGTCATGGAGCATGTGGTTTATCACGTCGATGCGGATGGCTTTGTGATGGTGCCGGTCGATCCCAGACAGCGGGTCGTTCCCTTCGTGCAGACGGATGATGCCTTGCCCATTCTCAGTTGCCTCAATCAAAACGAGCTGGTGCCGGGTCGCCAGATCCGGACCCCGCAAACCACCGCGGCGTTGAATTTGATTTCACTGTTCGCCCTTTCCCCCATGGCGGGCCTGGTGGATCTGCGCCGCATCGACGCGACTTCGCCTGATGTGCTCGTGGTGCACACCGGACAGGGCAGCGAGATAACCTTTGGGCTTAATGATCTGGAGCATCAATTGCGGCGCTGGCGCGAAATTCACGATTTGGGAATGCGGCTGAAACGGAACGTGGCATCGATCGATCTGGCCGTTTCCAACAACGTCCCCATCCGCTGGCTCGAAGCCACGTTTTCCCCGGCGCCAGCCAAGCCACCGAAAACCACCCGCACCAGGAAACGCAATGTTTGATTCCGCTTCCATCATTGTCGGCCTCGAAATCGGCACGTCGAAAGTTTGCGCCGTGGTTGGCGAAATGAATGACGAAGGCTCGCTCAACATTGTCGGTCTGGGTCAGGCGCGCTCCCGCGGCGTGCGCAAAGGCGAAATTGTTGACGCCCGGGTGATCGAGGAGGACGTGCGTCACGCCATCGTTGAGGCCGAGCAGATGGCCGATGTGGAAATCCGCAGTGTGTATCTCGGCGTCACCGGTGGCCACATTCGCGGTTTCAATAATCGTGGCGTGCACCCGGTGGTCTCGGCGGATCGTGAGATTTCCGAAGAAGACGTGCAGGACGTGGTGAAGAACGCCAAAGCGATCAATTTGCCGGCGGACAACAGCGTGCTCCACGCCATCCGACAACACTTCCTCGTGGATGGTCACGTTGGAGTGACCGATCCGGTGGGGATGCTGGGGGCGCGGCTGGAAGTGGACGTGCACGTGGTGCACGGTCACTTGAATCGTTTGCAGAACGCCATTCGCGCGGTGCGGGGGATTCAGTTGGAGGTGGACGAGGTGGTGTTCAATGGCCTGGCGTCGTCGCTCGCGGTGCTTTCGCCCGCGCAAAAGGAACTGGGCGCGCTGGTCATTGACATCGGGGGCGGCACGACCGATTACGTCGTGTATTCCGGTGGGGTCATCAAGCACACCGGCGTGCTGGCGGTGGGTGGCGATCATGTTTCCAACGACCTTGCCTTTGGGTTGAAAGTCCCGCTCGGTCGCGCCGAGCAACTCAAAATCGAGAACGGATCGGCGGTCGTGGAAGATGCCGTCAAAGGCCGCACGCTAAAAGTGACGAGCGAACTCGGCTTGCCGCTCAATGCGGTGAATGTCGAGCACCTGCATCGCATCATGTCGCTGCGCCTGGAGGAAATCTTTCAGTTGATCGCGCAGGATTTGGAACAGGCCGGGCTCCTGGGATATCTTCGCGCCGGGGCCTTTCTCTGCGGAGGCTGTGCGCGCATTCCTGGCGTAATTCAACTCGCGTCGCAGGTGCTTGACTTGCCGGTGACGATCGGGAAAACCACTTCAGTGAATGGTCTTAAATCCACGCTGGATCAACCTGAATTCGCTACACCGATTGGCCTCGTGAAATTCGGTTCGTTTAAGTGCAAACGCGATGCGCGGCCCTCACTGGCGCAAAACCTCAAGAGCGTCTTCAGCAAACTGCTGCCGCGATAGCCGCACGTAACCATGGGAACTGAAATGACCTCTCCAAATTCAGCGGCCGGCCAAACCAAGCGGCGTGCCGTCACCATCATGGGCGTGGGCACCGCGGGCGTGACCATGGTTGAATCCCTCGCCGGGGAAGATTTCCCCGACGCAACATTTGTCGCGATCAACGCCGACGGCTCCGTCCCGACCAGCCGAGCTGAGTTGGTTCGGCTCGAATCCAAACTGCTTCGTGGCATGGGCACGGGGGGTGATCCCGAGCGCGGTCGCGAGTTGGCCGAAGAAAACTTCGAAGCATTGAAGAATGCGTGCTCCGGTGCGGAAGTCGTGATGCTCGTCGCTGGGCTGGGCGGTGGCGCCGGTTCTGGCGCGAGTCCGGTGATTGCGCGAGCCGCGCGCGAGAGCGGGGCATTGGTGCTCGCGTTTGTTACGCTCCCGTTCAACTGCGAAGGCAACCAGCGCCAGCGCCTGGCGCAGATTGGACTTGATCAACTGTGCAACGTGGCTGATGGCGTCATTTGCCTGCCGCATCAGAAGGCGGCGAAACTGTTGGAAGAAAACTGCGGCTTCGCGGAGACGTTTGGCGCGTCGGCCAAAGTGTTGATCGAAGGCATGCGCGGGGTCTGGCGATTGTTGAGGTACCGCGGTTTGATTGAAATTCACTTCGATGAACTTTGCGCAGTTTTACGCGAGCAACAGGGCGAAAGCTATTTCGCTGCGTTGGAAGCTTCGGGAACGACCCGCGCCCGCGACGTGCTGGAGAAACTTCCGGCGCATCCGTTGTTGGATGGCGGGGCGGCGTTGAAGCAGGCGGAAACGGTGTTGGTCAGCGTGATGGGCGGGCCGGACCTGTCGATGGCCGAGGTGAATCGCGTGATGGAGGATATCACGTCGCAATGCCCAAACGCCAAAGTGATCATGGGGGCAGCGGTGGATGAAACGTTTCGCGACCGGCTCGCGGTGACCCTGATCGCGACCCGTCGTCGCAAGCATGACACGTCGAAGGCGACCCAGCCAAAAACCACTGAAGCGGAACTGCCCGCGCCGGAGTTCGAATCCGAATTGATTCATCCGAGCAAACCGGAGCGCCCGAGTGCCCGCCTGGTTCCGCCCGCGCCGGCACTGACGGCGGAACAGCGCGAGCAGCTTCTGGCCAAACAAACCGGGAGGTCCCCTCGCGCTCGCAAGACCGGTCCGCGCATGAAGCAGACGACGTTGCCCTTGGACATCGTGAATAAAGGCCGCTTCGATAAGAGCGAACCGACGATTCACAAGGGTGAAGACCTCGACCTGCCGACTTACGTGCGACGGGGGATATCGTTGAACTGATTGGCGGCGGCACTTTTTTGTCCGGAGTTTTCTGCTGAGATTGCTCGCCGGCTCTCCGCAACGCGCGCTCGCTGGGAAACTCGCCACGGTAGCAGGCATTTAATGGAGAGTTTCTCTGACGCTAATTTATCTGACGCTCGCGCGAAAGCTTTGACCTGAGTCAAGGAATCGACTTTCGAACCGAGGCAACCTGCGGGCAATGAACATTCCGCGCCTCACTCTCCCTGCTTGCGCTCTGATTTCATTGGTTCTCTTTCATCCCGCTTCGAGCCGCGCCGCGGGAAACGTTGGCAAGACGGTGTACGACCAGCACTGTGCGGCGTGTCACGCGGTGAACGGTGACGGCAATGGGCCGGCATCCGTGTGGTTGTATCCCCGGCCCCGCAACTTCAGCGCGGGGCAGTTCAAGATCAAATCCACTCCGGGCCAGGCGTTGCCGACGGATGAGGATTTGCTTCAGTCCATCACGCGAGGCTTGCCGGGCAGTTCAATGCCGAGTTTCGCCTACCTCGCCGAGCAGGAACGACGTGATGTGGTGCAGTATGTCAAACAGCTCACCGCTTACACGGACCAGGCAGGCAAGGTCATCAACCGATTCGAAGAAGCCGCTGCCGCGGGATTGCTCGCGAAGCCCGTTGAAGTTCCACCCGAGCCGGCCGCCGGGGTGACGGAGCTGACACTCGGCCGGGAAATATACAAGAAGATGCAGTGCGCCCTCTGCCACGGCGAAACGGGTGCGGGTGATGGGCCGCAAGTTCCCACGCTCAAAGACACCGCGGGGCTGCCGGTGCGCCCGCGCGATTTCAATACCGGCCTGTTCCGGGGCGGCCCCACCGGGCGCAACCTTTATCTGCGCATCAACAACGGTCTGCCCGGCACGCCGATGATTCCGTACGGCGAAGATCAGTTGAAGCCAGACGAACGTTGGGCGCTGGTGCACTACGTTCAATCGCTCCGCCGCACGGACGTTTCCGTCAACGACCTGCTCGCGCCCGAGCACAACGATATCCACGTCCAGCGCGTAACCAGGCTTCCGACCGATCCAATGGATGCATTCTGGGATATGCGCGATCCCGTGCGAGTGCCCTTGAATCCGCTCTGGCCCGAGCCAAATCAAATTTATGCCGTGGCGGTTTCCGCGGTGACTGACGGAAAAAAACTCGCCGTGCTGCTGCAATGGCGTGATGAGTTGCCGCAGAACACTGCCATCCGCGTGCAGGATTTCCAGGACGCGGCCGCGCTCCAATTCTCGCTCTCCGGCAAATACGGTTTCCTCGGCATGGGCGACAAGGACAACCCGGTGAACCTTTGGCAATGGAAGGCTGGCTGGCAGGCAGAGGCGGAAGGGCACGGCCCGCCAGACATGGACTCGGTTTACCCGTCCATGCACGTGGACGCGTGGACTTTCACCAATTACAACACCGCCGTCAGCGCGGGCAATGTGATTTCACAGCCGCACAAATCGCCCGTCGAGGACGCTAACGCCGCCGGCTTT